>CAITHY010000075.1 GCA_903892315.1 uncultured beta proteobacterium | reverse complement strand
TAGGCCGGCCCCAAAATCTTTTTGATTGCGGATTTCCAAGTTGCGCTCCTTAATTACCGACTTATTTGTCGATTTATTGATGTTGAGCGATTGTAAGGCAGGATATGGGGATCTTGTCTAGGGTTTGCCCTAGAGAGGTGCCAATGCGATAATTATTGCCATGAAAGTCTCCCAAATTCGCCAGGCCTATCTGGACTTCTTTGCTCAAAAAGGCCACCAAATTGTCCCTTCCAGCCCAGTAGTGCCGGGGGATGACCCAACCCTGCTATTTACTAATGCAGGCATGAACCAATTTAAAGATGTATTTTTGGGCTTCGATAAGCGCCCTTATAACCGCGCGACTACTGCCCAGAAGTGCATCCGGGCAGGCGGAAAACACAATGACTTGGATAACGTAGGCTATACCGCCCGTCATCACACCTTTTTTGAGATGCTAGGGAATTTCTCCTTTGGGGATTATTTTAAGAAGGACGCTATCCAGTTTGCTTGGGATTTATTGACCCAAGTATTTAAGCTGCCGAAAGAAAAGCTTTTAGTCACCGTATATGCGGAAGACGATGAGGCTTTTGAAATTTGGAATAAACAAATCGGCGTTCCTGTGGATCGCATTATTCGCATTGGGGATAACAAGGGCGCGCGTTACGCTTCGGATAATTTTTGGATGATGGGTGATACAGGCCCTTGCGGACCTTGCACTGAAATTTTTTACGATCATGGTGAGCATATTCCTGGTGGCCCTCCCGGAAGCCCGGATGAAGATGGTGATCGCTTCATTGAAATTTGGAATAACGTCTTCATGCAGTACAACCGCGACGAGGCCGGTGTAATGCATCCGTTGCCTAAGCCTAGTGTTGATACCGGCATGGGTCTTGAGCGTATTGCAGCAGTCTTGCAGCACGTGCACTCTAATTATGAGATTGACCTCTTCGTCAATCTCCTCAAGGCTTCCAAGGAAGCGGTTGATGCAGCCGGTGGTGAAAACTGTGATGCACAAAGCCCTTCATTAAAGGTAATTGCAGACCACATCCGTGCATGCAGTTTCATTGTGGTTGATGGCGTCATTCCTGGTAATGCTGGTCGCGGTTACGTACTACGTCGTATTGCACGTCGCGCGATTCGTCATGGTTACAAACTAGGTGCTCGCAAACCATTCTTTTATCAATTGGTGCCAGCGCTTGTCAAAGAGATGGGTGAAGCCTATCCAGAGTTACGCGCTGCACAAGATAAGGTTAGCGAAGTCATTAAGCAAGAAGAAGAGCGCTTCTTCCAGACGATTGCCAATGGCATGGAAATTTTGGATAGCGCCTTAGCTGGTGGCGCAAAAGTAGTAGATGGTGAAACGGCTTTCCGCTTACATGACACTTTTGGCTTTCCATTGGACCTAACGGCAGACGTTTGTCGTGAACGTGGTGTCACTGTCGATGCAGATGGCTTTGAAGTGGCGATGCAAAAGCAGCGTGACCAGGCAAGAGCTGCAGGTAAATTCAAGGTAGCTCAAGGTCTTGATTACAAAGGTAAACCTACGCAGTTTCATGGTTATGACACCTTGAAGCATGAAGGTGCCAAAGTGACTGCGCTGTATGTCGATGGCTCATCAGTCTCCGCTGTTAAAGCAGGCGATGCAGCTGTCATTGTTTTAGATAACACCCCTTTCTATGCGGAATCTGGCGGCCAGGTAGGCGATAAAGGTGAGCTACGCAACGACAGTGTTCGTTTCGCAGTGGAAGATACCTTCAAGATTCAGGCTGATGTATTTGGTCATCAAGGTGAAGTGCTTGAGGGTGAGCTCAAAGTTGGTGATGCGATTAATGCCTTGGTAGACATCCAGCAAAGAACCGATACGATGCGCAACCACAGTGCTACTCATATCTTGCACAAAGCCTTACGTGAAGTGCTGGGTGATCATGTGCAACAAAAGGGTTCGTTGGTAGATGCCACTAAGACCCGCTTTGACTTTACGCACAACGCACCGATTACGGCAGAACAAATTCGCCGGATTGAAGACATCGTTAATCAAGAGATTCTTGAAAATACGGCCACTTCAGGCAAAGTCATGTCGTTGGATGATGCGCAAAAGACTGGCGCCATGATGTTATTTGGCGAGAAGTACGGCGAAGAAGTACGAGTGCTGGAGATTGGTTCCTCTAAAGAACTTTGTGGCGGCACTCACGTAGGGCGTACTGGCGATATCGGTAGCTTGAAGATTGTTTCTGAAGGTGGCGTTGCCGCTGGCATCCGTCGCGTTGAGGCGGTTACAGGAAACAATGCCCTACATTTCTTGCAAGGCTTAGAAGACAAGATTAATGAGGCTGCAGCGATACTCAAAACTCATCCTGGCGATTTGGTCAATCGCGTTGCACAACTTCAAGAAAGCCTGCGTCAAGCGGAGCGCGAATTGGAGAAGGCGAACTCTAAGTTGGCCGCAAGTCAGGGCGATGAATTAGCAGGTCAAGCCATTGATGTGAATGGCATCAAAGTACTGGCTGCTCGACTGGATGGTGCTGATGCTGGCGTATTGCGCGAAACAATGGATGCCCTCAAGGCAAAGTTGAAAACGGCTGCCATTGTGTTGGCTTCAGTTCAAGGCGACAAGGTGAGCTTGATTGCCGGCGTTACGGCTGACTCGATTGGCAAAGTAAAGGCGGGCGATCTCGTGAACTTTGTTGCTCAACAAGTGGGTGGTAAAGGTGGCGGTAAACCAGAAATGGCAATGGCTGGCGGAACCGATCCTAGCAAGTTGGGCGCGGCCTTAAGCGGCGTTCAAGACTGGATAGCAAGCAAATGAGTGAACCAGTAAATATTGTCTTTAACGCAGAGGTGGATGCGATTGGTATGAACTGCCCATTGCCTATCTTGCGTACTAAAAAAGCGTTGGCAACCATGCAGTCAGGCGAAGTGTTAAAGATTAAAGCAACCGATGCGGGCGCCGCTCATGACTTTCCTGCATTTGCCAAACAAACTGGGAATGAGTTGCTTGCAAGCACTACCGAAGGTGATGTATTGGTTTTCTTTATGAAACGTAGGTAGCTAAAAAGACGGCTATCTATTCTTTTAGCAAAGCGATAAAGCAAAAGGCAGAGAAAAATCTCTGCCTTTTTGTTTCTCTAAAAGAATTCTTACTTTAAGGACCAGCTTTTTAAGTACTCCGCAAATTCTTCGCCTACTTCTTGATGGCGCAGAGCGAAATCTACTGATGCTTTGAGATAGCCTAATTTGCTACCGCAGTCATAGCGTACGCCATCATATTCATAGGCAAATACAGGATCTTCTTTAAGTAAAGCAGCAATCGCATCAGTTAGCTGAATTTCTCCGCCGGCGCCTGGCTTTACATTGCGAATATGATCAAAAATCTTTGCGGAAAGCACGTAACGACCCACTACTGCTAGATCCGAAGGGGCGTCGGCTGGCTTTGGTTTCTCAACAATGCCATTCAGGCGATAGATGCCTTTGCTGACCTCATCCCCCGAGACGATTCCATATGAACTACTTTTAGCAGGATCAATTTTTTCTACAGCCAATACCGATCCTTCTTTCTCTTCATATACTTTGAGCATTTGCGAGAGCACTGGCGGCTGACCATCCAAAAGATCATCGGCCAAAATCACCGCAAAAGGTTCGTCGCCCACTACTCGTGCGGCGCAGAGAACTGCATGACCCAAGCCTAATGGTTCAGATTGCCTGATGTAGATGCAATCCACGTTGTCTGGTTTAACGCTACGTACCAGTCGGAGAAGATCCTGCTTATCTTTGGCTTCTAGGGCCGCCTCTAGTTCGTAAGCCTTATCAAAATGATCTTCAATGGCACGCTTGCTTCGACCTGTAACAAAAATTAACTCCGTAATGCCTGCGGCAACAGCTTCATCTACTGCATACTGAATCAGCGGTTTATCTACCACATTGAGCATTTCTTTTGGACTGGCTTTAGTAGCGGGCAAGAAGCGTGTACCAAATCCCGCCACCGGAAATACTGCCTTAGTGACTTTTTTGGAGCCGAAATGGATTGACATGAATGATCCGTTCTGATTGTGTTTTATTTGAGACGCTCTAATTGTGCAACAAGCTTCTCATAGTTTTGCTCAAAGCCCGCAAGGCGTTGTTTTTCTTGGGCAACTACTTCGGTTGGGGCGCGTGCCACGAAGCTTTCATTAGTCAATTTGCCCTTAGCTTTATTGATTTCGTTGGCTAAACGCTCAATTTCCTTGCCAAGGCGAATACGTTCCGCAGCTACATCTACCTCAATCTTGAGCAAGAGCTTGATATCGCCCACCAAGGCAATTGGCGCGCCTGGGGCATCTTTTTCTAAAGCAGATTCATCGCTGTAGATTTTGACCTCAGTTAACTTAGCAAGCGCCATGAGGTAGGGGGTGGCTTTCTCCAGGAATTCTTTTGGACCATAAATCCAGAGCGGTACCTTCTGACCGGGGGGGACTTGCATTTCGCCGCGAAGATTTCTGCAGGCATCCACAATAGCTTTGATTTGTGCAACCCAGGCCTCACTCTTTTCATCAATCTTTTCAGGCTGTGCAATAGGGTAAGGCTGAAGAGCAATAGTCTGTTTTGTTTGCTTAGCTAGTTCTTTGCCGGACTTAGGTCCGACGGTTTGCCAAAGCGTTTCAGTAATGAATGGAATCAGGGGATGGGCCATACGCAAAATGGTTTCCAGAACGCGCAAGAGGGTGCGGCGAGTGGCACGTTGCTGCGCTGGTGTGCCAGTCTGCAATTGCACTTTAGCAAGCTCAAGATACCAATCACAATACTCATCCCAAACAAATTGGTAAATGCTGCTAGCAATATTGTCAAAGCGATAAGCTTCAAAGCCTTTAGCCACCTCAGCCTCGGTTCTTTGGAGTTGTGAAACGATCCAGCGGTCTGCTGGTGAAAAGTCTAAATACCCTTCAGGACCACATTGGTTGTCACAAGGGGCAAAGCCATTGTCCTCGTCGCCACCAGGGCAGTTCATGAGAACAAAGCGAGTGGCATTCCAAAGCTTGTTACAGAAATTGCGATAACCTTCACAACGCTTTTGATCAAAGTTAATATTGCGACCAAGCGAAGCTAGAGAAGCAAAAGTAAAGCGCAAGGCATCCGTACCAAATGCAGGAATGCCATCTGGAAACTCTTTCTTGGTTTTCTTGCTGATACTCTCCGCTTGTTTTGGGTTCATGAGACCAGTAGTTCGTTTGCCTACTAACTCTTCAATCTGAATGCCATCAATTAAATCGATTGGGTCTAAGGTATTGCCTTTGGACTTACTCATCTTCTGGCCTTCAGCATCGCGAACTAGGCCATGAACATAGACAGTATGGAATGGTACTTTTCCGGTGAAATGGCAGGTCATCATGACCATGCGCGCTACCCAGAAGAAGATGATGTCAAAGCCAGTCACCAAAACAGATGAAGGCAAGAAATGATTTAAGGCGGGCGTTTCTTCTGGCCAACCTAAAGAGCTAAATGGCACCAGCGCAGAACTAAACCAGGTATCCAGAACGTCAGGGTCACGGTTCAATTTTCCGGTGTAACCCGCTGCTACCGCTTTTGCTTTAGCCTCTTCCTCGGATCGCCCTACAAAAATTTGTCCGTCATCGCCATACCAGGCCGGGATTTGATGACCCCACCAGAGTTGACGGGAGATGCACCAGTCTTGAATATTCTCTAACCACTGGGTGTAAGTGTTAATCCAGTTTTCTGGAACGAGTTTGATATCGCCTTTAGTCACTGCATCCAAAGCTGCGCCAGCAATGGAGGAGCCGGGTTGATATTGGTTATCTGGACTGGGTTTAGACATCGCCACAAACCATTGGTCTGTGAGCATTGGCTCGATGATCGTTTGGGTGCGGTCGCCGCGTGGCACCATCAATTTATGCGGCTGAACTTTATCCAATAAACCAGCAGACTCTAAATCTGAAACTATTTGCTTACGTGCTGCGAATCTTTCCATGCCCTGGTAGGTGACTGGAGCATTCTCATTAATCTTGGCATCCAAAGTAAGGATGTTGATCATGGGTAGTTTATGGCGTTGACCTACTGCGTAGTCATTAAAGTCATGTGCAGGAGTGACTTTGACAACGCCAGTACCAAAGTTCAAATCCACATAGTCGTCAGCAATGATAGGGATCTGGCGATCACATAAGGGCAGGTTTACCGACTTGCCGATGAGGTGCTGATAGCGCTCATCTTCTGGATTCACCATCACGGCAACGTCGCCTAATAAGGTTTCTGGACGAGTGGTGGCAACAGTGAGGTGGCCGGAGCCATCGGCCAATGGATAGCGGATATGCCACATCGATCCATCTTCTTCTTCGCTCACAACCTCTAAATCTGAAACTGCTGTGCCCAAGACGGGATCCCAGTTCACCAAGCGCTTGCCGCGATAAATCAAACCTTGTTCATGTAGGCGCACAAATACTTCGACAACTGCCTTGGACATCTTGCCATCCATCGTGAAATATTCTTTACCCCAATCGATTGAAGCGCCAAGACGACGAATTTGGCGAGTAATCGTATTGCCGGAAGTTTCTTTCCACTCCCAAACTTTTTCTAAAAACTTCTCGCGACCTAAATCGTGGCGAGATATTTTTTGCGCATCGAGTTGACGTTCAACAACGATCTGAGTAGCAATACCGGCGTGATCGGTGCCAGGCACCCATAAAGTATTTTTGCCTGTCATGCGAGCATGACGTACCAAGCCATCCATGATGGTTTGATTGAAGGCGTGACCCATATGCAAGGTGCCAGTCACATTGGGCGGGGGGAGCTGGATAGAAAAATCACCTTTGCCCTCATCCATGGTCGAGTCCGCAATACCCCGTCGTTCCCACTCTGGACCCCAGTAGGCCTCTATCGGTGCGGGTTCGTAGGATTTGGCGAGCTCGTCCGCTGAGCTGGCCGCTGGTGAATTAGGGGTATTTGAGGCATTTAGCATAAGAGGCAAATTATAATTGGGCTGATGTACTCAGACTTGCTCGCGAACCTCAATCCAGAACAGCGCGAGGCAGTGACCCTCCCGCCCGTCCACGAAAATGGCCAAGCCCAATCAGCCTTGATTTTGGCTGGGGCAGGGAGTGGCAAGACCCGTGTCCTCACCACCCGTATAGCCTGGTTGATTCAGACCGGCCAGGTATCTCCTATTGGCGTCCTGGCGGTGACCTTTACCAATAAGGCTGCGAAGGAAATGATGCTCCGCCTGAGCGCC
>CAITHY010000074.1 GCA_903892315.1 uncultured beta proteobacterium | reverse complement strand
CGTCATCCAAGCCGTAGCGACAAACTCAAGACCTTCCTCGAAGAAGATTGATCCAAGACTAACGGGCCCATAGCTCAGTTGGTTAGAGCAGAGGACTCATAATCCTTTGGTCCCAGGTTCAAGTCCTGGTGGGCCCACCAGAAAAGCAAACCCTCATCAGCAATGATGAGGGTTTTGTCTTGTAGGCGTTACTTTAAGTAACGCTTGTGCAGTTCGAAAATTATGTAGGCGGCACTTCACATTTTGTATTGCAACCACAAAAGAAATAAGTACGGAATTTATTGGTGCTTTAGGGCAATAGTAGCTACTAACTTGTCATGAAATCTACATGTAAGTGACATATTTCACGCCTACATTAGTAAACAAAATTATGTTTGTTTACTTTTATGGAGGAGAAGATATGAAAAAAATTAATTACATTGCTACAGCACTTGCATTCTTTTGTTTTGGCGGCGCCGTTGGAGCATCAAATCTAATAAAGCAAGACCCCTTGTCGCTAGTTGAGCAAGTAGCCTCTTACTTTAACCAAGCTCATTTACAGGATCAGACCTACTAATAGGAGATAAAGATGCCAATCAATGATTTTTTCGGGCGAAGACCACGCTTTAGCTTTGTAGTGTTCTGCACTGCATGCATTGGAATTGGTTTGGTGGTGACACAGGTGCAGGCAAATATTTCAGAATCTGCTGTTAAGGCTGAAAATAATCCACATCATTTGCCCGATGAATTTAATCCAAAATTTCAAAGACTGGAAGATAAAATTCCGGAGGTTAAGTTGGAGGTCAAAGCAGCTCTTGAAATTGCAAAAGAGGATGTGACACAAGATGTCGAAACGTTACATAGCTTGGCATTAAAGAGTAATACTGCCAGCACAAAGGTTACTTATGACTACACAACCGGTACTTCGAATTAATTATTTTTTGATTTAGTTTTTTTAATTAGAGCTACCCCACGGGTAGCTCTTTTTATTTCATATTTTGGTGCACTTTAAGTAATTCTGTCATTAAGACTCTATACAGTAGTTAGATTGAGGTCTATGACCCACCAAACTATGATGAGTAGAGTTGATGAAAAAAAAGATTTTTGATGCCTTGATGGAAATTAAAGCAGAAGTCATTACGTCAATGCGGCCTGTTTTTCAGATGAATTCTTCCGCTATTGATTCAATAGCACATGAACCCGCCACAGAGACTACCAAGTCTGAGCTGCAGTTTGTACCTCTAGAAGATAATCCGGGGACTGCTCTTGTATTGAGCGTGAGAGTGGAGAGTGCCCTACCAAGAACGCTGTACTTCCAGATCAAGGGTGTGGACCATCCTCGAAAAATTGCCTACACCGTATCTGGTGATATGGCGGGGGAAAATATTCTCATTTGCCTGCCAGGGTTGCTGGAAACGAAAGAGTCTTTTTCAATAATCCACGCATATTTTTTAAAATTTGAAAACTGCAAAGTCATTAGTATTGACTTTTCTGGTAGAGGTGAATCTGACTTCATTGGTGAGTATGGCACCTACAAGATGTCTTTATATCTCTCAGAGATTAGCCAGTTAATTCAAGGTGTCGTACTGACTGAGGGTAAGACGCACCAACGTATCACCATTTTGGGTACGAGCATGGGAGGCGTTTTGGCTATGTACCTTACACAAATATTTGGCAAAAAGATTTATGGAATCATTTTGAATGATATTGCACTAACTGTTAACTGGACTTCTTTATATACCCTTTATCAGTCGATGAAAAACGACCTAGGTTTTCGGGAGGTACGAGAGTTGGCTGAGGACTTGCGTGTTGATGAAAAGGCCATCTCGGATGTTCAACTTCCAGGTCATTTTGATTTGTCCTATCAGGCTGATGTATGGGGCATGAACTTTCACGAATCCTTAGATGGCTTTAAAGGGAAAGTTGGGCTGATCTACGGTAGCGATTCAAAGATTTGTACTAAGCAGCGCGTTGAAGGTGCGAAGAGCTTTATTTCTAACATCCAAACTCTTGAAGTTGCCAAGGCCGGTCATCCAGCGCCTTTTAACCTTTTAGTGTGTGACTTTATTCAATCTCAAATGGATGTTTAGTCTTCTGGTGGCTTATGTAGCCGATGAATCACACTTTTTTGCTCAGAAACTGTTTTACCTAGCTCTGATTTTCTTGCCATTTCAAGGATTCTTTTTCCGCCTTAGGGAGGGGGCTATAAAGCGATGCCCAAAAAAATCCCAGCCGTAGCTGGGATAAATCATCGTGACTAGGAGCATTTCTTATAGAAAGCAACCCCATCAGCCGTTCCGTACATGGCAATTTAGTGACGATTTAAAGCGTCATAATTAAGGCTCCATGTAAGAGGTTGAAAGGGTAAGTAGGCAATTACTTGAACTGACCTGATTTTTAGTACCACTCCAAAAGAGAGGATTTTTATAATCTTCAACTTAAAGGAGTGTTAAATATGGCTAAAGGTCAGCGTCTCAAACCCGAGCAAATCGTCACCTTATTGCGTCAAATTGATGTTCTTACAACCAACGGCAAAACCCTAGCCCAAGCCTGTAAAGAAGTGGGCACAGTCGAGCAAAGCTATTACCGCTGGCGCAAGATATATGGCGGCATGAAGGTCGACCAAGCTCGCAAGTACAAAGATCTAGAACTGGAAAATACCCGCCTCAAAAAACTGGTTGCCGATCTCTCCTTGCGAGAAGCGATGCTCAAGGAAGTTATCAAGGGAAACTTCTAAGCCCTGCTAGGCGTAAAAATGCAGCGCAGCTGCTCATAGACAAGTATTTGGTCTCTGAGCGGACTGCCTGCAGTTTAGTGGGGCTATCCAGGTCCGCTTATCGCTACATGCCATTGCCTCGAGATGATGAAGAGCCGCTACGAGCTGAAGTTGTTCGGATGGCGAGTACCTACGGTAGATACGGTTATCGGTTTATTGCCAGCATGATGCGCAGCGCTGGTTGGGGGCAAACTACGACAAGCAAGGTGGCTCGCATTTGGCGGGAAGAAGGTCTAAAAATCCCACAAAAGCAGCCCCCTAGAGGCAGGCTCTGGCTAAACGATGGAAGCTGCATGCGCCTGCGAGCGACCCACCCCAACCATGTGTGGAGTTACGATTTTGTGTTCATTAGAGATGCGTATGGTGGCAAGATCCGGATGCTCACGATGATTGATGAGTTCAGTAGAAAATGTTTAACGATCCACTGTGCCAGAAGAATTGGTTCAATCCAAGTGATTGAGCAGCTCGCCAACGCTATGATTACTCACGGCATCCCAGAGCACATACGCTCAGATAATGGGCCAGAATTTATTGCCAAAGAGTTGCGTAAATGGTTATCTGGCATAGGAGTGAAGACTGCTTACATTACTCCGGGCAGTCCTTGGGAGAATGGTTTTTGTGAGAGCTTTAACGGAACTTTTAGAGATAACTTGCTGGATGGAGAAATCTTTTACAGCCTACAAGAAGCTAAGGTAGTGGTTGGGGAATGGGTCATGCATTACAACCATGAACGGCCCCATAGTGCATTGGGTTACAGACCGCCAGCACCTCAAACCCAAGTACCAAAACTATTGCAGAATCAACCCATTTTGCTGCAATGATTTACTATAGAAAAACTCTCTTTGGTCGTGGACCTAAATTGACAGCAGTTCATACGTGCTTCAGGGTATACCAGTAGGAGTGCCAGCATTCATAAAGAGCATACTTGCTCGATAATATCTAGATATATAGATGCATAACCAATAAAAATAATTAGGAGACAGGTATGAATGAGAATAGCGATCGCCGTCTTTTCTTAAAAGGCACTACTTTGCTTTTGGCACAAGCTGGCATGATCGGCAATGTATTCGCAGCAGGTGAAGCTAAAGCTAATGTAGTGGGTGAGGGTTTGACTCGCTACGTAGCAGAATTTATCTGCAATACCCAGTTTGACAATATTCCTGCATCGACCTTAGCACTTGGTAAAAAATCATTTCTGGATGGCCTGGGCTTAGCAATTTCTGGAAGCTCAACAGAGTTAGGTGACATTGTCCGTAAGCACATTGCTAGCCTCAATATTCGTTCTGGGCCGGCAATTATTATTGGCACTAATATCACCACCGCCCCTCGATTTTCGGCATTTGCAAATGGCATTGATATTCATGCTGATGATTATGATGACACTCAGCTTGCTGTAGCTAAAGATCGTGTTTATGGTTTATTAACCCATCCTACTGCACCCGTTTTACCATCAGCTTTGGCTATTGGTCAATTGACAAAATCAAGTGGTAAAGAAGTGATGCTGGCTTACCAGATTGGAGTGGAAGTAGCATGTAAGGTTGCTGAGGCAATCAATCCGCGCCACTACCAAGCAGGATTTCATTCAACGGGAACTTTAGGGGCTATTGGGTCTGCCGCTGCCGCTGCAAAACTATTGCATCTTGATGTCCCAACCACTATTAGAGCTCTGTCCATTGCCGCAAGTGAGGCAGCTGGCTTGAGGGAAAACTTTGGAACGATGACCAAACCCTTTCATGCAGGAAGAGCCGCAGAAAGTGGAGTGGTTGCGGCACAATTTGCTCAGGGAGGTTGGACTGCAGCCGATAAAATTCTAGAAGCCCCCAGAGGATTTTTTAATGCTGCTGGCGGTGGATATGATGTCAAGGCTATTCAAGGAAAGCTTGGCAACCCCTGGACATTTGATGATCCTGGAATATCGATTAAGCCTTTTCCATGTGGCTCACTAAATCACCCTGGTATGACAGAGATGCAAAGGCTTATTAAGGCAAACAATATAAAGGCAAAAGATGTAGTTCGGGTGCGAGTAGGTACAAACAGTAATATGCCAAACGCACTCATACATCATCGACCCACTAATGAGCTTCAAGCAAAATTTTCCATGGAATTTTGTATGGCGATCTTGCTCTTGGAGGGTCAAGCAGGCTTGGCGCAATTTAATGATCAGGTAGTCAATCGTCCAGATGTGAAGGCAATGATTGAGAAGGTTGATTTTGTTGTCGACCCTGTAGCTGAGGCAGCTGGATACGACAAGATGACAACCATCATTGATATCAAAATGGCTGATGGCCGAACTATCTCAGGTCGTGCAGACTTTGGAAAGGGTAGTCCGGCTGACCCTATGAGTTATGACGAGGTGGCGGTCAAGTTTTTACAAAATACTGACTTTGCGAAGTTCCCACACAAGAAAGCGGAGAACGTCATTGCGCTAGTAAGAAATTTTGAGAATATTGGCAATATTGAACAGCTGGCAAAACAATTAACGAGATAGTGATCTCTATGGGCGAGTTGAACAAGAAGCTTTATAAGGCGTTTTAGAATCATTTAAGCAGTAAGTGGCGATTAATCGCATCAAGAGAGCCGCCTGGGGTATTTTTCAATTGAGGGTTGCGTCTACTTTCTGGCCTAAGCGCCATCTTTATATTTGTGGTTTACTGCATAAAACGCTCAAGAAAGGTCAGATATGTTTCGTATCAAAATATACTTGTGTGTTGCATCATTACTTTTGGCAGGTTCATCGTTTGCAGAAGATCAAGTAAGCGCAGATCAGGTGGTAGGTGCTATAGAAAAACAATATGGCACGACGCCTGGTCAAAGGCGTAATCACATTAATGGTGTTTGTGTGGCTGGTTCATTTACTGGGGATAAATCCATTCAAGCGTATACGACTTCACCATTGTTTTCTGGAAAGACTATTCCCGTCATTGGTAGATTCTCACTAGCTGGTGGCAGTTTAAAAATTCCCGATACCGCAAGAAACCCCAGAGGAATGGCGCTGGAGTTTGAGCTTCCTCAAAGAAAAGTGCAGCATTTCACCATGCTCAATGTGCCCGTGTTTGGCGCTGCTACTCCGCAGTCCTTTTATGATGGAGTAGTAGCCAATACCCCAGATCCGGCTACTGGCAAGCCAGATCCTGAAAAGCAAGCAGCATTTAAGGCTAGTCATCCTGATGCACAAGCGCTGGTAGAGTACCTGGCTAAAAATAATCCAGTAACTAGTTACGCCAATAGTGATTTTTATAGTATCCATACCTTCAAGTTCATTAATAAGGCAGATAAAACTACCTTAGTGAAATGGCGTTTTGTCCCTCAAGATGGAGTCAAGCGTCTGAGCGATGAACAGTTAAAAACTGCACCGACGAGATTTTTAGATGATGAGATCATGGCTAGAACAAAGACTGGTCCTGTACGTTGGAATATGATTTTGACAATTGGTGAGCCTACCGATGAGCAATCAAATCCGACGGTTTATTGGCCTACTGACCGTAAGCAAATTAAAGCAGGTGTTCTAACACTGAATTCCGCTAGTCCACAGCAGGGTGGGGCATGCGAGAAGATTAATTTTGATCCCTTAGTCATGGCCCAAGGAATTGCACCAACTAATGACCCTGTACTCCTCTTTAGATCCCCAGCGTATGCCGATTCTTATGCGAAGCGATTGACTGGCAGATAAAAGTAAAAGGGGTAGATTATTTCCTTGTGCTTTATTTATTACAGTAAGTCAAAGTATTAGAAAGTAAAAATCATTAAAACCACTTTGGAGCAACCAAGTGCTAAACGGCTGTTCCAAATTTTCCTTGGTTTTCAAAACCAAAGAGTGAGTCAGCAGTTCTTCTAATTAGATTAAATCCACTACACAAAACGCTACACACCGATAATAAGACGCTGTAACCTCTTGAAATCCTAGTGGTTTTCTTTGGATGTCTGCTCTCATAACCTGAGAACCTAAACATACCCTAAAACTCATAAAAAGTAGGGTTTAGAAAGTATTGGTGAGGTTTGGTCAAGTGAGCGTCACTTTAAGTAACGCTTGTGAGATTAGGAAAGTGTGTAGGCGGCACTACACACATTTGCTGCTCGCCACATGAATCCATTGTTTTGGTTTGGGGGTAATTAACTCTTTAGCTATTCTTCGAGATCAGCTTTTGTGTTTACAGATGCCTTTGGATCGATATAAACAGTGTCATAGCTCATATCTTTTGCATGAATCTCATTCTTGCAAAAATCACACATTACTAAAGGAGTGAAGTCATGACAACATTTGGTATGAGTCAGGATGATTGGGGGGCCATCTTTTGCTAGCCACTTATCTCCCCAAGCCAGCATAGACATAAAACTTGAAAATATTGCTCGACCCTTTGTTGTAAGTCGATATTCAAATCGATCCGGGTTGCTTTGATATTGAACCTTTTGGAACATGCCCTCTTCTAAAAAGTGATTTAACCTATTTGCGAGAGTATTTGGAGAAATCCCTAATTTGTTTTGAATCTGATCAAACCTTCTTACTTTGAAAAAGGCCTCCCTAAGAACCATAAAACCCCATTGGTCGCCAATTGTCCTGAGGGCTCTAGCCACAGAGCTCGGCCTTCTTTTCTCAAGTAGCAAGGGATCGGCAGATTTGCGAAGTTTTGGTCCTGGGTAAGCGGGTTCATAACCAAAGCCAGGCCCGTTTCTATAGGTTACTTCTGATGCTGTAATTTCTTGCCTGCAGTGAGGGCATCCAACAAATGGATGAGATTCATGATTACAGATTTTATGTTTTAACTTTAAAGGTTGCTTTGGAGACGCCTCAATCCATTTATCTCCAAATGACATCAGCGCAATCATGACCTTATAAAGATCAATTCCTTGCTCGGTAAGTTTATATTCAAGCCGTTTCTTTGCCGGATCTGATGAAGTTTTTTTAAGAATATTTTCGGCAACTAGAGTATTTAACCTGGCCGATAGAGTGCCGCGAGGAATGCTTAAGATTTCTTGAAAATCTTGAAAGCGACGAATGCCAAAATAGCACTCTCGCAAAATCATAAATGTCCAACCATCACCAATGATGTTTACTGTTCTTCTAACGGAGCAGTTCTCTGCCATCAGGGGTTCAATATTTTCAGCTATTGAATTCACAATATTGTTGATACTTCTGATTTCTCTTAAAAATAAGCCCCCAAACGAGGGGGCTTATCGAACATTTTACAGCGTAATTATTTTTTAACTAAGTAGCATGAGCTCTCGCTAAGTGGGCGATAAGCTTGTGCAGCTGGAATAGTCTCTTTTAGATTGAGGTAATCCCATGCGTACTTAGATTCAGCAGGTGACTTCACTTGGTAAACATACATGTCATGAACCATGCGACCATCTTCGCGGATGCGACCATTGGTAGCAAAGAAGTCATTGATTGGTGTTGATTTAAGTTTAGCCATGACTGCGCCAGTCTCATCTGTGCCTGCTGCTTGAACTGCTTTTAGGTATTGCATAGTTGAGGAGTAGTCGCCCGCATCACCCATATGAGGCATGCGCTTCATGCGCTCATAAAAACGTTTGGACCAGGCGCGTGATTCAGGTGTTCTATCCCAATAGAAACCAGAAGTCATTATCATTCCTTGAGCTTCTTTTAGGCCGAGTGCATGTACGTCTGTATCCCATACGAGCAAACCTGCAATAGTTTGTCCACCTTTGGTGATTCCAAATTCGCGCGCTGACTTAACAGCGTTAATAAATCCTTGCCCAGAACCAGCCAAGGCAACGACTTTGGCTTTAGATGCTTGTGCTTTTAATAAGAAGGAAGAGTGATCAGCAGTATCCATTGGATATCTTGTTGATCCAACAACTGTTCCGCCATAAGCCTTAATGTTTGCTGTTGCATCTGCCTCAAGCGCATGACCAAACGCATAATCTGCAGTTAAAAAATACCAAGTATCAAGTTTTCTTTGGTTAATGAGGTATTTAGTTGTGCCAGTTGCTAATGCATATGTGTCATATGCGTAGTGAATACTGACTGGTGTACAGCCTTCATTAGTTAGTTTAGAGCTTCCAGAGCCGTTAATGATGGCAATCTTATTTTTATCTTTTGCAACGTTCGTGACTGATAAAGCGACACCAGAGTTAATAAGCCCGGCAATCATATCGACACCTGAGTCATACCACTCACGTGCCTTGGCTGCTCCGATATCTGGCTTGTTTTGGTGGTCGGCAGAAATAACCTCGATTTGCTTGCCAAGCACCTTGCCACCAAAATCTTCTACTGCCATCTTCACTGCGGTTACTGAGCCTTCGCCAGACTCATGCGAAAACTGACCAGACATATCTTGCAGAACGCCAATACGAAGAACGTCACCAGAAATTTGAGCCGATGCAGGCGGTGCTATTAAAGCTGATGACATTGCGATGATACTGATTGAGGCTAGCAATTTTTTCTTAAACATGTGAAAACTCCTTGTCCCGGGTAATTAGTTATTAGTGGTGTAGCTGATGGTGTGTAACTAAGTAAATACTAGTAACTTAAGTTCATTAAGACAAGTATCTATTTTTAAATTCTTTTTAGGATATTTTAAATAAAACTAATTAAAACAATAACTTATAATATTTTATAGGTGTTTACACCTAAATTTTTATAGAAGATTCCAAATTATTTTACTCATATGATCTAATAACAATAGTAACTAATGGCTATTTTGGGCTATTAGAGCAAAGAACCTACAGAACTCATTTAAGGCGTGGAGATTGGGCATGATCAAGACTGATGTGATTAAACCGCTCGGGCAATTATTAGAAGAAAGAGCAGCTCAATATGGGGCAAAAGTCGCTTACTGGGATAGCTATAAAGAGGCTAGTTATGCAGAGTTAAATCGCCAAAGTAGAAATATTGCCAAACAGTTACGTGAAGATGGCTTGCTGCCCTCCGATAAAGTGGCTATCTACCTTCCTAATTCAGTAAATTGGGTTTTGGCATGCTTTGGAGCAGTTCGTGCGGGTTTAGTAGCCGTTCCTATTTCTAATGATGCGGCTCCCGGTGAAGTGAGCTACAGGATTACTGATTCTGGAGCCAAGGTGATCATTACTTCCAAAGATCGCTTGGGGGTACTCGAAGGGCTAAAGGGCGAAATTGATCCAAGCCTAAAAATTATTATTGTTGATGAAGAAGAAATTGCAGGTTACGGGAACTTCTCAACCTATTGTGCCGACTCAAAAGGCTCATTTGATGAGAATGGCTTAACTAGTATTGATGATGTTGCTTTCATCGTTTACACATCAGGAACTACAGGTAAAGCAAAAGGAGTTCTATTAACTGTCCGCTCAATGTTATGGGTCGTAGCAGCTTGCTGGATCCCGGTAGCAGAATTGAATGAAGATGACGTTGTACTTTCACCATTGCCGTTATTTCATTCATATGCGCTCAATTTCTCAGTGCTGTCCATTGTTGCGGCTGGTGCTAGTGAATTTATTGTTGAAAAATATTCGTCTAGCCAAGTTTTAAGCTTGTTGCAAACAGGAAAATTTACAGTTCTTCCTGGGGTTCCAACAATGTTCCACTACATCCTAGAGTCTGCTAAGGCAGATTCTGCAGTGAAATTAAATGGTATGCGTTTGTGTATTTCAGCGGGCGCAATATTGCCAGCAGATTTAAATCGAGGGTTTGAGGAATTTTTTGGTATCAAATTGTTAGATGGTTATGGAATTACTGAAACCTCAACAATGGTGACAATGAACTCTCCTATCTGGGGAAGAACACTGGGTTCATGTGGTCTTCCAGTGGTTGGGGTGGCGGTTCGAATTGTTGATCCAGCAACAGGCGCTGATTTAGGACCTGGGCAGGAGGGTGAGCTGATCGTTCGCGGCCCTAATGTGATGGTGGGTTATCACAATAAGCCAGTCGAGACAGCGGCGGCACTCAAAAATGGTTGGTATCACACAGGTGATTTGGCAAAAGCTGATGCTAATGGGTACCTAACAATTACCGGTCGCCTTAAGGAGCTCATTATTAGGGGCGGTCAGAACATTGCTCCGGGTGAGGTTGAAGAGGCAGTACTTCGTCACCCTGCAGTGCTTGATTGCGCCGCAGTTGGAATCGAGCATAAACATCTTGGGGAAATTCCAGTTGTCTTCATTGTATTAAGGGAAGGTCAGAGTGTGGAGTCAGAAGTGCTCATTGAATTTACAAAGGGCCACCTTTCCTCATATAAGGTTCCTGCAGAGGTGCACGTAGTAAAAGAGATCCCAAGAACGGGTTCAGGAAAAGTAATGCGCTTTAAATTAAAAGAAGCAATTTAATAGATTAAGCAAGGGGCAAATATGCAATTTGACTTTCACTCAACACGCTCGATCCTTGTCGAAAGAGGTGGTGCAACCAATCTTGCAAAAAGAATTTTGGAGCGAGGTGGAAAATCTACCTTGATCGTTACAGATCCTGGCGTTTTATCTGCAGGGTTATTAGATAAAGCATTACCTCAATTTAAAGAGCTAGGTCTTCCGGTTCAGGTATTTTCCGATGTTCAGGCAGACCCTCCTGTGGCGGTAATTGATGCCGCGGTTCATGCTGCTCAATCTGCAAACGCTGATTACATCGTAGGTTTTGGCGGTGGCAGCTCAATGGACGTTGCAAAATTAGTTGCACTGTTGGCATCCGGTAAAGAAAAGCTGGCTGATGTTTATGGTGTGGGGATGGCAAAAGGCCCACGATTGCCTTTAATCCTAGTTCCGACTACGGCTGGTACTGGCTCTGAGGTTACGACAATTTCAATTGTGACAGTGAGCGAAAGTGAGAAGAAGGGTGTGGTCTCTCCACAATTACTTCCTGATGTGGCGTTGCTAGATGCGGAGCTAACCCTTGGACTTCCTGCACATGTCACCGCAGCAACGGGGATTGATGCGATGGTTCATGCAATTGAGGCTTTTACGACTAAGCGATTAAAAAATCCTGTTTCCGATTGTTTGGCTAAAGAAGCACTACGACTTTTAGCTGGCAATCTGCACAAGGCTGTTAAGAGCGGTAGCGATATTAATGCGCGTGAAAATATGTTGCTAGGCGCTTGCCTTGCTGGAATGGCATTTACTAATGCACCTGTTGCAGGCGTGCACGCCTTAGCATATCCAATTGGGGCAAGATTTCATGTTCCGCACGGACTATCTAACTCTCTCATGTTAGGGCCAGTGATGCGGTTCAATTTAGAGGCTGCACACCATATGTATGCAGAATTGGGTCAAATTATTAAGCCTGGCTTGCAGGGCTCAAGCATTGAACAAGCAAGTCAGTTAGCAAACTACCTTGGCGGCCTTGCTGGAGAGCTAGGTTTGCCACAGCGCTTGGTTGAGGTTGGCATCACCGCTGATGATGTTGATCAATTGGCTGCTGACGCCATGCTACAAACCCGGTTGTTACAAAATAGTCCCCGCGAAATTACTTTAAATGATGCTGCAATTCTTTATAGAGAGGCTTTATGAGCGATAAGAAACCTTCCCCACCAGTTCGTGCAGATTTTGTAGCGTTTGAAGAAATTCATTCTAGATGGATGGATAACGATGCGTATGGTCATATTAATAACGTCGTCTACTATTCTTTTTTTGATACTGCAGTCAATCGCTACTTAATTGAAAGAAACGTATTAGATGTTGTTAAAAGCGAGACGATTGGTTTAGTGATTGAAACCCAGTGTAAATATTTTTCACCGATTGCTTATCCCGACATGATTCATGTTGGCTTAAAGGTTGCTCATCTAGGAAATAGTAGCGTCAAATATGAAGTGGCAATTTTCAAGAATGACGACGCTATAGCTTCAGCAATGGGTCACTTTGTACACGTTTATGTTGATCGTAAGACGAATAAGCCAACGCCAATTCCTCAAAAAGTTCGCGACGTATTACAACAGCTTGTAAAAGCTAATTAATCAGAAATTCCTCAATCGGAGAGCTCAGATGGATATGGTAGGCGAAGTGCGTTTAGAGGCATCACGAAGTGTTGTTTGGGATGCTCTAAATGATCCTGAAATTTTAAAAAAGAGCATACCTGGCTGCGAAGAATTGCAGAAGCTATCTGATACTTCTTATACCGCTGTTGTAGTTTCTAAGGTTGGTCCAATTAAGGCGCGCTTCTTGGGGAATGTAACCCTCTCCGAGATTAATGCCCCTTCAAGCTATATATTGATTGGCGAAGGTCAAGGTGGGATGGCAGGGTTTGCCAAAGCAGAGATACGGGTAGATCTTGAGGAGTTGGATCAGTCATTAACTCTTTTGCGTTATACCGTTAAGGCCAATGTAGGAGGCAAGTTAGCCCAACTAGGTTCACGCTTAATTGATGCAACTGCACGTAAAAATGCAGATGATTTCTTTGATGGTTTTGGCAAGGCTGTGGGCGGAATAGATTCAAAGCCGGCTGCAAGTATAGATTTTTCACAATATCAACAAGAGTCCTTGGGCGCCTCTCAAGTCCAGAAAGCAAAAAAAGCCAATGTATCAACTGGTAGTGCCGAAGCGAAGTTGGGATACGGGATTGGCGATACAGCATTTATGTTTGGATCTAATGACCCGGATGTGATGGATGTATGGGTGGATGACAAGATCAAAATTTGGATCTCGGATCATATTGCTGTTGTCACATTCAACAGGCCTAAAACTAAAAATGCAATGACATTAGGAATGTGGAAAGCAATTCCCGGGATCCTAGGTGCTTTGGAAAGAGATCCAAATGTGCGATCGGTCATTTTGACGGGGGCCGGGGAGGACTTTAGTGCTGGCGCAGATATTTCTGAGTTTGGCAAAGTTCGAGCGACTGATAAGCAGGTTTGGGATTATGAAGTGGCGGTTGATGCATGTTGTGATGCGATTGCAAACATCAATAAACCCACTATTGCAGTCATTCGTGGCTTTTGTTTGGGCGGCGGCGCTCACTTGGCCATGTCATGCGATTTCCGCTATGCATCTTCTAGCGCGAAATTTGGTATACCAGCAGCACGCTTATCCATTATCTATGGAGTAAAGGGTACGCAAAAGCTTCTCAATTTAGTGGGATTAGTACAGGCTAAGAAAATTTTATTTGGATCACAACGCTTTGCCGCCCCCGAAGCATTAAATCTTGGTTTTATTGATCATATGTCTGGAAGTATTGCCCCAGTTGCAAAGCCTAGTTTCTTTGAAAAATTACTTGGTAAGAAAAATCAAGGCGAGCAGAAACTGTCTGATGACCCCATGATTGCAGCACGAAGTTTTGCAAAACTGCTAGCGTCCAATGCGCCGCTAAGTATTTCTGGTGCCAAGTACATACTAAATGGTGTAGCTATGGGACGGGGCGCTCTTGATAGTGATTTGGCTGAAGAGTTAATTGCAGCCGCTGGCAAGAGTAATGACTATCACGAAGGTCGTAAAGCTTTTGCTGAAAAAAGAGAACCGCAGTTTCAGGGTAATTAATGAAGCCTGTACCGTTCAACTATCTTTGTGCCTATTCATTAGAGGAGGCGCTTATTCACTTGCGCAACGCTGAGGACGCTAAAGTGATAGCTGGCGGCCAAAGCTTAATGCCGATGCTGAACTTTCGAGTTGTTCAGCCGTCATTATTGGTTGATATTGGGAAATTGGTGGAGCTCGACTTTATCAAAGAAGATGGGCAGGATATTCTCATTGGGGCGTTAACACGCCACAACACCGTAGCTCAGTCTGATTTGGTAATAGATCATTTGCCCATCATGCATGAAGCACTAAAGCATGTCGCTCACTTAGCGGTTCGAAATCGTGGAACTATCGGTGGCAGTTTGTCTCATGCCGACCCTGCAGCCGAATATCCTATGTTGAGCCTTTTACTTGACGCCTTCATCATTTGTGAGTCAGTCGATGGCAAGCGGGAGATTTCAGCAAATGAATTTTTTGTCGGCTCACTCTCTACAGTTATTGCGGATGATGAGATTCTGACTCAAATTCGTTTTCCAAAGATAAAAGCCAGTACTGGTTGGGCTTTTGAAGAATTTGCACAACGCGACGGCGACTTTGCATTGGCAGCTGTTGGCATATTGGTAGACAAGGATTCTGAGAACCACATTAGCAATCTGCGAGTTGGGATGATGGGTGTAGGTGAAACACCTCTCAGACTTACTTCTTTAGAGGAAGAGCTCAATGGGCATGCATATTCCGATCAATTGCTTGAAGAGGCTGTTGCTAGCTTGAGTTCTTTACTTTTGCCCAATACCGATTTGCATGCCTCTGAAGAATATCGTCTGCATCTAGCGGGTCAACTGTTCAAGCGAACCTTCAAAAATGCCTGGAATATGGCCTCCACAGAGAAATAATATGAGCGATATTGAAAAAGTCTCTTTATGGGTAATAGTCAATGGCAAGGTTCATGAGGATTTGATTGATCCAAGATTGCTGTTATCAGACTATCTGCGTAATCATTTGGGATTAACAGGCACTCATGTTGGATGTGAGCATGGTGTATGTGGCGCTTGCACAATTTTAGTAGATGGCGCAAGCACCAGATCATGCTTGATGTTGGCAATTCAGGCTAATGGTTTAGAAATCAATACGGTGGAAAGTTTAGGGTCACCAGAACAACTCAATCCCTTGCAAAAAGCATTTAATGAGCATCATGGCTTGCAGTGTGGATTTTGTACTCCTGGAATGCTCATGACTGCAACAGAGATGCTGCAAAAATACCCCCTAAAAACAGATGAAGAAATTCGGGAGCTCTTATCTGGAAATCTTTGTCGATGCACTGGTTATCAAGGTATTGTTGATGCAGTTAGAGAATGCGCTCAAATGCGTGATTCTGGTGCTATCACTATCAAAGATATATCCCCAAGAGCAGAGGAGTCATTATGAAAATGCACGCTTTATCAGGTGGTCGCCTAAGAATGCGTAAAAGTGTGTATTTGCCCGCTGCTGAAAAAACTGAAACGATTGAGCTTCCTGTAACTTGCTATCTGATTCGACACGAACAAGGCAATATCTTATTTGACACAGGCTGTCACCCCTCTGTAGCAGAGGATGCTGAAGATCGATGGGGCTCTATGGCAAAAGTAATGGTTCCAATTAATGCTCCACAAGACAATTTAATCAACCAACTAGATTTGGTTGGCCTAAAGCCAGACGATATTGATGTAGTGATTAATTCACATTTTCATTCTGATCATTGTGGCTGCAACGAATTTTTTAAACGTGCCACTATTTTTTGCCACCTATTTGAATTGGAAGCAGCACAAGCTGAAGATGGATTGCAAAAGGGTTATATCCCTAAGGATTGGAAGCATGAAAACGAGATCAAAACCATCACTGGTCAATATGATCTTCTAGGGAATGACAAGTTGGTATTGCTACCTTTGCCGGGCCATACGCCGGGGATGATAGGCGCAATGGTCAATCTAGATAAAGACGGCTCCTTTTTATTGGCTTCAGATGCAGTGCCTATGAAAGCGAATTTAGACTTAGAGCTCAATCCAAAAAATACCTGGAACCCTGATCTATCGATTGCATCTATGGGTGAGGTTAGGCGTATTCAGGCACAAGGTTCCCAAATCTTATTTGGTCATGATGATGAGCAATGGCAATCCATGCGTAAGGGACCTGCTTTCTATGAGTAAGCCTTTTTCATCACTAGTTCATCAACGAGGATATGAGCCAGTTAAAAGTGGGGCTGGTGAGCGCCTAGTTGGGCAGCCTGTTCGAAGAACTGAGGATGCGCGTTTACTTTGTGGGATGGGTAGGTATGTAGACGACATTCAGTTAGCTGATGTTTTGCATATGAGTGTTTATAGAAGTGATAAGCCATATGCAAAAGTAGTCTCAATAAATGCTGAGAAGGCTAAAGCTCTCCCGGGTGTGTATGGTGTTTATACCTGGCACGATATAGCTGATCAAGTAAAGCCGGCAGTTGCCACTTCACGAATGGCTGATTATCAATCTACCGCAATTTATCCACTGGCAAATGGAGTAGTCCGTTATGTGGGTGAGCCCATTGCGGTCGTATTGGCTTCAAGTCGCTACATTGCAGAAGATGCATTAAATTTATTAGAGGTATCTTTAGATCCTTTAGATATTGAGTTTGATCCTGTCAAAGCTAGCCAACCCAATGCACCGTTATTGCATGAAAATTTAACAAGCAATGTATTGGTTAAAAGATCCTTTGCTAAAGGAGAGATAAACCAGGCATTTGAAAACCCTCATGCATTGATTGAGGCGCAATTTCGTTTTCATCGTAAAACCTCTGTAGCAATGGAAAATCGGGTTTACCTCGCTGATTACGAGAAAAGCAGAAATGCAATTAAGTTATATACGTCCAGTCAAGTGCCTGGCATTATCAGAGATGCCTTAGCCGAATTATTGGATATGCCAGGCAGTCAATTAAGTGTGGCTTCCCCTGATGTGGGCGGTGGCTTTGGGGGAAAAACTTCTCTCTATCCAGAGGAGATGATTGTTTGTGCTTTGGCAAAAAAAGTTCAGCGATCTATTAAATGGACGGGCGACCGACTAGAGGATTTAATTTCTACTAGTCAAGCATTTGATGAACGCATTCATGCTCGTTTGGCTGTGGATGCAGAAGGAAAAATTCTAGGATTAACTGCTGAAGTCATTAGTGACATTGGCGCTTATTCGATATATCCATGGACAGCAGGCATTGAGCCAGTACAGGTGATTAGTTTTATGCCGGGTCCTTATCGTGTCCCTGCATACCACGGAAGTGTGATTGCGGTATCTACCCCTAAGGCGCCTACTGGACCTTATCGAGGTGTTGGTAGGCCTACCTCAACTTTTGTGATGGAACGCTTAATGAATATGGCGGCAAAAAAGTTGGACATGGATCCAATTACATTACGTCTGAAAAATATGGTGCGCCCTGAGGAGTTTCCTTACAAAACTCCTAGCGGTATCGTTTGGGATCGTTCTGCTTTTACAGAAGGCTTGTCAGCTGCAAGCGAAGCTTTTTCTTATGATGAAAGACGTCAATATCAGGAAAAAGCTCGCGCTGAGGGTAAATGGGTAGGTATTGGAGTGGCTTCATATGCAGAACTATCAGGAATTGGCTCAAAAATTTCAGCATCACCTGGGATGCCAATTAATACAGGTACCGATACCTGCGTTATATCACTTGATTCGACAGGCGCCATTACTGCGGCATTTGGTTGTGCGGCACATGGCCAAGGACATGAAACTACTTTGGCTCAAGTGGTTGCAGATGAGCTAGGTGCAAAGATCGAAGATATTCGTGTCATTACCGGAGACAGCACTGCAGTTCCTCACGGAACTGGTAGTTATGCCAGTAGAACAGCTGTGTTAAGTAGCGGCGCTGGAATTTTGGCAGCTCAAGAATTAAAGAGTCGTATGGCTTCTATGGCCGCATACTTATTTAATACTTCGATTGATGATTTGCGTTTTATTAACAGCGCTATTGAACAATTGAGTGCGCCTAACAGCATTGAGTTTTCTAAGCTCGCCAAAACTGTCTATTCAGAAATGGGCAGAATTCCTGCAGAGCATCGATTGGAGCTAACAGTTACCAAAACATACGACCCAATTTTTGGAACCACCAGTAGTGCCACTCATATGGTTGAGGTGGAGATTGATCCAATTACATATAAAGTGGACATTAAGCGATATGTGATTGCAGAAGACTGCGGCCAGATGATTAACCCACTAATTGTGGATGGTCAAATACGTGGAGCAGTTGCACAGGGAATTGGAGCTGCGTTACTTGAAGAGGTTGTATACGATGAAGTTGGTCAAGTGCTTACGGCTAGCTTAGTAGATTATGCAATTCCTACTGCGTTGGACATACCTGATATCAAAATAGTTCACATGGATGTTAAAGCCCCAAATACCCTTGGAGGCTTTAGAGGTGTAGGGGAGGGTGGCACCATCGGTGCACCAGCGGCAATTGCAAATGCAGTTGCTGATGCGTTATCGAGTTTTGAATGCGAGGTAAATGAACTTCCTGCCACTCCAGAGCGGATATTCCAAATGATTGCAAAGAATTAACAATAAATCTTCGATAGGACAACAAGGAAAATTATGAAGACAGATCTAACTGGCAGAGTTGCTCTTGTGACAGGTGGTGCACGCGATGTGGGACGCGAAATTTCGATTGCCTTGGCTGCCGATGGTGCTGCGGTAGTTGTTAATTACAACGGCTCTAAGGAGCGCGCCGAAGCTGTCGTAAAAGAAATCAAAGATCGCGGTGGCAAAGCGATGGCGATTGGTTGTGATATTTCAAACATGGATGCCGTCAAGGCAATGGTTGCTAAAACGGTTGATGAGTTCGGTGGATTAAATATCCTGGTCAATAACGCAGGTTTGGTTTTTAGAAAACGTTTTATTGATTCCACCCCAGAGGAATGGCGTCAGCAAACCGACGTATGCTTTTATGGAACTTTAAATTGCTGTCATGCTGCTTTGCCCTACTTAGAAAAAGGTAATGGAAGAATAATTTCAATCGTCGGAGATTCTTCTCGTGTAGGTGAGTCTGGTTTGGCATTAGCTGCTGCAACCCGTGCAGGTAATGTAGCCTTAATGAAGTCCTTGGCTCGTGAGACTCGGTCCGGCATGACGGCCAATGCAATTGCATTAGGCCTAATTGAAACAGCCCATGATCCAGCATTTATTGAGGCAAATCGCGAGAAGCTAACAAAGTTCTACCCACTAAGAAGGCTTGGCACTCCTGCAGACGTGGCACCCATGGTTGTGCTTTTAGCATCAGATGCTGGTAGCTGGATTACAGGCCAGATCATTAGTATCAGCGGTGGATTTAGCATGACCTAATCCCACTCAGGGAATTTGCAAGATTATTAATAAAGCGAAAACAACATGAGTAACTTGATTTTGAAATTTGAAAAAGCCTACATCAACGGTAAATGGGTTGATGCAGATAGCAAGGCAACAATCAGTGTCACAAATCCAGCCACTGGTGAGACTCTAGGAACTGTACCCAAGATGGGGGTTGCTGAAACTCGCAGAGCAATTGAGGATGCGAATAAAGCCTTACCAGCCTGGCGTGCAAAAACAGCAAAGGAGCGCGCCAAAGTTCTGCGCAATTGGTTTGATCTGATTATGAAGAATCAAGAAGCTTTGGCGCAATTGATGACCGCAGAGCAAGGAAAGCCGCTAGTAGAAAGTCGGGGTGAGATTGCCTATGCCGCCTCATTCATTGAGTGGTTTGGTGAGGAGGCTAAGCGAGTCTACGGGGAAACCATTCCATCACATGGCCCTGATAAGCGTCTAGTCGTAATTAAGCAGCCAATAGGAGTGTGTGCAGCAATCACTCCTTGGAATTTCCCGGCAGCAATGATTACTCGTAAGGTTGGTCCTGCATTAGCGGCTGGATGCACTATCGTGCTTAAGCCTGCAAGTCAAACCCCATTTAGTGCGTTAGCGCTTTGTCATTTAGCTGAAGAGGCGGGTGTACCTGCAGGAGTCTTTTCTTGCGTCACTGGATCTGCTAACGAAATTGGTGGTGAACTATCGTCTAATCCGATCGTTAAAAAGCTCAGCTTTACCGGCTCAACTGAGATTGGGAAGTTACTAATGGCTCAATGTGCAACTACCGTTAAAAAGACATCAATGGAGCTTGGAGGTAATGCCCCATTTATCGTTTTTGATGATGCAGATTTGGATGAGGCAGTTAAAGGTGCCATCATTTCAAAATATCGAAATGCTGGTCAAACTTGCGTTTGCGCGAATAGAATCATGGTTCAAGATACTGTCTACGATTCTTTTGTAGAGAAATTGGCTAAAGCCGTAAGCGCACTTAAGGTGGGTAACGGTGCTGAAGATGGAACAATCATTGGACCATTAATTGATGACAAAGCTTTGGCTAAAGTAGAAGAGCACGTAAATGATGCAATTAGCAAGGGAGGCAAGCTTGTTATTGGAGGTAAACGCCACTCTCTAGGAAAATCTTTTTATGAGCCAACCGTAGTCTCGGGCGCGACTAAAGACATGTTGGCATTTAAAGAAGAAACTTTTGGCCCGCTTGCCCCGGTATTTAAATTCTCAAGCGAAGCAGAAGCAATTGAAATGGCAAACGATACAGAGTTTGGGTTGGCTGCTTATTTCTATGGCCAGAATATCAGCCGTATTTGGCGTGTTGCAGAGGCCCTTGAGTATGGAATGGTTGGTATAAATGAAGGCCTAATTTCTACAGAAGTGGCACCCTTTGGAGGTGTTAAAGAGAGCGGTCTCGGTCGCGAAGGCTCTAAGCACGGTATAGAGGATTACTTGGAAATTAAGTATCTTTGTATGGGTGGAATTAAGGCGGTCTAATATGCCTTTTTATGAAATTGACGGCATTAAGCCCGTCGTACATCCCAGCTCATTTGTGCACCCAGAGGCAGTTGTCATCGGTGATGTGCTAATTGGTCCTAACTGCTACATTGCACCTTTTGCAGCGCTTCGTGGTGACTTCGGACGCATAGTGCTAGAGGCTGGTGTGAACATTCAGGACTCATGCGTTCTTCATGGATTTCCCGATACAGATACTTTAGTAGAGGAAGACGGCCATATTGGTCATGCAGCAGTTTTACATGGCTGCATCATTCGTAAAAATGTACTCATTGGCATGAATGCGGTAATTATGGATAACGTAGAAATTGGTGAATCATCCATTGTGGCGGCATGCGCTTTTGTAAAGGCAGGAATGATCGTGCCTCCCAAAGTGCTTGTAGGTGGAATGCCGGCCAAGGTAATGCGAGACCTAAGCGATACAGAAATGGCTTGGAAGATAGAGGGTACAGATATGTATAAGGAGCTGACTGTAAGAAGTCTCAATACCCTAAAGTCTTGTGTTCCCTTAACTGAGGTAGAACCCGATAGAAAAAAATTTGATTTACCAAGTAATAAACCATTAATTACATTTAAAAAGCAAACTTGAAAGTACACGATGAAAGCTAAATCTGTATTTGATGCAATCGAATCAAGAATGTCTGTAAGAGCATTTACAAAAGATCAGGTAGATAGAGATTTGGTAATGAGGATCCTGAATTTATCTGCTCGGGCACCATCTGGAACTAATACTCAGCCTTGGAAAGTTTATGTTCTTGAGGGCAAAGTATTGAAGGATTTATGTACAAAGGTCTGTGATGCCTATGACAATATTACAGCCAATCCAGATTTGGCCAAGGAATATCAACCTGAATATGATTACTATCCCAGTAAATGGTTCAGTCCCTATATAGATAGGCGTCGTGAAAATGGATGGGGATTATATGGGTTGCTTGGAATTACCAAAGGCGATAAGGAAAAGATGCATGCTCAACACCGAAAGAATTTTGAGGCTTTTGGAGCTCCGGTGTATTTGTTTTTTACAATCGATAAAGAATTAGGTAAGGGCTCCATGCTCGACTATGGAATGTTTTTGCAAAATATTATGATTGCTGCAAAAGGAGAAGGGCTTGATACTTGCCCGCAAGCAGCTTGGAATGATTACGCAAAAATTATTTTGCCTTTAATTGGTGCGCAAGCAAATGAAATGCTTGTCTGTGGAATGGCGCTAGGCTATGCCAATAAAAATGAGATTGTAAATACTTTTCATACACCTCGAGTAGACGCAAAAGACTTTACAATTTGGCTTAACTAACCTAATTAGCATCTCCTGACTTTAGCCACCCTCCGGGTGGTTTTTTTTGAGCGTTACTTAAAGTAACGCTTATTCACTTAAAAGTACTTTGGAGCAACGAAGTGCTACACGGTTGTTCCAAAATTCCTTTGGTTTTAAAAATCAAAGAGTGAATCAGCAGTTCTTCTAATTAGATTAAATCCACTACACAAAACGCTACACACCGATATTTAGGAGACGTAACCTCTTGAAATCCTAGTGGTTTTCTTTGGATGTCTGCTCTCATAATCCTTTGGTCCCAGGTTCAAGTCCTGGTGGGCCCACCAGAAAAGCAAACCCTCATCAGCAATGGTGGGGGTTTTGTCTTCTTTGGGTAAATCGGTGTTTGGAAAATCGGGTTGCTCAATGCTCAGGTGCTGTATAAAATTACAGCATTAGTTTACGTGCATGAATAAATGACTGTTACTCAACGTAAGACAAAAATTCAAATTACAAAACCTGGTGTTCTGTTATCTTTGCCTGATTTTATTTGTTACTTGGGTGGAACGATTGCCTAAGAAAAAAATGATCAACGCTGACACCCATTCTACGAAGGGTTCTGGTGTCTTGCCACCATTAACGGAAGTTGTTCCTGATGAGCCATATGGCAAGACTCTTGGTTCATCTCATCGAAGTATCGAGGTTCTGGAATTGTTTGCTGTTGAAAAAAGACCCTTAACAGTATCTGATGTGTCTGAAAAATTGGCTTACCCTCAATCTAGTACCTCCGTCCTATTACATGGCCTTTCGGACTTGGGTTATCTGCATCATGACCGCTATGCTAGAACTTTTTTCCCAACCTTAAGAGTCAGTTTTCTGGGTATGTGGCTTCATCCCTTAGATCAGGGGAATTTATTAGATTTTATGGAGACACTGGCAAGAGAGTCTGGTCATGTCGCTATGTTGGCAATGCGCAATGGTATTCATGCGCAATATATCCATATTATTTCTGAAAGGCCTTCACGCGTTGGCCTAAAGCCCGGTTTATTAAGACCCATTTGCCGATCAGCTGTTGGGAAAGTTTTGCTCAGCACAATGGGTGATGATGAGATTGCCCAAATTGTTCGTAATGTGAATGCTGTAGAAGTTGATTTTGCAAGTCCTATCGACATGAATAGCTTAATCGTTGAGCTTCAGGATTGTAGAAAAACAGGTTTTGCATTTAGTATCGATTCTGTTACACCAGGATCTTCAGTCATTGCGGCTCGTATACCAGGATATGTTGGTAGTGCTACATTGGCTATCGGGGTTGCGGTGCATACCTCGGAATTGCGGGAGGCCCGTGCTGCAGTGATGGCGTTGATTGGTAAGACTCTTGCCAGTTACTTTCCTGCTGAAGGTCAGGCTAAGCCAAAATCACGACCCACCAAAGTTCCGCAGGGTGGATACCTTGTCTCCAAAAAGAATTCTGTTTAATGGTTTAGTTCTCAAATATCAGCATTCTGATATTTAGCCTTCTGTGATTTAAAACCTAGTCTTTTAGTAAAAGTTTGCTTAGACTATTTTTTATTCATCAGCTTAACCTCTCTAATCCTATGACTCAAATGACCGAAGAAAATGATCCAAGCCTGATTTGCATGCCTATTGGCGAAGATTTTTTGGAAATTCGTCAAGCAGTACGTCGACTTTGCAAAGACTTTCCAGACTCCTATTGGCGAGAAAAGGATGAGGCTGAGGCCTATCCAACGGAATTTATTAATGCCCTTACTGGCGCCGGGTTTTTAGCCGCATTAATTCCAGAAGAGTATGGGGGAACAGGTCTAAGTCTGCGTGCTGCAGCTGTCATCATGGAGGAGATTTGTGCTGCCGGATGCCATGCCGCCGCTGGGCATGCACAAATGTACATAATGGGAACAGTCTTACGTCATGGCAGTAAAGGGCAAAAAGAAAAGTATCTGCCAAAAATTGCGTCAGGCGAGTTGCGACTGCAGGCATTTGGGGTTACTGAACCCACAACCGGTTCGGATACTACCAAAATCAAGACTCGCGCCACCAAGGTGGAGGGTGGTTATAAGATTAATGGTCAGAAGGTTTGGACCTCCAGGGCATTACATTCAGATTTAATGCTTGTGTTGGCCCGCACTACCCCGGTGGAAGAGGTAAGAAGTAAGTCCGATGGACTCTCAACCTTCCTGGTGGATATCAAATCCAACTTAGGAAAAGGTTTGCAGATTACTCCAATCCCTACCATGGTGAATCATCATGCGACCGAAGTCTTTTTTGATGACTTATTCGTTCCAGATGACGCATTGATAGGCGAGGCTGGAAAAGGCTTCCGCTACATCTTAGATGGCATGAATGCTGAACGCGTAATCACTGCTGCTGAGGCAATTGGGTCCACTCGGTGGTTTGTTAAAACTGCCACCAAGTACGCCAATGAACGAGTAGTGTTTGGGCGTCCTATTGGCGCCAATCAGGCTGTACAGTTTCCAATTTCTCAGGCTCATATTCAAATGGAGGCTGCAGATTTGATGGTACGCCGTGCTGCGGCTCTCTTTGAGGCTGGTAAGCCTTGTGGTTCGGAATCAAATATGGCTCGATACTTGGCTGCCGAATGTTTATGGAACGCTGCTGAGGCTTGCATGCAAACCCATGGCGGTTTCGGCTTTGCTCGTGAGTATCACGTTGAAAGAAGATGGCGTGAGGCACGTTTAGCAAGGATCGCGCCAGTATCCACTAGTATGATCTTGGCAAACATCTCTCAGCATGTACTAGGTCTGCCTCGCTCCTTTTAATTCAGTAGATTGACTATGAATGAAAATCCAAAGCTCGATATTGCTTCTCAATTCCAAGACTTCATTGGTAAGTCTATATCTATTGAGGACGAGATTAGTTTGTCTGCCGTACGACACATGGCAGCCATGTTGAATCTTGATCCCGCAGTTTTTTATACTGGATCAGAGATTCCTCCTCACTGGTATTCCATGTTTTTTACCCTAAATGCACAACAATCGCAGTTGGGTCATGACGGTCATCCCAAGAAGGGGGAGTTTCTTCCGCCCATACCTTTGCCAAGAAGAATGTTTGTGGGTCGTAGAGTTAGCTTTCCTGGCGCCCTCAGGGTTGGTGATCATGCTTCTAAAAAATCAGAAATTACTTCCATCAAGCAAAAAGAGGGAAGTTCTGGAGCGCTAGTGTTTGTAGTGGTTAAACATACGATTGAAGTAGGCGATAGGCCAGTCATTATTGAAGAACAAGAAATAGTCTATCGTGAGGCAGCGATTGAGAAGGGTGAAAAGCAGCCTGCAAAATCCAGCCCCGCTCCAGAGGGAAATGTGTGGGTGAACTCGATAACGATGGACCCAGTTCTTGTATTCCGATATTCCGCATTAACTTGGAACAGCCATCGCATTCATTACGATGCAGATTATGCCCGTCAACAAGAAGGTTATCCTGCCTGTGTAATGAATGGAGCTCTTACAGTACATCTTTTGGTCGAGGAAGCGCTCAAGCAAAATCCCGAAAAAAAATTAATAGGCTTGGGTGCGAAGTTAATAAAACCTTTATTTGTTGGTGGAGAATTATTCTTAAAGGGTGCTGCCTATAACGCTGGTAATGTGAATGCTTGGGCTACTGATGAAACTGGTGCGCTAGCTGCGATGGTTGAGCTGCACTTTAGGGAGAAATAAAATATGAGTCTAGATCACAAACTCGCTCTCCCAACTTGGCGTTCCTTAATATTTTGTCCTGCTAACTCTGAGCGCTTTATTGCTAAGGCACATATGCGCGGAGCGGATGCCATTATTTTAGATTTAGAGGATTCGGTAGCTTTGGCCGAAAAAGCAGATGCACGCTTCGGGTTGCAATCAGCAGCTAAATTAGTGGGTCAATCCGGTGCTGACGTGTTAGTCCGCATCAATCGTGAGATCGGTCTGGCTGTCGAGGATATCGCTGCTGCTATATCGCTTAATGTGATGGGATTAGTTCTTCCAAAAATAAAAGGGCCTGAACATATTCAATTGCTTTCGGAGTTGGTACTTGCTAGAGAGCTAGAGCTAGGGATGCCAATTGGGCATACCCATTTTGTAGTGTTGATTGAAACCGTCGCTGCGCTCGAATTGGTCAATAGTATTGCAAAAGCTGATTCTCGGGTTGTTGCCTTAGCCATTGGCGGCGAAGATTTTGCAACAGATATGAATGCGCTGCCGACAGTAGACTCTTTGTATGTAGCCAAAATGCAAGGACTTTATGCGGCACGTGCAGCTAACATCTTGCCTGTGGGTGTTCTGGGAAGTGTAGCTGGTGTTGATGATCTTTTGGCTTATGAGGCAATGCTCAAGCGATCGCGAGATCTTGGTTTTGCTTGTGCAACTTGCGTGCATCCCTCCCACGTGCCTATTTTGAACGCTGTATTTAGCCCAAGTCCTGAGGAGCTGGAGCAAGCCCGTCGATTGATTGCCACATATGAAGAGGGTATCAGCCTAGGAAAGGGCGCTGTGTTGTTTGAGGGAAGGATGGTGGATAGGCCGGTAGCTATGCGGGCCTATCGTCTTCTAGAAAGAGTCTCTCGTTAAATCTTAGTGAATTGAATCCATGGCACATTTGCAACCTCTAGATGGTTATACCGTTATTGAAATTGGTCACAGCGTAGCTGCACCCTACACTGGTTTCATTCTGGCAAGCTTGGGTGCTCAAGTTATTAAGGTTGAAAACCCAGATGGTGGTGATCCTGCTCGCGATTGGGGGCCTCCTTACCACGAAGGGGTGGGGCCTCACTTTGCTGCTTTCAACCGAAATAAGAAGAGCATTACAGTCGATCTGAGTAACGAGGCAGAACGAGCGGCCTTACAAAAACTTATTCTTGAAAAAGCAGATGCTGTCATTTGCAATTTACGAGCAGGATCTGCAGAAAAAAATGGTGTTGGACCTCTGTTGCTTCGTCAGAAAAAACCAGCTTTGGTCTATTGCGAAATTGGCGCTTTTGGTAATTCTGGTCCGATGTCAGGAATGCCTGGATATGATCCTTTAATGCAAGCCTATGGAGGTTTGATGAGTATCACTGGCGAGAATGCTGAGCGCCCACCAGTACGCGTGGGTGTTTCCATCATGGATATGGGCGCGGGCTTGTGGGCTGCTATCGGTATCTTGGGGGCTTTGTTAGAGCGCCAAAAAACTGGTGAAGGCTGTCTAGTTGAAACCTCTTTATTCGAAACTGCGCTGGCTTGGACTGCGACTCCTATTGCGCGATTCAATATGAATGGCTTGCCGCAGGCACCTCAGGGTTCGGGAGCGGCTGGCATAGTGCCTTATCAGGCATTTCGGACCTCAGACGGATGGGTAATGATTGCTGTGGGTAGCGATAAATTGTTTGCAAAGTTGGCTGCAGCCCTGGGTAATGAATCGTTGGCGCAAGATCCAAGATTTAAAACCAATGGAGTCCGGGTAAAAAATCAAAAGGAATTGCTTCCTTTAATTGAGCAATTTTCAAGCAGCAAGAGCAGTCAAGAACTAATCCATTTGCTCAATGCGTTTGGTGTGCCAAATACGCCAGTCCAAACTATTGGTCAAGTAATACATGATCCACAAGCGCTTGCATTGGAAATCATACAGTCAGGGCCTGAAGGTGCATGCCCAACAGTAGGCGTGCCATTACAGTTTAATGGCAAGAGGCCTCCATATAAATCTGCCTCTCCAAAGTTGGGTGAGCACACTGAACAACTCCTTCTTTTTTAAGGCAGAATAAAAATATGATTGCCGATGCTCTGATCAGAAAAGCTAGTACAGCATTATTGCTGGCTTTGTTACCACTAGCCTTGATATTAAATCCGCTACCTGCCCATGCTCAAAAATCAGGCTTTCCAAAGCAACCCATCCGATTAATTGTTCCTTACCCACCAGGTGGCGGGGCAGATGGTTTGGCGCGCTTGATAGCTCAGGGAATGGGTGAATATCTTGGGCAGCAAGTGATTGTAGATAACAAGCCTGGTGCTAATACAGTTTTAGCAACAGAGATGGCTGCCAAAATGGCTTCGGATGGCTATAGCTTGTTATACGTTGCAAGTTCATTTGCTATCAACCCCAGTTTATATAAATTGAGCTATTCAATAGAAAAAGATTTTTCTCCGGTCGCTATGATTGCAAAGGTACCCTTGATCATCGTGGCAAACAATGATTATCCAGTTAATACGGTAAGTGAGCTAGTGAAGTTAGCAAAGTCTCAGCCTGGACAAATTACCTATGCTTCGTATGGCGCAGGCAGCCCAGTACATCTTGCTGGTGAGTTGTTTTGTCAATTAAATAACATCACGATGCTGCATGTTCCTTACAAAGGCAGTTCACCGGCAATGACCGATTTAATGAGTGGTCAAGTGAATTTAGCATTTAGTAGTATTGAGCCAGCTATGCAGTTGATTAAAACCAATCGGATTAAGCCGATTGCTGTGACTACTGCTCAGCGAGTCAATGGTCTTTTGAATGTACCGACCATTGCTGAATCAGGTCTGAAAGATTTTGATGTGGCCGGATGGAATGGTATTCTTGCGCCAGCTAATCTACCTCCGGACATCACTAACATATTGAATCAAGCGGTGAATTCTGCATTAAAGCAATCAAACATTAAAAATAAAATGGATCATCAGGGTGTTGTGATGGAGATGCAGACTCCCGAACAATTTGGACAGTTTATTCGTTCCGATTCCGCTAAATGGGCGGCGGTAATTAAAAAAGCTAATATTAAATTAGACTGAGAAACTCAATTGATGGGTCTCACATTAGCTCTCGGAGAATTTATTGCCCAATCTCACCATCAGGGGTTCTCTGATGAAGCTCGAGCTCTGACTAAGCTGGGTTTTATTGATGCCATTGGAACCACGATTGCAGGAAGTCATGATGAAACTGTCATGATTCTGCGGCGCGCTTACCCACCAGAGGTTGGCGGAAAAGCTTCAGTATTGTTTGGCTCTGAATATAGCTCGCCTGAAAGTGCCGCATTACTACAAGGAGTTGCAGCTCATGCCCTGGATTTTGACGATGTAGCATTGCGTGGTCACCCTAGTGTGATTTTGGTGTCGGCCATCATTCCTTTGGCGCAGGAATTAAATTCTACCGGCATTGAGATGATGAATGCTTATCTAGCTGGGTATGAAACCTGGGGTGAATTAGTCTATCGTGAGACTGATATGCATCATATGAAGGGATGGCATCCCACTGGAGTCTTTGGAGCAGTTGCGGCTGCTGCTGCATGCGCAAGCTTGCGAAAATTAGATAGCCATCAAGCATCAAACGCTATAGGAATAGGTGCATCTCTGAGTGCTGGATTAATGGCTAATTTCGGCTCGATGACAAAGCCTTTGCATGTTGGAAGAGCCGCCCAAAATGGAATCATTGCTTCAAGATTGGCTAGTTTAGGGTTTACAGCGGCCAATGATGCTTTGGAACACCCACAAGGCTTTTTGGCTGCTTTATCGCCTTCTAAGAAAGTCGATTTGCAACGACCTATTCGAGGGATGTCAGAGCATTTATACATCCAGGAATATGGACTAAATATAAAGAAATATCCAACTTGCTATTACACCCATAGAGCAATCGATGCCGTCTTAAAGCTCAATGAAGAACACTCTATTACGCTCGATGAGATTCAGGGTATTGAGGTTCTGATTAGTAAGGAGCATTCCGCAATTTTACGAAATCATGAACCCAAGACAGCCTTAGAGGCAAAATTTAGTATCGAATTTGCCATGGCATCCGCTTTGATTGATGGGTGTGTTGGGATGCTGCAACTAACAGATTCATCAGTTTTAAGGCCCGAAATTCAGAATTTGATGAAAAAAGTAAAGGTCATCCATTCCAACTACTATGATCCATTAGCCGTAGGATGGGCTATGTATGATCAGGTGAAGATTGCTGGCAAAGATGGAGCGGTCATTTCATCTGAGCCTATTCGTTATGCTTATGGACACGAAAAGAATCCCATTCCTATAGCTCTAATTAAAAATAAGTTTATAGACTGCTTATTTACAGGCGGATATCAAGGTAATGGTGATGCCCTATTTGCTAAGCTGTCTACTTTAGAAAGCATTTCAGCTCGAATACTCTGCCACTAAGGTCAATTCAAAATGAAAAGAAGTTTTGCTATTAATGTCGCCTTTAAGAGGAGCGTGCTTTTCTGCGCGTCATTAGCGATAACCATTACTTTGTTTGGCTGTGTAAATGGTCAAAGCGCTAAAGAAATTGCACCTACTGGTGCTTTAAGAATGGGGCTTTATAAGGGATCCCCCTCATCTTTTCTGGTCGATGGAACTTTGCTTGAGAATCGCGGTATTGGCTTTAACTTGGGTCAGAAGTTGGCTACGAGTTTGCAGATACCATACGAGCCGATTTTGTATAAATCTAATGCGGAAGTATTGCAGGCTATTAAAGACAACCAGATTGATCTTGTTTTTACCAATGCCACGCCTGTGAGGGCTCAGTTTATTCAGTTCTCGAAACCTTTTGTGGAGATCGATAAAGGATTTTTAGTAAAGCCGGGCAGTAGTCTAAAGACATTTGAGGAATTGGATCGGCCTGGGGTGAAAATTGGATTTAGCGCTGGAAGTAGTTCTGAGCGCGAACTTCCTGTTTTATTAAAGAGCGCCGCACTGATTAAGGTAGGCTCGAATGGTGAGGCTATTGAAGCGCTGAGGTCTGGCAATATCGATGCATTCTCAACCAATAAGGGAATCTTGTTTGAGATGGCTGATCAGTTGCCGGGCTCTCAAGTGCTGCCTGGATCGATCGCCGTAGAAAGCATTGCACTAGGTGTGCCAATAAGTAGAGCTGATTCAAGGCCAGTATTAGACCAGTTCTATCAATCTATAGTCGGATCTGGTGAGCTCAAAGAAATCATTAATCTATCAGGTATGCGCGGGGTAGTACAGCGGTAGTTTGGCTAGAAAAAACGCTAACTGATAACCTTTGGAGCAACGAAGTACTACACGGTTATTCAAAAACTCCTTTGGTTTTCCAAACCAAAGAGTGAATCAGCAGTTCTTCTAATTACACTAAGTCCACTACACAAAACGCTACACACCGATATTTAGACGCTGTAACCTCTTGAAATCCTAGTGGTTTTCTTGGATGTCTGCTCTCATAAGAAAGAAGCCCTAGGGGTCTTGTAACAAAGACCTCAATGATTTCAAGTGGTTAGTGGTGAAAATGGTGGTTTAAATTCACTACACACCGCTTACACACCAAGCGGTTTTTCATGGTGTGTAGTAAATGCGGTTTTAGTGTGGTTTTGAAGTAAAAGCACCAGCAGTAAGGTGTGTAGTAAATGTAACGATTAAGGGCCTATAGCTCAGTTGGTTAGAGCAGAGGACTCATAGCGAAAGTTGTGCACCAGCTAGCGAAAGCTGCTGTGTGAATGGTGTCAAATTCGGAGAAAGCTAAATGCAGCCAAAAGCTGCACAAGCTAACGCCGAGCGAAGCTTAGTAAGAAATTGCTTTGAACGTGTAGAGACTAGACGGCACCCATCTAAGTCGAGCAATCGATATGATGAAGGCATAGTCCAGGGAGTAGTGAAAGCTACACAAACCGGAATCCTTTGGTCCCAGGTTCAAGTCCTGGTGGGCCCACCAGAAAAGCAGACCCTCATCAGCAATGGTGGGGGTTTTGTCTTTTGTAACTTATGATTAGTTTATAAAGAGTAAGCTAGATAATGATCAGAATAGAAAAAGGTAATTAATGCACAAAGAAACTGGTATGGGGCTATAGACGATGGGAGAGGTTGAGTAAAGCCTAAGCCATCATTGAATTAATGTTAGTGGTGATGGGCATCGACTTAGCCGCAACACCAGCTCCTTGCCCATAATGGATGTACGAAATCGATCCTGTCGTGATGGACTAATTATTCTCTCTATTTAAATTAACCATCTTTGCGCAGCTTTGAATTTGGTCTGGCGTAAGTTTGATGATACGAATTAAGCTGGCACAGCCAAGTTGATTTGATCGACCTCACTTGAATCGACTAAACCCATTTGTTTGGAGTCTTTTGGATCAATGGATAAATCAATAATGCGAGTGAGCTCATGAATGCGGGGATGATTCAATATTCGTAAATCTTTTTGTCTTGGGTTGAAATATGCTGATTTTTCATTGCTGACAATCTTTCCTATTGAGTAAGTCATCACCTATCGTAGAAAGTGTCGAATGATTTTGATATGAAACTTTAGCTCTAAAGACATTATTGACGGACTAGTACTTTAGCTCTAACGAGCGCAATTTCTTAATAAAAGCCAACAATTTTGTAAATATTTAATGTTATAAATAAGGTGCAGTAGTTATTCAAAATCTCCATGACAGTTATTTTGAATATTGATGACCACCCTTCGAGGTGGTCTTTTTTTGCTCATCCTCTTTATCCATGATCCCTGAGCTTGGGATGAACGAGATCTATTGCGTAATCGTTATTGCGCCGTATGTGCAAACACTAAAGTCAACTCTTATCAGTGCGTGAAAATAGTCTTGGGATATTAGCTTGCGCCCGTTAATGGTGCATGGATTATTATTTTTGAATCCTAGTGCTTAAAGGACTTATATTTCGACGCTAACAACGATTTTGAGGTTTTATAAGATCAATATGCTTTCAATCTCATTGGGTTTTGCTGCTTTACAGTCCTAATTAGGCTTAATCGATGCTAGGATTACTTTATTGAGTCTAGTACTAAAGTGCTATACCTGCTTGGATAAGAATGATTGAGAATTCATGTGCAGTGCACAATATTTGAGTCGGCAGCTAGCATAAGTATTAACTGCATAATTGAATTAGGTCTAGCATTCACATAAATATAAATTACCCAATGGTTTCATTGCTCATCGTAGATGATCACCCGGTTTACCGAGATGCTTTGCATCAATACTTATCTAGAAAATTTAGCAGTCATCATCTTGAAGTCTTCAGCTCCGGAAATATTTCGGATGGTATTAAGTTAATAGAGACGGCAAACAATTTCTGGGTAGTATTGCTTGATCTAAGCGTTCCAGATTCAAAGGATTGTCTTTCGGGAATAAGGCAGTTTAAGGAGATTGAGGATGTCGTTGCTATTGCGGCTATTTCTGGAATGGATGAGCAGCTATGGGCCAGCCAATATATAAATGAGGGCTGTCAGGTTTTTATTTCAAAAAACAATGATGTTGAGTACATCTACAGGCAGATTCATCTATTGATGTCTGCTTACTTGCAAGAGCCTATAAAGCATCAGTTAACAGCTAGACAGCTTGAAATAATGAAGTATCTTGCGGATGGGGATGCAAATAAAATGATTGCATACCGGCTAGGCATTAAGGAGCAAACCGTCAAAATTCATATTGGCGCAATTTTCAAAGAGCTAAAAGTAACCAATCGAACTCAGGCAATTAATAGGGCCAAGCAACTCAATCTAATTTAATGCAATTTAATTTTCCCAGATTTTTTCTACCGAAAGAAATTGGCCTTGATCAAAATCAGGCTGATAAATTGGCCTCTGAAAAATTAGCGCATATCTTAAAGGCCGGAAAAGAAAGCATTATTCCTGGATTTTTAGCGCCGCTACTGTGCATTCCAATTTTTGCATCTTCAGCCGGGGCTAATAGATTTTATTTGTGGATTGGTGTTGCCTATTTATTTTTGGGCATTAGAGTCTTTCTCATCCTTGCTGTTAATCCAAACGGTGATTTTCAAAAAGGCATTCATAAACTCAATTGGGCAATAGGTATTTCATCAGCTTACTGGGGTTTGGCTTGGTTGCTACTAATCCCAACATACTCGCTAGAGAAATATTTTCTGCTCTACAGCATTACTTTGATATTTATTTTTATAAATATTTATGGAAATTGTATTAATTGGAGCACATTACTCTCGCTTACTATTCCCTTGCATGTATTTTTGGTTATTTTCTTCATTACCCTGCCAAACCCTGGCGCAGATTGGCCGCTTGAGGTTGGTTCGGCCTTGTTCTTCTTTTATTCCTTGAAAATGGGCTTGTTATTTTCAAAGTCATGGGAAAAAAATCTAATTCTAAGATTCAAAATTGAAATGCTGGTGAGTGAGCTAACGGTTGAAAAAGATGCTTCAACTGCTGCCAATATTGCTAAGTCAGACTTTATAGCCACTGCAAGTCATGACCTTCGTCAGCCCATGCAATCGATTAATATTTTTCTTGAGTTAATTAACGATGTAGGTATTGAGGAGAAAGAGAAGCAAGGCATTCTTAAGAAGCTGACTTTTAGTGCTAAGCAATTAAATAAAATGTTTAATACGCTCTTAGACATTAGCAAACTTGACGCTCAAAGTGTTTTAGTTAAACATGAGCCATTCAATATCGGGGCATTGGTACGGGATATTGAGGGGGTGTTGCAACCAGTTGCAGTCGCAAAGAATTTGGAGTTAAGCTTCAAAGGCCAGAATCTGAACATTATTGGCGATAAGTCTTTACTAAATCAAGTGTTGATAAATCTGATATCAAACGCTCTTCAGTACACAGAATCCGGCAATGTAGATGTGGATTTTTTAGAAATCTCAAAACAATTGGTCATTAAGGTAAGCGATACTGGCTGGGGGATTCCTGCAGAAGATCTGGATTTGATCTATAAGGAGTTTTATCGCGTTAAGCAAACGCGGTCGATGCATGATGGCCTTGGTCTCGGTCTTGCAATTGTTAGTAGAGTGGTGAGGTTAATTGGCGCTGAGCTCTCATTGAAGACTGAAGTTGGTAAGGGGACAAGCTTCAAATTGACGACTCGCTTTCCTGTATTAGATTCTGATGGCGAGCAAGCCCACCATTTTGCTGACGAGGTAACGGGTGGAGGGGGTAGCCGCCATTTTTCTTCAAGCAGCACTCCCTTTTTGGCTTCAAAGCATCTGGCAATTATTGAAGATGATGTAATTTTGCTAGACGCTTATCGGAGTTTTTTTGCTGCCTCAGGATATACGGTCCACATCTTTCCATTATCCGAAGCGGAATTCAGTGCAGCTTTAGGGGAAATAGCGCATATAGATTTCATATTAAGCGATTACAGGCTTGGCGCTGGGAATGGGGTTTCTTATATTCAAAAAATTCGAGAAGAATTTAATATGGATATCCCCGCAATCATAGTCACCGCCGATACTTCCCCGGAGCATATTAAAATATTTAACGATTTAAATATTAATATACTTCATAAGCCAATTGAGCCTAAAGAGATCCTTGCGTTTATAGCCAAACACAATTTTTGAAACAGAATATTACTAATATATTGCTACCGAGCATGTTTTATAACCGTTTTCCACTTTATAACTACAACGAGGCAAAAGTGATAAAAATTAAAATTTTGATATGTATTGTTATTGGGTATTTTTGTACCGCAACTATTGCTTTAGCTCAGTCTCATTTTGCAGGAACTTATCTTCAAGCTGGTATAGGATATGGCGTTGTCAATCAAAATGCCACCCAGACCGTAACACTCGGTAGTACGGTGGTGGGGAATGCCTCCTTGGGAAATCTCAAGACGGTGGTTGGTTCGATAGGCCTTGGACATTATTGGGATGTTAATTCGGATTTTGTACTTGGTCTTGGCGTAGACTTTTCACCTGGTGCCTCTGCCTCTTCAAGTTTTACCGTGACCTCACCTGTCGGATTACCCCCTTCTTCAGGTGGTACGCAATTTAAGAATGGAAGAAATTTTTATATAACTCCTGGATATCTGCTTAGTTCGGACCAATTAATTTATGCAAAACTGGGTTATGCGCAGATGACGGGAGTGGCTTCCAGTGCCGCACTTACCGCTAGCGATACCTTGTCTGGTTATTCTATAGGTCTGGGATATAAACAAATCTTCGCTAACCACTTTTATGGTTTTGCAGAATGGAAGTATGTGAGCTTTCAATCTGTTTCAACATCGGCTTCAGCGCCATGCCTTGGGTACACTTGCGTCATTCATTCGGCAGGGCAACCTTCCGGGAATGATGCCATTATCGGCGTGGGATATAGCTTCTAAACTAGCTCTGCGTGATAGCCAGGTATTGGTGACTAGAACTAAAGTGCTATAACCAAATAGGGTAGATCTTTTTAGGATGACCCGCTTACTCCTTAAAAGTACTTTGGAGCAACGAAGTGCTAAACGGTTGTTCTAAAATTCCTTTGGTTTTCAAAACCAAAGAGTGAATCAGTGGTTCTTCTAATTACACTAAATCCACTACACAAAACGCTACACACCGATCTTTAGGAGACGTAACCCCTTGAAATCCTAGTGGTTTTCTTTGGATGTCTGCTCTCATAACCAGAGAACCTAAACATACCCTAAAACTAATAAAAAGTAGGTCAGGGAAGCAAATGGTGAGGTTTGGTCAGCGGAGCGTTACTTTAAGTAACGCTTGTGAGATTAGGAAACTGTGTAGTCAACACTACACAGTTTCTATTGCTGTACAAATAAATCTGCAGGCTGTAGTGGAGGCGGAAGCCTAGAATCGAACTAGGGTAATGAGATTTGCAATCTCACACATAACCACTCTGCCATTCCGCCATATACTTCAATCGATTATTTGCGTTTGCCGTAAGTATCAGATGGGTAACTCTTTAAACTGATTTGGTATCGAAATCGCTTGAGTAATGTCGTTCAAGCAGCTGCTCAGAAGGTTCACCCCAAGTGCGGTTAACAATACGACCTCGTTTTACGGCAGGGCGCTCAAGAATTCTATCAGCCCATCGCTGAACGTTCACATATTCGTGTACGCTGAGGAATTCTGCAGCTCCATAAAGCCATCCTTTAACAAGGGCACCATACCAAGGAAAAACAGCAATATCTGCGATCGTGTATTCCTTGCCAGCAAGATATTCATTTTGAGATAAACGTTGATCAAGAACATCAAGTTGACGCTTAGTTTCCATCGCAAATCGGTCAATGGGGTATTCCATTTTGTAAGGGGCATAGGCATAGAAATGTCCAAAGCCTCCACCTAAGTAAGGTGCACTACCCATTTGCCAGAAAAGCCAATTCATTGTTTCAGTGCGAGTGGTAATATCTTTGGGCAGAAAAGCATCAAATTTTTCGGCAAGATAAAGCAAAATCGAGCCAGATTCAAAAACACGAATAGGTGGAGATGCACTGTGATCAAGTAGCGCAGGAATCTTTGAGTTTGGATTGATTTTTACAAAATCTGAGCCGAATTGATCACCTTCTCCAATTTTGATTAACCAGGCGTCATATTCAGCGCCAACGTGGCCAAGGGCAAGAAGCTCTTCAAGCATGATGGTTACTTTGACACCATTTGGTGTACCCATGGAATACAACTGTAGAGGATGGCGACCAATGGGTAACTCTTTTTCTTCTCGTGAGCCGGCTGTCGGTCGATTGACGTTTGCAAATTGACCACCATTTGGCTTTTCCCAAGTCCAGACTTTGGGTGGTGTGTACTCAGTTGTATCAGTCATTTTTCTGCCTTATTCAGTAATCTGCAAGTTTAATCTAGCTACTCTAAAATCGTTTGCATCAAACTTGCTTAATAGTTTTTTAGGAGCTTTCATGAAATATCGTTTATTGGGCAATACAGGGCTTTATGTTTCTGAGCTCTGCTTAGGCACGATGACTTTTGGTGCGCAAGGATTTTGGGAGGTGATGGGTGGCCTACAGCAGTCTGCTGTAAATGAGCTGGTAAAGACTTCATTTGATAGCGGAATTAATTTTATCGATACTGCTAATGTCTATTCGATGGGTCAATCCGAAGCCTTGCTAGGCCAAGCAATTAAAGATTGTGGCTTGCCACGAGATCAGTTGGTGATTGCGACGAAATCTACTGGGATCATGGACGAAACTCCTAACGGAAGAGGGCAGTCCCGCTTTCATATATTTAATGAAGTTGATGCGAGTTTAAAGCGCCTTCAGTTAGATCATATTGATCTTTACCAAGTGCATGGCTTTGATCCTCTAACACCATTTGAGGAGTCCTTATCTGCGTTAAATGATTTAGTTCGAATGGGTAAGATTCGCTATATCGGTTTGTGTAATATGGCTGCATGGCAAGTAATGAAGGCAATCGGCATTTCTCGTCAAAAGGGTTATGCTGAGTTTGCAAGTGTGCAGTCTTACTACTCTATTGCTGGCAGAGATTTAGAGCGCGAGATATTTCCTCTGGTGCAGGATCAAAAGCTAGGGCTCATGGTTTGGAGTCCTTTGGCTGGTGGTTATCTCTCTGGAAAATTCAATCGTGATACAACGAATCCGGACGGTGCAAGACGTTCTAGCTTTGATTTCCCACCCATTAATAAAGACAAGGCATTTATTTGTATTGATGCAATGACACCAATTGCTAAAGCGCATGGCGTATCAGTTGCCCAAGTGGCTCTGGCTTGGATTTTGTCTAAGAAGCCTGTTTCAAGCATCATTATTGGCGCTCGCAAATTAGAGCAATTAAAAGACAATATTGCTGCTGGCAAGCTAGCCCTGACAGAGGATGAGCTCAAGTCCTTGGATGAAGTCAGCGCCTTGAATCCTGAGTATCCTGGTTGGATGCTGGCCTTTCAGGGTCAGTATCGCGCTACTTCACCAGTAAAAGACTAATTTTCATATTTTGTAAGCGCCACTTTAAGTAACGCTTGTGAGAATATAAAAATGTTTAGGTAGACACTACACAATTTCAAGAGTGAGCAAAATAACTGCGGTTCCCATGCAGAGTAATGCCAACATGAAAACCTTATCAGCAATATCTTCAAAGTAGATTTTCTTGGAATTACTTCGAATAGATAAGTATGAAAAGATGGAGCTTGCTAGAAAGATGAGAGCATCGACAGCCAAGAGATCATCAACCCAGTAAGCCATTCCTCTATTGATCTGGGTTAGTTTGACAATGCTGATAACGGTCATACATACCCCCAGCATTGCGCCTGAAGTCGGTAGAATATGACCACTTAGATTGTTGGGGTTACGCATTTATTGATGAATATATCCAGGCAAAGTCCCTGACCCAGAGTTTTGGTTGGGCTGTGGTGAGCCGCCAAGATCAGGCAAGTTGTACTGCGGTTGGCTGGGAGTCAACCTTTTTGGGCTTGCATTAATAAAAGTTGGCACCTTGCTATCAAAGAGTGCCTTTTGCTCAGCGCTCAATAATTTGTAAAGTGGTTTAGCGGCTTCATCAACTTCTTTGAGGCTGGTATATCGATTTTTGGCATCTTCAGCAGATTGGCTGAGATATTTCACTCCATCAACAGTGGTCGGAGTTTCGTTGTTTAATCTGGCCCTCTCTTTGGCAACATCACTGGCATAGAGTCTTACCTTGCTTGAAAAATTAGCCCAAGCCTTACTTTGTTCGGGTGTTAGCTTAAGGCTCTCTTCAAGCTTAGATAAGCCGGTTTCT
>CAITHY010000073.1 GCA_903892315.1 uncultured beta proteobacterium | reverse complement strand
TTCAAGGTCATCAGACTGGGTTTTTCGCTTAAAAAAGCTTGGTAAACGAATCATGGATCAGTGGGCCTGGTTGTTTCGGTAAGTCATTACGCCTGCAACGGTATAGAAGGATCCGAAGGTCACAATTCTATCACCCTCACCTGCCAAAGATAGCGCTTTTTGATACGCTAAAGCGGGTTCTGGGAAGATTTCAATACCGCCATCTGCCCCATTTTTAGGCTTTACGCCCATGGCCTCGAGCTTCTCCGCCAGAGCCTGAGCGCTGGCCGCCCTTGGAGTGGGTAAATCGGTACAAAGCCAGAAATCTACGATATTTAAGAGGGGTTTGATCACCCCCTCAATATCCTTGTCAGCCATAGCCCCAAAAATGGCATAGGTGTAGGGGTGATAACCCATCTTGTCCAAGCCCTGGGCCAAAGTAGCTGCGGCATGGGGGTTATGGGCAACATCCAATACAACGGTAGGCTGACCCGGCAAGACCTGGAAGCGTCCTGGTAGCTCAACCAGTGCAAAGCCATTACGAATATCCTGGGCGCTGACTGGTAGGCGCTGATGCAATGCCATTAAGGCGGCAATGACAGCGGAGGCATTCAGAATTTGATTGGCGCCACGTAGCGCTGGGTAGCCAAGGCCGCTAAAGCGCTTTTTGCGCCCTGCCCAACCCCACTGCTGCTTATCACCCTGGAAGTTGTAATCACGTCCCTGCAACCAGAGATCACAGCCTAGCTTTTCAGCATGGTCAATGAGTGATTGTGGTGGCACAGGGTCACCGCATACCGCAATATGTCCGGGACGGAAAATACCCGCCTTCTCCAAACCAATTGCTTCTCGTGTGCCGCCTAAAAAATCTGCATGATCGATATCGATACTGGTCACGATTGCGCAATCAGCGTCGACGATATTGACAGCATCAAGACGACCGCCCATTCCTACTTCCAAAACCACTGCATCTAAATTCGATTTAGCAAACAAATGCATGATGGCTAAAGTGGTGAACTCAAAATAGGTCAAGGTTGGCGCGTCGACCAAACTTACTCGGGCTTTTTCAACAGCAGCGAAATGTTCTAGCAAGATGTTGTCATTAACATCTTCACCGTTGATGCGAGCACGCTCATTAAATTTAAGAAGGTGTGGAGATGTGTGGCAGCCTACGCGATAGCCAGAGGCTAAGAGAATACTTTCCAAGAAAGCGCAAGTAGATCCTTTGCCGTTTGTACCGGCAACAGTGATCACCGGACAATCAAAATGGAGATCTAATGCAGCCTTCACGCGATTGATACGCTCAAGCCCCATATCGATACCAACAGGGTGCGCAGTTTCGAGGTGGCTAAGCCAAGCCTCTAGGCTAGAAAATAAAATGGGGGCTTGGTGTGCTGAGCTCAAGCGCTTAAACGGCTGCGCTACCCGCTATCGCAGGCTCAGGAAGCTTTTGCAACAAAGCAAGTAAGCGGGCAATTTCACCACGCATTTGGCGACGGTCAACAATCATGTCAATGCCACCTTTTTGCATGAGGAACTCAGATCTCTGGAATCCTTCAGGCAACTTCTCACGAACAGTCTGCTCAATCACGCGTGGACCAGCAAAACCAATTAAGGCTTTTGGCTCAGCCATCACTACATCACCCATAAAGGCGAAGCTTGCAGAAATACCGCCCATGGTTGGGTCAGTGAGAACGCTGATGTAAGGTAAACCTTTTTTAGCCAACAAGGTCAACATCGAGTTGGTCTTGGCCATTTGAAAGAGAGATAACAAACTCTCTTGCATACGTGCGCCGCCAGTAGCGGTTACGCAAATGAAAGCGCACTTCTTATTGATTGCTTCTTGTACGCCGCGGGCAAAACGCTCACCCACCACAGAGCCCATCGAACCGCCCATATATTGGAATTCAAAACAAGCAGCAACTACAGGAATGGTTTCAATCTTGCCGCCCATCACAATGAGGGCCTCAGATTCACCAGAAGCATCGTTTGCTTCTTTAATGCGATCTGGATATTTTTTTGAGTCTTTGAACTTCAGTGGATCTGTTGGATAGATGTCTGCACCAATTTCATAGCGACCTTTTTCATCGAGCAAACTATCTAAGCGCAGACGTGCGCCGATACGCATGTGATGACTGCATTTTGGACACACAGATAAATTCGCTTCTATGTCAGTGCTGTAAAGCACTGTTTCGCAACTTGGGCACTTAACCCACAATCCCTCAGGTACTGACTTGCGATTTGCAGGATCAGTATGTTGAATTTGGGGTGGGAGTAATTTATCTATCCAGCTCATTAGTTTTTAACTATCCAATGCGTCACGAATTTCACGAATGAAGGCTTCCAGTGATTGTACCGCCTGCCCAGGGGGCGCATCCTCTAAAAGACGAATGATTCGACTGCCAATCACCACGGCATCAGCGCTAGAGGACACCGCCTTGGCGCTAGCAGCATCACTAATTCCAAAGCCCACAGCGATCGGAATGTCTGTTTCTTCACGAATTTTCGGGATGATGCTGGCCACGTCTTGGGTATTGAGGTGGGACGCCCCAGTTACGCCGCGCATCGAAACGTAATAGATATAACCAGAAGCTATTTTGGCAGCCTCTTTAATACGTTCATGTGATGAAGTTGGTGCCAGCAAGAAGATTGGATCAATTCCCGCTACACGCATACGAGCCGCAAAATCAACACACTCTTCCGGTGGGTAATCCACTACGAGCACGCCATCAACACCAGCGGCTTTTGCTTCGGTTGCAAAACGCTCTGCTCCCATTTGCTCTACTGGATTTGCATAACCCATCAGCACAACTGGAGTGTTCGCATCTTTTTTTCGGAACTCTTTCACCATCTCTAAACAGCTGTGCAAAGTCACGCCATGTGTCAATGCGCGCTCAGATGATCTTTGAATTACGGGACCATCTGCCATTGGGTCAGAAAACGGCACACCCAACTCAATCACACTTGAACCACCACGCACTAATGCATGCATGAGTTCGACTGTTTGTTTTGGATCTGGATCGCCTGCAGTAATAAAAGGAATCAACCCTTTTTTACCTGATGCTTTTAGCTCCTTAAAGAGCGCAGTAATTTTTGACATAGCTAATTCGTTTTTCTATTTTTTGTTTTCTTATTCTTATTTTCGTTTTATTTTTTTACTCAGCCTTCTGAGCCCGTTGCCTGCGCAACGGTATGCATGTCTTTATCGCCGCGACCAGAAAGGTTGACCAAGATAGTCTTGTCTTTAGGCAATGTCTTAGCAAGCTTGCAGGCATAGGCAATAGCATGGGAGGACTCCAGCGCAGGAATGATGCCTTCAATCTGGCAGCAATCATGGAACGCTTTCAGCGCCTCTTCATCAGTAATCGCCACATAGTCTGCACGACCAGAATCTTTTAACCAAGCATGCTCAGGGCCAACACCCGGGTAGTCCATGCCAGCAGAAACGGAATGGGTCTCGGAGATCTGACCATTCTCATCTTGCAATAAGTAGGTGCGGTTGCCGTGCAATACGCCAGGCTTACCAACGCACAATGCCGCTGAATGCAAACCACTACCTAAACCATGTCCTGCTGCTTCAACTCCCACCAATTTCACTTCCGGGAAATCAATATACGGATAGAAGATACCCATCGCATTAGAGCCACCGCCAACACAAGCTAAAACATAGTCAGGCTGACGACCGGTCATCTCTGGCATTTGTACTTTGCACTCTTCACCAATTACGCTTTGGAAATCTCGCACCATCATTGGATAAGGATGAGGACCTGCAACAGTACCAATGATGTAGAAAGTGTTATCGACGTTAGTAACCCAATCACGCATTGCTTCGTTGAGTGCGTCTTTCAATGTTTTGGTACCAGATTCCACGGGAACCACTTTGGCGCCAAGCAACTTCATGCGGAATACGTTTTGCGCTTGACGGGCTACGTCCACGGAGCCTTGGTATACCGTGCAATCAAGACCAAAGCGAGCACAGATAGTTGCTGTAGCAACGCCGTGTTGACCAGCGCCTGTCTCGGCAATGATGCGTGGCTTGCCCATACGCTTAGCCAGCATTGCTTGGCCAATCACGTTATTAATCTTGTGTGCGCCTGTGTGATTTAAATCTTCACGCTTCAGGTAGATTTGTGCGCCACCCAGCATTTCGCTCCAACGCTTAGCGTGATAAACCGGTGAAGGTCTACCAACAAAGTGTTTGAGCTCATAATGAAACTCTTCAATGAATTCTGGATCGTGTTGATACTTTGCATAAGCTTCTTTAAGCTCATCCAAAGCAAACATCAATGTCTCAGACACAAACACGCCGCCATAGGGACCGAAGTGTCCTCGTGCATCTGGCTTGTCGTACATAGCTACCTCTTTTGATTTATCTACAGCAAATTATTGGGACGATGCTTTGGCATCCGCTGCGCGCACTGCTTGAACAAATTGGGCCATGAGCGCAGGATCCTTAACACCCCTGCTGCTTTCTACGCCACTACTGACGTCAACCGCGCAAGGATGCAGGCGTGCAATGGCCTCGCCCACGTTGTGCGTGTTCAATCCACCAC
>CAITHY010000072.1 GCA_903892315.1 uncultured beta proteobacterium | reverse complement strand
CTCACTGTTGAGTCCTTCCCTCCTAAAGAACGTACTTTCTAAGCAAAAGAGATAGAAGATGAGTGATATCCGTATATTCGAAATTTACCGCTACGATCCAGATGTCGATGCTGCTCCACGCATGCAACGTTATGAGTTAGAGCTCACTGGTGAGCGTATGTTGTTGGACGCGTTGATTTCATTGAAGAAGCAAGACGAAACAATTTCTTATCGTCGCTCATGCCGCGAAGGTGTGTGTGGTTCAGATGCTATGAACATCAACGGTAAAAATGGTTTGGCTTGTTTGACCAATATGTTGACTTTGCCTAAGGTTATCACCTTGCGCCCATTACCTGGCTTGCCAGTTGTGCGCGATTTGATCGTCGATATGACTCTGTTCTTCAAACAGTATTTGTCTATCAAGCCTTACTTGGTTAACGACAATCCAGCCCCAGAAAAAGAGCGTCTCCAGAGTCCTGAAGAGCGTGAAGAGTTGAATGGCTTGTATGAGTGCATCTTGTGTGCATCATGCTCAACTTCATGCCCCTCTTTCTGGTGGAATCCAGATAAGTTTGTTGGCCCGGCTGGTTTGTTGCAGGCCTATCGCTTTATTGCGGATAGTCGTGATGAAGATACCAATCAGCGTTTGGATAACTTGGAAGATCCGTACCGCTTGTTCCGTTGCCACACCATCATGAATTGCGTGGACGTATGTCCTAAGCACTTGAACCCAACGAAGGCCATTGGCAAGATCAAGGAGTTGATGGTTCGTAGGGCAGTATGACCCTCGGAAATGCAGAGTTATATCGTTTAAAGAGTGATGCTCGTAGGGGCTTGCTAGAGAACGATCTCATTCTGCAGCGTTTCTTTGAGCGTTACGGCTCTCAGTTAAGCGTAGAAGATGGAGTCGTTTTAAGCCAGTTATTAGCTTTAGATGATAATGACCTGATGGATATATTGATTGGTCGCAAAGATTCTGTAGCCAGCCTGGATAAAGAGATGCAAACAGACTCTTTCAAGATGGTTTTACAAAGACTGAGAGAGAAGTAATTCAGCATTTTGGTGCAGTAGCGGTATTGACGCATGATTGAATAGTGTATTAATCAAATTTTGAATGACTAAGGATTAGAAATGATTGAATCGGACATCAAAGCAAAACTCTCCTTTTCGGATGGAACACCAGATATTGATTTGCCAATTTATAAAGGGACCGTGGGCCCTGATGTAATCGACATTCGCAAACTCTATGGTCAGACGGGTAAGTTCACTTACGATTCAGGCTTCTTATCTACTGCGTCATGCAATAGCAAAATTACGTACATCGATGGCGATAAAGGTGAGTTGCTCTATCGCGGCTACCCAATTGAAGATTTAGCTAACAACTGTGATTTCTTAGAAGTTTGCTACCTCTTAATCAATGGTGAATTGCCAAACGCTACGGAGAAAAAAGAATTTGAAGAAATGGTCATGCACCACACGATGGTTCATGAGCAAATGCAATTCTTCTTACGCGGTTTCCGTCGTGATGCGCACCCAATGTCTGTATTGACTGGCTTGGTTGGCGCAATGGCCGCCTTTTACCATGATGCGATTGATTACAGTCAGCCTAAAGCGCGCGAGGTAGCGCAGATTCGTTTGATTGCGAAGATGCCAACGTTAGTTGCGATGGCTTATAAATATTCCGTAGGACAGCCATTTATCTATCCAGATAACTCTTTGTCATACACCGCCAACTTTATGCGCATGATGTTTGCAACACCATGTGAAGAGTACAAAGTAAACCCAGTATTGGTTCGTGCTTTGGATCGTATCTTCACCTTGCACGCAGACCATGAGCAAAATGCCTCCACTTCAACTGTGCGCCTGTGCGGCTCTTCTGGCACAAACCCATTTGCTGCTATCTCTGCTGGCATTGCTTGCCTCTGGGGTCCGGCTCACGGTGGCGCAAACGAAGCCTGCCTGCAGATGTTGAATGAAATTCAGGCAAACGGCGGCGTAGATAAGATTCATGAATTCATCGCTCAAGTAAAAGACAAGAACTCAAGCGTTCGCTTGATGGGCTTTGGTCACCGTGTGTACAAAAACTTTGACCCACGTGCAAAGTTGATGCGTGAAACTTGCTACGAAGTGCTGAATGAACTCGGCCTCCAAGATGATCCATTGTTCAAGCTGGCAATGACTCTCGAGAAGATTGCTTTGGAAGATGACTATTTTGTTAGCCGTAAGCTCTATCCAAACGTGGATTTCTACTCAGGCATCGTGCAACGTGCTTTAGGCATCCCAACGGAAATGTTCACCTGTATTTTTGCCTTGGCAAGAACAGTAGGATGGATTGCTCAGTGGGAAGAAATGATTACTGATCCTGAGTATAAAATTGGTCGTCCACGTCAGTTGTACGTTGGCGAAACAGCACGCAAAGTTCCAAACATCTCAGTTCGTAAATAAGGTATTTAAGGTCTCTCATGTCTCGTACGCTTTATGACAAATTGTGGGATGACCACGTTGTTTACTCCGAAGAAGATGGCACGGCCACGATTTATATTGATCGTCAATTGCTTCATGAGGTAACCAGTCCTCAGGCATTTGAGGGTTTGAATTTGGCTGGCCGTCCAGTTTGGCGCATCTCTGCCAATTTGGCAGTTTCTGATCACAACGTACCAACCACTGATCGCTCTGAAGGTATTACTGATCCGATATCCAGGTTGCAAGTAGATACCTTGGATCAAAACTGTGATGCCTTTGGGATTACCCAATACAAAATGAACGATACCCGCCAAGGGATTGTGCATGTCATTGGGCCAGAACAGGGCGCTACTTTGCCTGGCATGACTGTGGTTTGTGGCGACTCCCATACCAGCACCCATGGTGCTTTTGGTGCCTTGGCGTTTGGTATTGGAACTTCTGAGGTTGAGCACGTATTGGCAACCCAAACTTTGCTCATGAAGAAGAGCAAAAACATGTTGGTACGTGTTGATGGTCGTTTGCAACCAGGCTCCACTGCTAAAGATATTGTGCTGGCAGTGATCGGCAAAATTGGTACCGCTGGCGGTACGGGCTACACCATTGAGTTTGCTGGCGAAGCGATTCGCAACCTTTCTATGGAAGGTCGCATGACTATTTGTAATATGGCAATTGAAGCGGGTGCTCGCGCTGGTTTAGTTGCCGTAGATGAAACAACGATTGAATATATTCAAGGACGCCCATACGCACCTAAAGGCCCAGCGATGTTGCAAGCTTTGCAATATTGGAGAACCTTGCATTCAGATCCAGATGCGAAGTTTGATGCCGTAGTTGAATTGCGTGCAGAAGAAATCGCACCCCAAGTGACCTGGGGCACTTCACCAGAAATGGTGCTTGCGATTAGTGAGCGTGTTCCCGATCCAGAAAAAGAACGTGATCCAAACAAGCGCTCAGCAATGGAGCGTGCTTTGGAGTACATGAGCCTCACTCCAAACACTCCGCTGAGCAGCATCTCCGTGGATAAAGTATTTATCGGCTCATGCACCAATAGCCGTATTGAAGATATGCGCGCTGCCGCTAAGGTGGTTGATCGTCTAGGAAAGAAGGTGGCCGCTAATGTGAAGTTAGCGTTAGTTGTTCCTGGTTCCGGCTTAGTGAAGGCACAAGCAGAGCGTGAAGGTCTAGATCGTATTTTCAAGGCTGCTGGTTTTGAATGGCGTGAACCTGGATGCTCTATGTGTTTAGCAATGAATGCTGATCGCTTGGAGCCGGGCGAGCGTTGCGCATCAACATCGAATCGCAACTTTGAAGGTCGTCAAGGTAATGGCGGTCGTACGCATTTAGTTAGTCCTGCAATGGCGGCTGCTGCAGCGATCGAAGGCCACTTTGTTGATGTTCGTAAGATTTCATAAGGGTAATAAACATGAAGTTTTCACCAATCTCTCTTATTGCCAAGTTAGCTATCGTAGGTTTAGCCGGCCTTATTATTTCTGCTTGTAGCAACACCATGGAAGGTGTTGGAAAAGACTTGCAGAAAATGGGTGGCTCCATGGGTGGCTCGGGCAATACCCAAAACAATCAATCTCAGACTAAGGGTAAGGACGTTGTCGTTACTCCTGTGAAGTAAATCATTAGAGCAAATAGAGTAAAAGTCGAATCATGGAAAAATTTACGGTATACAAAGGTTTAGTTGCTCCGCTTAATCGCGAGAACGTGGATACCGATGCCATTATT
>CAITHY010000071.1 GCA_903892315.1 uncultured beta proteobacterium | reverse complement strand
TGGGCCTTCAACCGCATCAAACAGGAGCAATACACCGTCAACCATCGAGAGCACGCGCTCTACTTCACCACCGAAGTCCGCGTGTCCTGGGGTATCAACGATGTTGATGTGTGTGCCGTCATACTCCACCGCACAGTTCTTGGACAAAATAGTAATGCCGCGCTCTTTTTCTAAGTCGTTTGAGTCCATGACACGTTCGGTCATTTTTTCATTGGAGCGGAATGTGCCAGATTGGCGCAAGAGTTGGTCAACCAGGGTAGTTTTTCCGTGGTCAACGTGGGCGATGATGGCGATGTTACGAAGTGCGCGTTTAGTCATGTGAAGCTTCTTGAGTTAAAGATAAGTAAAAGGGTTGTAATTAATAAATGCTTAATGAGCCTGCGAAATCAAACGCTTCGGATGTAATACACCAGAGCGCCAATCAGCAGTACCAATGAAGTTATGGGGAGCAGCAGTAGCGCGGTAAATGCGCACTAATGCTTCGATGGAAGGTAGATTGAGTGGAACACGTTGCCCCATCTCAAGACGTTTTGCCTGCTGCTCATCCACAGTTAAATGGGGCAAGGTTTGCAACAAGGCATCAACAGGCAATATGTAGTTAGCGTTATTTTGCAAGCCGCTTTGAATTGATTCCAGCGTAAACGACTGCTCAAGGTTCAGGTGTCCTACTTCTGTGCGACGCAAACCCACTAAATGGGCACCACAACCTAAAGTATTGCCAATATCTTCAGCCAATACGCGAATATAAGTTCCCTTGCTACAGCTCACTTCTAAAGTAGCTTCTGGCCAAGCTATCTCAGTCCAACGAATGGAGTGAATCGTAATATCTCGTGGAGTGCGCTCTAACTCAACACCAGCGCGTGCATATTCATATAAAGGCTTGCCATCACGCTTAAGAGCGGAATACATAGGCGGAACTTGAGAAATCGGCCCCATGAATTTAGGGAGCAACGCATCTAATGCAGATCTGACTTCAACCTCGCTTGCAAATACAGGTAAAGGTAATTCTTCGACGATTAGGCCTTCAGCATCACCGGTATCAGTACGTGAGCCAAACTTAACTCGCGCGATGTAGGTTTTATCGGCTTCGAGTAAATCTTGTGAGTACTTGGTAGCCTCACCCAAACAAATAGGTAGCAAGCCAGTAGCCATGGGATCTAAAGTACCGGTATGACCAGCCTTGTCAGCATTAAAGGCACGCTTGACAGCGGTAACCGCACCCTGTGAACTCATTCCAGCAGGTTTATCTAGTAGCACAACGCCGTCGATCCGTATAGACATGAATTACTGAGTCTCGTCTTTGTGATCGCTCTCAACTGCTTGATCGATCAATCGAGACATTTCTATGCCATGCTCTACTGAGCTGTCATAGTGAAAGTGCAAGGTAGGAACAGTATGAATATGCAAACGCTTAAACAAGAGTGAGTGCAAATATCCCGCTTTTTCTTGCAGTGCTTTTAGTGCATGCTCAGGCTCTGCACCCAAGACTGTAAAGAACACCTTGGCGTGCGCCAAGTCCGGTGTGAGCTCAATACTTTGCAAAGTAATCAAACCCAAACTCGGGCCGCGCAATTCACGCGGAATAAGCTCGGCCAGGTCTCGCTGAATTTGATCGGCAAGACGCTGGTTGCGATGCGGACTAGTTTTATGCATATTGCTTAGAGTGAACGCGCAACTTCAGTCACTTCAAATACCTCAAGCTGGTCACCTTCTTTAATATCGTTGTAGCCCTTTAATGACAGGCCGCACTCGACACCGGCACGAACTTCTTTGGCATCATCTTTGAAGCGCTTGAGAGAGTCCAGTTCACCAGTCCAAACAACAACGTTGTCACGTAAGAGACGAACACTAGAGGTGCGCTTGATAATTCCATCAACCACCAAGCAACCTGCAATCGCGCCAACCTTAGATACCAAGAAGACTTGACGAATCTCAACCAGACCAGTGATTTCTTCTTTCTTATCCGGAGTCAACATGCCGCTTAATGCCAATTTCACTTCATCTACAGCATCATAAATAATGTTGTGATAACGAATATCCACGCCATTGTTCTCGGCTAACTTACGCGCTGCGGCATCTGCACGGGAGTTGAATCCAAAAATAACGGCTTTAGATGCGACAGCCAAGTTCACGTCAGTTTCAGTAATACCACCCACACCTGCGTGAACAATTTGAACCTTCACCTCTGGTGTAGAAAGTTTCATTAATGACTGCGCCAAAGCTTCTTGAGAGCCTTGTACGTCAGCCTTAATAATCAACGGCAACAACTTAGCTTCAACCGCACCTTCTTCCATGTTTTCCATCATGGTTTCAAGTTTGAATGCCTGCTGTTTAGCCAACTTCACATCGCGGAACTTACCTTGACGGAACAATGCGATTTCGCGAGCCTTACGCTCATCCGGAACTACCTGCACTGACTCACCCGCTGCAGGAACATCAGCTAAACCTTGAATTTCTACCGGGATTGATGGGCCCGCTTCATTACATGGCTTGCCGTTTTCATCCAACATGGCGCGTACGCGTCCATAGGTTGAACCCGCCAACAACATATCACCACGTTTGAGCGTGCCTGATTGAACCAGTACGGTTGCCACAGGCCCCTTACCTTTATCCAGACGTGCCTCAATGACCAAACCTTGAGCAGGCGCATCTTTAGGCGCCTTCAATTCCAAGATCTCAGCCTGCAAGAGTACATTCTCTAGCAAGGCATCAATACCTTCACCAGTTTTTGCGGACACTGGAATAAATGGCACATCGCCACCGTATTCTTCAGGAACCACTTGCTCTGCTACTAATTCAGTCTTAACGCGCTCTGAATTAGCTTCTGGTTTATCAATCTTATTAATTGCCACAACAATCGGTACGCCACCAGCAAGCGCATGATGAATCGCTTCTTTAGTTTGCGGCATCACACCATCATCAGCCGCAACCACCAAGATCACAATATCCGTTGCCTTAGCACCGCGAGCACGCATTGCCGTAAAGGCTTCGTGACCCGGAGTATCTAAGAAGGTAATCATGCCGCGTGGCGTTTCCACATGGTATGCGCCAATGTGCTGAGTAATACCCCCAGCTTCACCAGTAGCCACTTTGGCAGCACGAATTTTATCGAGCAAGGAAGTTTTACCATGGTCAACGTGACCCATCACGGTAACCACTGGAGGACGTGGCAATAACTCTGCATCGTGACCATCGGTACCCAGATCCAAATCCGGATCATCTAACTTAGCAGCGTGGGCTGTATGGCCCATCTCTTCTACGATGATCATTGCTGTATCTTGATCGAGCACTTGGTTGATCGTAACCATCTGACCCATGCCCATCAATAACTTAATCACTTCTGCGCTCTTTACCGCCATTGCATGAGCTAACTCAGCAACAGTAATGGTTTCTGGTACGTGAACATCACGCACTATAGCTTCTGTTGGTACTTGGAAGTTGGTATCTACGTTCGCTTCAGCGATTTGACGCTGCTTTTTACGACCACCACCCGAACGCCAACCACCAACACCACCAGAAGAATCTCCACGTGTCTTTAAGCCACCAGGTTTCTTGGCGCCCTCTTCTTGCCAAGTAGATGATGTCTCAGCAGATTTAATGGTCTTGCCGCCAACCTTAG
>CAITHY010000070.1 GCA_903892315.1 uncultured beta proteobacterium | reverse complement strand
TCACTTGCAGCAATCAATGAGCTTATGAGCGTTACTCTTGCTATTGATGCCATGGGCGGAGATCATGGAGTCGTCGTGACGGTTCCGGCTGCCTGCGATTTTTTAGAAAAACATGCTGATGTGAAGATCGCCCTTGTGGGTGATCCCGATTTAATCAAGCAAGTCTTGAGCAAATTTCCTAAAGCTCCCACGGAGCGAATCCAAATTATTCCCGCTAGTGAAGTTGTCTTGATGGATGATCCCATTGAGATCGCTTTGCGTCGCAAAAAAGATTCATCTATGCGTGTTGCCATTGAGCAAGTTAAAGAAGGTGCTGCCGATGCTGTAGTTTCTTCTGGCAATACTGGTGCTCTTATGGCGATCTCTCGCTACATTCTCAAAACGCTTGATGGTGTTGATCGTCCTGCAATTGCTACCGCCATCCCCAATGAATTAGGGCGCGGTACAACGATGCTGGATCTTGGCGCAAATGCCGACTGCGAGCCAATGCATTTAGTTCAGTTTGCCCAGATGGCAAACGTGATGGTGCAAGTGGTAGACGGCAAAGAAAACCCTTCAATCGGTCTTCTCAATATCGGTGAAGAAGTAATTAAAGGAAATGAGGTTGTTAAGCAAACAAGTGAACTGCTTCGCCAAACCTCGTTAAACTTTTATGGCAATGTAGAAGGCAATGACATTTTCAAAGGTACAACTGATATTGTGGTCTGCGATGGCTTTGTTGGGAACGTTGTTCTCAAGGCTAGTGAAGGTTTAGCAAAAATGATGAGTGGTTTAATTCGCCAAGAATTTAATCGTTCATTGCTGACTAAGTTGATGGCGATCTGTGCGATGGTGCCACTATTGAGGGTGCGTAAGCGGGTGGATCATCGCCGTTATAACGGTGCCGTATTGTTGGGTTTACGCGGCTGCGTGATTAAGAGTCATGGTTCTGCGGATCGCTTTGCATTTGGCTTTGCCTTGGATCGCGCCTATGAAGCGGCTAAGAACCGCATGGTAGAGCGTATTGCCGCAGCCTTTGTGGTGGAGACAAAAGAATGAGTATTTTTGCAAGAGTAGCGGGTACTGGAAGCTATCTTCCAGAGTTGCGCTTAACTAACCAAGACTTAGTTGAGCGTCTTGCCAAAACTGGCTTAGAGACCAGTGATGAGTGGATTAAAACGCGCAGTGGAATTTCTGCACGTCATTTTGCTGCTGAAAATCAGTTAACTAGTGATCTCGCAGTGAATGCTGCACAAGCAGCACTCGAGAGCGCCGGCATGACTTCTGAGGATTTAGACCTCATTATTCTGGCCACTTCTACGCCAGATCATCTGGGTGGCTTTCCTAGTACCGCTTGTGTAGTGCAAGATAAATTAGGCGCCCATACTTCTTGCGCTGCTTTTGATGTGCAGGCAGTGTGTGCTGGCTTTACTTATGCGCTTGCCATTGCAGATGCATTTATTCGTACTGGTTCATATAAAAAAGTATTGGTAATTGGTGCAGAGACCTTCTCCCGCATTCTGAATTTTCAAGACCGCGGTACTTGCGTCTTGTTTGGCGATGGAGCTGGAGCAGTTGTGCTGGAGGCCTCTCATGAAGCGGGCATTCTCTCTACTGCATTACATGCCGATGGTAGTCAACGTGATATTTTGTGCGTTCCTGGGCGCTCTGGTAATGGCGAAGTGTATGGCTCCCCGTTTATGACAATGGATGGCCCAGCTGTCTTTAAGCTAGCCGTGAAGGTCTTGGAGCAAGTGGCTCATGAGGCACTTGATAAGGCTAACCTAAAACCAGAGCAAATTGATTGGCTGGTTCCTCATCAAGCCAATATTCGCATTATGGAAGGAACGGCCAAGAAGATGGGTATGTCCATGGATAAGGTCATTGTTACCGTGCATGAGCATGGCAATACTTCGGCTGCATCCATTCCATTGGCGCTGGATGTAGGTGTGCGCTCCGGGCAGATTAAGCGTGGACAACATCTCTTACTAGAGGGTGTCGGTGGTGGGTTCGCTTGGGGTGCGGTTGCCATTAAATACTAAAAGCAGCTCTCTATATTGATTTACTCATCTCTTTAATTTCTTTTTAGCGAATTAATCACATGACATTTGCATTTGTATTTCCTGGTCAAGGCTCTCAATCTGTTGGGATGCTCAATTCCATTTCTGAACGCCCAGAAGTACGCGCAACATTGCAAGAGGCTTCTGAAGCATTGGGTGAAGACCTTACAAAGCTGATTTCTGAAGGTCCTGCGGAGACACTGTCACTAACTACGAATACGCAGCCGGTGATGCTGACTGCGGGCGTCGCTTTTTACCGAGCTTGGTTGGCAGCGGGTGGCTCTGCACCTAGGGTGATGGCAGGCCACAGTCTCGGTGAGTACTCGGCCTTGGTTGCATCTGGCGTGATTGCTTTTAAAGATGCTGTACCTTTGGTTCGCTTTCGTGCCGAAGCGATGCAAAGTGCAGTACCTGTTGGTACGGGTGGCATGGCTGCGATTCTCGGTTTAGATGATGCAATAGTGATCCAGGTTTGCACTGAGGCAAGCGCTGCATCTGGTGGTGTAGTGGAGGCTGTTAATTTCAACGCGCCTGGACAAGTAGTAATTGCTGGTGCAAGCGATGCTGTTACCAAGGCATGCGAATTATTAAAGGCTGCTGGCGCAAAGCGTGCCCTGCCATTGCCAGTATCTGCACCATTTCACTCTTCTTTGTTGCAGCCGGCCTCTGAAAAACTGAGAGGCTATTTAGCTAACATTGAATTTAAGGTGCCAACCATTTCCGTTATCAATAATGTAGATGTTGCAATCTTGAATGATCCGATTGCAATTAAAGATGCGTTAGTGCGTCAAGCTGCCAAGCCTGTGCGCTGGCAGGAAACCATTCAGGCTATGGCTTCTCAAGGCATTACTCAGGTAGTGGAGTGTGGCCCTGGCAAAGTGTTGGCAGGTCTGACAAAGCGGATTAATGATCAAGTGACTGGCGTGCCAGTATTTGACGAAGCTAGCTTGAATGCAGTTCTGGCAACTCTGAAATAAAATCAAGATTAAAGAAAATTAAAGAAGTACTCAAAACAGCGGAAGACAAATATGAATCTCGACTTAAGCGGACAAATTGCCTTGGTCACTGGTGCCTCACGCGGCATCGGTCAGGCAATTGCGGATGAGTTAGTAAAGTGCGGTGCCAAAGTGATTGGAACCGCTACATCCGAGAGTGGAGCTCAAGCGATTGATGATCGTTTAAAAGCTTCAGGCGGTACTGGCAAAGTATTAAATGTGACCGCCCCAAATGCTTGTGAAGAAATGATTGATCTGATCGTAAAAGAATATGGCGGCATCAATATCTTGGTGAATAACGCCGGTATTACTCGTGATAACTTATCGATGCGCATGAAGTCTGATGAGTGGACTGATGTGATTGATACCAACCTCAGTTCAGTATTCCGCCTTTCTCAAGCGGTGATACGCCCAATGATGAAGGCTCGTAGTGGCCGCATTATTAATATCACTTCTATAGTTGGCCATATGGGCAATCCCGGGCAGGCAAATTACGCAGCTGCAAAAGCAGGCGTTTCTGGAATGACGCGTGCCTTAGCTCGTGAGATCGGTAGCCGCAATATCACTGTGAATTGCGTAGCCCCAGGATTTATTGATACCGATATGACGCGTGCCTTGAGTGAAGAACAGCAAAATGCCCTAAAAGTGAACATTCCTTTGGCGCGTTTGGGCAGTCCTGAGGACGTCGCCCAAGCAGTGGCCTTTTTGGCCTCTCCAGCAGCTGGCTACATTACGGGTAATACCCTACATGTCAATGGCGGACTCTATTTAGCCTAACGGCAAAGCCAGGATTTGGTCATTTTTAGGCGAATTTGCTAATTCGGTCCGCCAAACTGATAAAATCATTTCATCGTTT
>CAITHY010000069.1 GCA_903892315.1 uncultured beta proteobacterium | reverse complement strand
GATTTCCTCGGAGCTGCCGATGCGGCAGCTCTAGAGGACGCGAAAGCCAAGTATCTCGGTAAGTCAGGTGTTCTCACTGAGCGTTTAAAAGCGCTTGGTGGAATGTCGCCTGAAGAGCGTAAGAGTGCTGGCGCCCACATTAATCAAATCAAAACCCAAGTAGAAGCTGCATTACAAGAGCGTCGTCAAGCTTTGGCTGATGCCGTGTTGATGCAACGCCTTGCGGCGGAGTCCATCGATGTTTCCTTGCCTGGCCGTGGCCAAGCAGTAGGTAGCTTACATCCTGTGATGCGCACCTGGGAGCGCGTTGAAGAGATCTTCCGCTCGATTGGTTTTGATGTAGCAGATGGCCCTGAAATAGAAACCGATTGGTTTAATTTCACCGCCTTAAATAGTCCCGAGAATCATCCTGCGCGTTCAATGCAGGACACCTTCTATATCGATGGCAAGGATTCCAATGGGAAACCTTTGTTATTGCGCACACATACCAGTCCAATTCAGGTTCGTTATGCGAGTGAGCATGTTAAGAAATACGCTCATGCAGAGGTAATGCCGCCAATTAAAGTGATTGCGCCAGGCAGAACCTATCGTGTGGATAGTGATGCAACGCATTCACCCATGTTCCATCAAGTTGAAGGCTTATGGATCGCTGAGACCGTCTCATTTGCAGATCTCAAAGGTGTCTACACTGACTTCTTGAGAACCTTCTTTGAAACGAATGCATTGCAAGTTCGTTTCCGTCCTTCGTACTTTCCCTTTACAGAGCCCTCTGCTGAAATTGATATGGCCTTTGGTAGCGGCAAGCTTGCCGGCCGTTGGCTAGAAATCTCAGGAGCAGGGCAGGTTCATCCAAATGTATTGCGCAATATGGGTATTGATCCAGAGCGCTATACCGGCTTTGCCTTTGGCTCTGGTTTAGAGCGTTTAACCATGCTGCGTTATGGCGTAGATGATTTACGCCTCTTCTTTGAAAACGATCTGCGTTTCTTAGCGCAGTTCCCTGCATAACCAAATCATTCTCTAGATACCGCTATGCAATTTTCTGAATCTTGGCTTCGTCAGTATGTAAATCCATCGCTCGATAGTGATGCGCTTGGTCATGCAATGACAATGGCTGGTTTAGAAGTGGAAGAGCAGCATTCCGTAGCCCCGGCATTTACCAAGATTGTGATCGCACAAATCTTATCTGCTGAGCAGCATCCGGATGCAGATCGTTTGCGTGTTTGTAAGGTAGACGCTGGTACTGGCCAAGAATTACAAATCGTTTGTGGTGCGCCCAATGCGCGTGCCGGCATTAAGATTCCTTGCGCCATGGTCGGCGCTGAATTACCTCCTGCTGAAGCCGGTGGCAAGCCATTTATGATTAAAGTTGGCAAGCTACGTGGTGTAGAAAGCCAAGGCATGCTGTGCTCTGGTCGTGAGCTTGGTCTGGGCGACGATCACGAAGGTATTTTGGAGTTGCCTACCGATGCGCCAGTTGGAAAAGATATTCGTGAATATCTAGATCTCGATGATCAAATCTTTGTGATTAAGTTAACGCCAAATAAAGCGGATTGCCTCTCCTTGATGGGGATGGCACGAGAAGTTTCTGCGATTACCGGCGCTGCACTTTGTGCGCCAAAGTGGACGCCGCCAGCAGTAACTATTGAAGATAAACGCAAAGTCTCTGTAGAGAGCAAAGAACTTTGCGGTCGATTTGCAGGACGCGTGATTCGGGGAGTAAATCCACAAGCTAAAACGCCTGAATGGATTGTGCAGCGCTTGTCGCGGGCAGGTCAAAGAAGTATTTCTGCATTGGTGGATCTTTCGAACTATGTGATGTTAGAAATGGGTCAGCCAACCCACGTATTTGATATCGATAAATTGAATGGCGATATCACTGTTCGTTGGGCTAAGGCAGGTGAAACTCTTGAATTATTAAATGGTCAGACTGTGACTTTGCAAGGCCCTGACTCTGCGGGTAAGCTACAAGATGCAGGCGTGGTTGCAGATCAAGCTGGTCCAGTAGCTTTAGCCGGCATCATGGGCGGCAATCATTGCGCCGTATCTGATGACACCAAGAATGTCTATGTTGAAGCGGCTTATTGGTTGCCCTCAGCTATCCAAGGCCGTGCCCGTCGCTTCAATTTCAGCACCGATGCTGCGCATCGTTTTGAGCGTGGCGTAGACCCACAGAACACTGTTAATTGTTTAGAGTATCTGAGTGCTTTGATTATTGAAGTGTGCGGCGGACAAGCAGGCCCTGTAGATGATCAAGTTCTCAATATTCCAGAGCGTAAGCCTATCAACATGCGTTTGGCCAGAGCGGAAAAAGTGATTGGGATTCCACTCACTGAAGAAGTTGTTACTGATGTGTTTAAGCGCCTTGGTTTTGAATTTAAGCAAACAGGTGACGTCTTTGTTGTGACTCCTCCAAGCTATCGTTTCGATATTGAGATTGAAGAAGATTTGATTGAGGAAGTCGCACGCATGTACGGCTTTGAAAATATTCCCGATCAACCTCCAGTAGCCTCGTTGAAGATGAGCGCTAAGGCAGAGGCAAAACGTGGCGTTCATTTATTGCGTCAGCGTTTGGCTCTCCAGGGTTATCAAGAAGCAGTGAATTTTGGTTTTACGGATCTCGAAAGTGAAAAGCGTTTAACTGGTGCCACTGAAAAAGACATCATTGCAGTCCTCAATCCTATTGCCAGTCAATATGGTGTGATGCGCAGCACGCTTTGGGGTGGTTTGTTAAATAACCTGAAGGCCAATTTGAATCGTGGAGCAGGCCGTGTGCGACTGTTTGAGGCTGGCCGTGTATTCAAGCGCGATGCCAATGTGCAAGAAGAGGCTGGCAAAGTAGCAGGTTTTCATCAGCCACAAAAAATTGGCGGGCTTGCTTATGGATCATTTGTTCCAGAGCAATGGGCTAATGCAACCCGTGCGGTAGATTTCTTTGATGTGAAGGGTGATCTTGAGCGTGTTTTAGATCCTCTACATTTTGTCACCGAAGCTGCGCAACATCCAGCCTTGCATCCCGGTCGCAGTGCGAAGATATTCTTGACTGTAGCCAAGAATCGTATTGAAGTAGGGTTCATCGGCGAACTCCACCCAGGCTTGCAACAAGCCTATGAATTACCGCAAGCACCAGTCTTATTTGAATTGGACTTAGAGCCGATTCGCGAGTTAGGTTTGCCGGTGCCTGAGGAGTTGAGTAAATTTCCTGCAGTGCAACGTGATTTAGCCTTAGTGGTTAAGCAAGGCGTTTCAGCACAGTCCTTGTTAGATGCAATGTCCGCTAGCAAGCAAAATTTCGTGCGTAATATTGAGCTTTTTGATGAATTCAAACCTAAGGCTGGTTCAAGTACTATGGCGGATGATGAGAAGAGCTTGGCTTTTCGAGTCACTCTCCTAAACCCGAATGAGACATTGCAGGATCCCCAAATTGATGCAGTAATGGCTGCATTATTGGGCGCAGTTGAGAAAAAGTGCGCAGCCCGTTTGCGCTAGGTTTAGTATTAGGTATAAATCAAATAATTAATTAGTTACCAAAGAGACAAGCCATGACTGAATTGATTTCTAATGACACCGTTACTAAGAATGAGCTATCCGAAGCTCTTTTTGATCAAGTGGGGCTAAATAAGCGCGAAGCAAAAGATATGATCGATGCGTTCTTTGATCGTGTTGGCCAATCTCTTGAGGCGGGTGTTGAGGTGAAGATTTCCGGTTTCGGTAATTTTCAGTTGCGCAATAAATCGGCTCGTCCTGGCCGAAATCCAAAGACAGGTCAAATGATTCCGATTGCAGCTAGACGCGTAGTTACTTTTCACGCAAGTCAAAAGCTTAAAGATGTAGTGGAGTCACATGCTCGAGAAAACCGAGTTTGATGCTAGCTCAGCACTGCTGAGCTCTCAACTTCCCCCGATACCAGCAAAGCGCTATTTCACAATTGGTGAGGTGGCTGATCTTTGTGGTGTGCGCTCGCATGTCCTTCGTTATTGGGAGCAGGAGTTTGCTCAACTCAGCCCACAGAAGCGCCGTGGTAACCGTCGCTACTATCAGCATCACGAGGTCGTCTTAATCAGAAAGATTCGCTCTCTCCTCTATGAAGAGGGCTTTACCATCAGCGGCGCCAGAAATCGTCTTGACGAAGCTCGTGGCGACCTTCGTCTGCGCGAAGAATTACAAGCTGTTCTGCAGATTCTCTCAAAATAGTTACTGATACAATTTTGCTTTTCGTCGGGGCGTAGCGCAGCCTGGTAGCGTACATGCATGGGGTGCATGTGGTCGGAGGTTCAAATCCTCTCGCCCCGACCATTCAAACTAATCCCACCATCTCAAAAGCGCCATCTCCATGACAAACGATACAAAACCAGTTGAGTACTTTGGTCTCAAGATTCCTTTTTTGGCGCATTTAGGCGTAGTTCCTGAGTATGCGAAAGAGGGTAAGTCACGAATTAGCTTAGACCTCAAGCCCGAATATGAGAATAGCTTTGGCATTGCCCATGGTGGCGTCATCATGACGCTGCTGGATTTCGCGATGGGGGCAGCAGCCAGAAGTATTTCTGATGTTCCTTTGGGGGCTATGACCATTGATATGTCGGTCAGCTTTCTGCGTCCAAGCACCGGCAAGATCGTGGTGGAGGGCACCATCCTCAAGCCCGGGAAAACGATTAACTACTGCGAAGCGATTGTTTTAAATGAAGCGGGTGAGATAACCGCTAAATCGAGCGGCACCTTTATGCTTAGGCAATCAAAATTAACTTAATTAAATATAGTATTTATAAAGATTATGTCTTTTATTAATCTGAATTGATATAGCCCTAATAAATACAGTTAATTATTTCGAATAATATACATGCCTGGTTGATTAATATATATAATCACCATTTAATATGCCTATAAAGGCCTTATAAAACAACCTATTATTCGGAGTGTAAAGAGAATATGTCTTCTTATAAAGAGCTATTAGCCCAACGTGAGCAGTTGGATAAACAGATTAAAGAGGCAATTGCCCATGAGAAGGCAGATGGTATCGCTCAGGCTAAAATCATTATTGAGCAATACGGATTAACTGCATCAGACTTGTTTAGTCGTAAAGCCGGCGTAAAGAGTGCTGGTGGAAAAGTAGCGCCTAAATACCGTAATCCGTCTACAGGGGAAACCTGGACTGGTCGCGGTAAGGCTCCAAAGTGGATTGAGGGCAGAGATCGTAGCAGCTATTTAATCTAAGTAACTGATTTTCTTCAGTTTTAGTACAAAAGGCCGCTCGAAGCGGCCTTTATCTTTATGTCCTTTCGGGTCCTACATTCTTCTTTAGGCACACTTTCTAGCTAGCGCTTCGACAAATAGAGGCTCTAGTAGCTCATGCCGACTGCCCTGGGGCCAGTTTCCCTCTGCCTCTGGATTGGTTGCGGGGTAGCCAATAATCAGCGGATTTAAGTCGATTAAGCCGTTTTCAAGCTCCTGTTTGATGCTATCGCTTAAAGAGTGCTTGCCGCCAGAGTTCTCATCTGCCAAAGCAACCACACCAGGGTGTAGCTTGATAAAACCTTCATCTACTAGAATAGGTATACGCTGTGTGTCCTTGTTTTTACTCAAATAATGGATTAGATGTACCTGTTCTACTGGTGGAATAAGGGCATCCAAAAAGATCAAATCGGGAGCTATGGAGACCGCCTTCATTAAGCCTTCTAGGCTATCTACTGCCATCTCCATTTCGACTTTGAGCTGCCAATCTGCAATAGATTCTAATAATTCTTGGCCATTCTCAGATCTTCTAAATATCCCCATGGCTACACAGTTTTGCGTGGTCTTTTGCCGCATCGCTCTTTTTCTGCGCTGTAATTGCTGCTCTAAAGAGCTGGCTAATATGCGTCTATGTCCGCCACGGGTTTTCCAGGCAATGAGTTCACCCAGTTCCACCATTTTTTGAACGGTGCCCAAGGAAACCTGCAAAATCTTGGCGCTTTGACGGGTGCTGAGATATTCCGTTTCTGGGGTAATTGATTTCATATTTCCTTTAATTTCATTTAATTATTTGAAGATTTAGAGAATAAAAATCAAAATCATTTGAATCTGTCGGCAAACCTTTAAAGCGGGGTAGGAAAGTTCTTATTAATTCCTTTTTATAGGGAGATACCCCCAAATCCCGTGAAATCAGGGAAAGTCCTTTATAGATCAATGGTCATTCGTGTTAAATTACACCTGTAGCAAAAGTATTCGCACAGATCAATTCGCCAAACGGTAGAGCCGTGTAACGAATGGTTTTAACCACAGTTTTTATTCGGGAAACCCGATGAAAGGTGAGCATCATGATGCAGGATCAGAGAGATAACTCCTATCTCTTCGGCGGAAACGCACCCTATGTAGAGGAACTCTACGAATCATACTTGCACGATCCAGCTTCCGTAGCTGATCATTGGCGAGATTATTTCGATAACGTGAAACAGGTTCCTGCGGTTGACGGTTCATCTCGAACTGACATAGCCCATGCACCAATTGTTGCTTCATTTGCTGAGCGCGCTAAGCAAGGCCCTATCAGAACCATCTCTGACTCGGCTGACTCAGAGATGGGTCGCAAACGCGTTGCTGTTCAGCAGTTAATTGCCGCGTATCGTAACGTGGGCAATCGCTGGGCAAACTTAGATCCATTGAAGCGGACAGAGCGCCAGGATATTCCTGAGTTAGATCCCGCTTTCTATGGCTTTACTGATGGCGATATGGATATCGTCTTCAATACAAGTAACACATTCTTTGGTAGAAACGAAATGTCCTTGCGCGACTTGCTGCAGGCATTGCGCGAAACCTACTGCGGCACCATTGGTGTCGAGTTTATGTTTATTGCCGACCAGAAGATTAAAAAGTGGTGGCAAGAAAAATTAGAGTCCATCCGCTCAACCCCACAATTTAATGTGGATGAGAAGCGCCACATCTTAGATCGCGTTACAGCTGCTGAAGGCTTAGAGCGCTACCTCCAGGCCAAGTATGTTGGTCAAAAGCGCTTCTCCCTTGAAGGTGGTGAAAGCTTCATTGCTTGTATGGATGAGTTGATTCGTGACTCCGGTAATAAAGGTATTCAAGAGATTGTGATTGGCATGGCCCACCGCGGCCGTCTCAACGTATTGGTAAACACTTTAGGCAAAATGCCAAAAGACCTGTTTGCTGAGTTCGAGCACAAGGGCCCAGAAACATTGCCTGCGGGTGATGTTAAATACCACCAAGGTTTCTCAAGTGATATTTCTACGCCTGGCGGTCCGGTTCACTTGTCATTGGCATTTAACCCATCCCACTTAGAAATCGTTAATCCAGTGGTGGAAGGTTCTGCGCGTGCTCGTATGGAACGACGTGGTGATATGTTGGGTGACCAAGTCATGCCAGTGTTGGTTCACGGTGACGCTGCGATTGCGGGTCAGGGCGTGATGCAAGAAACCTTGGCAATGTCAGAAGTTCGTGGGTATTCCACCGGCGGCACAATGCACATCGTCATTAATAACCAAATTGGTTTCACAACCTCAGATCCACGTGACTTGCGTTCAAGCTTGTATTGCACGGACATCATGAAGATTGTGGATGCCCCGGTATTACACGTAAATGGCGATGATCCGGAAGCGGTAGTGCTGGCAACGAAGTTGGCTGTTGAGTTCCGCATGAAGTTTCATAAGGACGTTGCGGTGGATATTATTTGCTTCCGTAAATTGGGCCATAACGAGCAAGATACACCTGCAATGACTCAGCCTTTGATGTACAAAATCATTGCTGCGCATCCTGGCACACGTAAGCTCTATGCCGATAAACTAGAAGCGCAGGGCGTATTGCCTGCTGGTACTGGTGACCTGATGGTCAAAGAGTACCGCGCTGCAATGGACGAGGGTAAGCAGACTTCCGATCCGGTCCTGAGTAACTTCAAAGGCAAGTTCGCAGTAGATTGGTCTCCATTTTTGAATAAGAAGTGGACTGATGAAGCGGATACTGCGATTCCATTAACAGAGTGGAAGCGTTTGGCCGAGAAGATTTCTACGATTCCCGAAGGCTTCAAGGCTCATCCATTGGTTGCTAAGGTCTACAACGATCGTGCTACCATGGGTCGTGGTGAAGTCAATGTTGACTGGGGTATGGGCGAACATATGGCTTTCGCATCTCTGGTTGCGAGTGGCTACCCAGTTCGTTTATCTGGTGAAGATAGCGGACGCGGAACATTTACCCATCGTCATGCGGTGCTGCATGAGCAAAACCGTGAGAAGTGGGATACCGGTACCTATGTCGCTCTTCAGCATGTGACTAAAGATCAGGCGCCATTTGTGGTGATTGACTCCATTCTTTCTGAAGAGGCTGTCCTCGGATTTGAATATGGCTATGCCGCTGCGGAACCAAACACCTTAACAATTTGGGAAGCCCAGTTTGGCGACTTTGCCAACGGCGCTCAAGTGGTGATTGACCAGTTCATCGCTTCTGGCGAGGTGAAGTGGGGCCGCGCAAACGGCCTGGTCATGATGTTGCCGCACGGTTATGAAGGCCAAGGCCCAGAGCATTCCTCTGCCCGTCTTGAGCGTTTTATGCAGTTGTGTGCCGATACGAATATGCAAGTGATTCAGCCGACGACTGCAGCGCAAATCTTCCACGTGTTGCGTCGTCAGATGATTCGTCAGTTCCGCAAGCCGCTGATCTTGATGACTCCTAAATCTTTGCTGCGTAATAAAGAAGCTGCATCACCTTTGTCTGAGTTCACTAAAGGTGGCTTCCAAACCATCATTGGTGAGCGTGATGAGTCTATCGACGCCAAGCAAGTCACTCGTTTGGTCATGTGTTCTGGCAAGGTCTATTACGACTTGGTTAAGCAGCGCGCTGAGAAGAAGATTGCTGATGTAGCAATCATTCGCTTAGAACAGTTATATCCATTCCCGCACAAAGCATTGATTGCTGAGATGAAGAAATATCCAAAATTAGAAGACGTTGTGTGGTGTCAGGATGAACCACAAAACCAAGGTGCCTGGTTCTTCGTCCAGCACAACATCTTGGAAAATATGTCGGATGGCATGAGGTTGGGCTATGCGGGCCGTCCTGCATCAGCATCACCGGCTTGTGGTTATGCCCATCTCCACCAAGAACAGCAGAAGTCATTGCTGAATGCGGCATTTGCCAAACTCAAAGGTTACGTGATCACGAAATAATCGTCTTCATAACTCCACATACACACATACATATAAACAGGATTAATCATGGCTATTTTCGAAGTTAAAGTTCCCCAACTCTCCGAGTCAGTTGCTGAAGCAACTTTGTTGCAATGGAAAAAGAAGGTTGGTGACGCTGTTGGTCAAGACGAGATCTTGATCGAAATCGAAACGGATAAAGTGGTTCTTGAAGTTCCAGCACCTTCCGCTGGTGTTTTGACAGAAATTCTGGTTGCTGATGGCGGCACTGTCGTTGCTGAGCAGTTGATTGCGAAAATTGACAGCACTGCTGTTGCCTCTGCTGCTCCTACTGCAGCGGCTCCAGCTCCTGTCGCCGCGCCAGCAGCTGCTCCTGCGAAAGCGGCAGCTCCTGCTGCTAAAGCTGGCGCCGCCGCCGCTCCTTCAGCCGCAAAAATCCTTGCAGAAAAGAATATCGACGCGGGTCAAGTTGCTGGTTCTGGACGTGATGGCCGTATTACTAAAGGCGATGCATTGAATGCATCTGCAGGCGGTACTAAATCTACTGCTTTACCAAGCGCACCAGTTCCAATGGGCGACCGCCCAGAAGAGCGTGTGCCAATGAGCCGTTTGCGTGCTCGTATTGCTGAGCGTTTGCTAGAGTCACAAGCCAACAACGCCATCTTGACTACATTCAATGAAGTCAACATGGCTCCAGTAATCGCTATGCGTAATAAGTACAAAGATCAGTTTGAAAAAGTACATGGTGTGAAGTTGGGCTTCATGTCCTTCTTTGTTAAAGCGGCTACTCATGCTTTGAAGAAATTCCCACTCTTGAACGCTTCTGTTGATGGTAATGACATTGTTTACCATGGTTACTTTGATATTGGTATCGCAGTAAGCTCGCCACGTGGCTTGGTAGTTCCTATTTTGCGCGACGTTGACCAAATGAATTTGGCTGACATCGAGAAGAAAATTGCGGAGTTCGGCGCTAAAGCCCGTGATGGCAAATTGTCGATTGAGGAATTAACTGGTGGCACATTCTCCATCTCTAACGGTGGCGTATTTGGCTCTATGTTATCTACCCCAATCATCAATCCACCACAATCCGCTATTTTGGGTATCCATGCAACTAAAGATCGTGCTGTAGTTGAGAATGGTCAAGTAGTTGTGCGCCCAATTAACTACCTTGCTTTGTCATACGACCACCGCATCATTGACGGTCGTGAGGCGGTACTTGGTTTAGTTGCTATGAAGGATGCCTTAGAAGATCCTTCACGTCTTCTTCTTGATTTGTAAGAAGGGAAGATCATGAGCCAAGCTTTTGACGTAGTGGTAATTGGTGCTGGTCCTGGTGGCTACATCGCGGCTATTCGTGCAGCGCAACTCGGCTTTAAGGTGGCCTGTGCTGAATCTAGTGCCTATGATGATCCTAAGGGTGAGACACGCTTGGGCGGTACCTGCTTAAACGTGGGTTGTATTCCCTCAAAGGCTTTGTTGGCGTCTTCGGAAGAATTCGAAAAGATTAGCCATCATGCTGCAGATCACGGCATTAAAGTAGGTGCTGTCAGCATAGACTCCAAAAAGATGATCGCCCGTAAAGATGACATCGTTACCAAAATGACGGGTGGCATTCAGTACCTATTCCGTAAGAACAAAATTACTTTGTTGAAGGGTCATGCTTCATTCGAAGGCAAGGGTGCTGATGGTTATCAAATCAAGATTGATGGCAAAGATAAAGAAACGGTTACCGCAAAGAATGTGATCATTGCAACTGGATCTAAAGCTCGCCACCTCCCAGGCATTACTGTTGACAATGTCTTGATCTGCGATAACGAAGGCGCGCTCAAGTTTGACTCTGCCCCCAAGAAATTAGGCGTGATCGGTGCTGGCGTGATTGGCTTGGAGTTAGGTTCTGTATGGCGTCGTCTCGGTGCCGAGGTTACCGTCCTTGAAGCAATGCCTTCATTCTTGGGTGCTTGCGATATCAGCATTGCTAAGGAAGCGCAAAAGTTGTTTGCTAAGCAAGGTTTGAGCATTAATACTGGTGTGAAGATTGGCGATGTTAAAGCTGATAAGAAGGGTGTAGTTGTGAATTACACCGATAGCGCAGGCAAATCCGCTAAGTTGGAATGCGAGCGCCTGATTGTTTCCGTTGGTCGCGTACCGAACACCGATAAATTGGGTTTAGATAAGATTGGTCTCAAAGTTGATGAGCGCGGCTTCATCCCTATTGATGATCACACTTGTGCTACGGCAGCGCCTGGCGTTTACGCTGTTGGTGACGTAGTGCGTGGTCCAATGTTGGCCCACAAAGCAGAAGATGAAGGTGTCTTGGTTGCTGAAGTCATCGCCGGTCAAAAACCTCATATCGATTACAACTGCATTCCTTGGGTTATTTACACCGATCCTGAAATTGCCTGGGTTGGTAAAACTGAACAAGCGCTTAAAGAAGCTGGCATTGCCTATAAAGCAGGTCAGTTCCCATTTGCTGCTAACGGTCGTGCATTAGGCATGGGTCGTGCTGATGGTTTCATCAAAGTGTTGGCTGATGCTAAGACTGATGAGATTCTTGGCGTTCATATCATCGGTGCCAATGCTTCCGACTTAATTGCTGAAGCAGCGGTTGCCATGGAATTTAAAGCGGCAGCAGAAGATATTGCTCGTATCTGTCATGCACATCCAAGTTTGTCTGAAGTGATGCGCGAAGCAGCGTTAGCGACGGACTCACGTGCATTAAATATGTAATTGAAAACCATTGAGTTTTACCAACAAGAGTTAAAGGCGCGCGGGTATCAAAGTGATCCCGCGCAGCTTCGTGCTGTAGAGCGTCTTCAGGAATGTGAAGACCAATGGAT
>CAITHY010000068.1 GCA_903892315.1 uncultured beta proteobacterium | reverse complement strand
GTGCCATTGCGGCCAATTAAGCCAACACGTTCACCGGATTCCAGTGAAAAAGCGGTGTTTGCGAGGAGGTCAACGTGGCCAAAAGCCAGTTTTGCATCAGTGAGTACGATTAAAGCCATGGCGACATTATCGTCACTTCCCCAAAAGAGGAGATATTTTCGTCAAATTCTGCGAGACTAACTACCTATGGTCTGCAAATTAACTCCTTCTACGCCCCGCCTGATCCTCTTTGCAGGACATGCCGGCACTGGGAAGTCCACTCTAGCTAAAAAAGCCTTACCTCTCATTATTGAGAAAACCGGAGAAGATTTTTTCTTTTTAGACAAAGACACCGTTTATGGGGCCTTCAGTGCCCACGTCATGGAGCTCACTACCCAGAACCCGAATGACCGCGATAGCCCCTATTATCTGGAGAACCTGCGCAACTGGGAATACCAAGGGCTCATTGATATCGCTAGAGAGAATTTACTTCTAGGGGTAAATGTCATACTGGTGGGGCCATTCTCAAAAGAAATTCAGAGCGGCAGAATGTTTAATGCACCTGAATTAGGTGTGCCACCGCAAACCTCTATTCAGATTGCCTGGATTGATCTCGCAGAATTAGAAGCCAAAAATCGCATGGAGAAACGAGCTGACCCCAGGGATGAATGGAAGCTTGCTCACTGGGATCTGTACGCTAAGCGTAGAATAGAGCCGCCAAGCCACTCAGCATTACATCGATTTAATAACTTAGCCTTCGATGGTGCTGCCTTTGAAAAGCTAATTGACGACTTAGTTCAATAACTGCAATTAGTAAAGAAAAAATAGGACTCTGAGGGAGCCCTATCTTAAGACCTCAGAACCAAATTCCTAGAACTTGTAGGTCACGCCAACTGCTGGCATCCAGGGATTCAACGTTAATTTTCCGAGGTTAGTACCACCCTGAACTGTTGTTACATTCGTGCTGATCATGGCATATTTCAGATCTAAGTTCATACCCCAGTTTTTATCAAACATATAGTCCATACCAACCTGACCAACAAAGCCTATGCTGCTTTGATCAACCTGAACTGCATTACCCAAAGCGGGGAAGTTAGAGCGATTTCCGAAGATCGTATAGTTCACGCCAGCACCAATATAAGGTTTGAATGCGCCTAATTCAGTAAAGTGATATTGAGCCAATAGCGATGGTGGTAATGCGGTTACTTTGCCAATAGTGGTGTTGCCTTGTCCAGCAGTAATGTTGACCTGTTGTGGCCATGTCAATACCAACTCAGCCGCAATATTTTTAGTAAAGAAGTAAGAAACGTCAAATTCAGGAATCACTTGGTTTTTAGCTTTTACATTCAAGTCCTGAACCGTTTGCGATTGACCGTTCTGCCATAGCAAATCTACCGCACGGACACGCAACATCCAGGGGTTCTCTTCCGCTTGGGCTTGAGCTACGATTGGAGCTAAGGAGGCTACTGCAGCCATTGCTGCAACGATTGACTGAATACGCATGATGATTTCCCTTTGATTATCAATTTCGATGTATTCATTTTCGAGTTGATGTAGAAGGGTCAATTTGATGTAAATCAAATCGAAAGCACTTAGGAATTTTTTGTTTGCTAAAAAGCAACAGAGTTTTTGGGCATATTTGATCTAGATCAAATTACCCCTGACTTAACCCTACAGAACCTTGGAATAAGTCCCTTTGGCCTGAGATTCTCTGAGGTGCCGATCAAAGGTCATGGCCACTCTTCTGGCCAGGAGACGACCTTTAGTGGGAACTAAGATGCTCTCGCCTTCCCAGTCTAGAAGACCGGCCTTCTCTAGGCTCTTGAGCTCTTCTAATTCGATCTTAAAGTAATTCGAGAAATCAATTTGATGCGATGTCGCGAAAGCTTTAGTGTCTAAAGCAAATTGGCACATTAACTCACCTATTAAATCGCGGCGTAGAAGATCATCCTTATTTAGCCGTAAACCTCTAAGCACTGGTAAGTGCCCATCATCTAGTGCCGCGTAATATTCATCCAAAGTGCGAACATTCTGGGAGTAGCAATCATCTACCTTGCCAATAGATGAAATACCAAAAGCCAACAGATCGCACTCGGCCTGGGTGGAGTACCCCTGAAAATTGCGCTGAAGTTTGCCTTCTTTTTGGGCAATAGCCAATTCATCATCTGGCTTGGCAAAATGATCCATACCAATAAAGACATAACCAGACTCACCTAAACGCGCAATGGTGTTTGACAGAATATCTAGCTTATCGGCCGCAGCCGGCAAGTCAACCTCAGCAATACGGCGTTGCGGCTTAAAGATATGTGGCAAGTGAGCGTAGTTATAAACAGAAAGGCGATCAGGGTTCATTGCCAATACTGCATCGACTGTTTCTTTAAAAGTCTCTGGTGTTTGCTTTGGCAGGCCATAGATCAAATCAACGCTTCTGGATTTAAATCCATACTTTCTAGACCAATCCATCACCGCCTGAGTCTCTTCAATTGTTTGCACACGATGGACCGCCTCTTGAACTGCCAAGTTGAAATCCTGTACACCTAAGCTGATGCGGTTAAACCCCATCTCAGACAATAGCGCAATATCTTGCTCGGTAACGCGGCGCGGATCAATCTCGATTGAATATTCACCGCCAGGTAAAAGCTCAAAATGCTCTCGGGTATGCTGCATCAACTCGGTCATCTCTTCGTGAGATAAAAAAGTAGGGGTACCACCACCCCAATGCAATTGCGTTACCGGAATTTTATTCTGGGCACCCATGACCTTAGTAACGATGGCCATTTCTTTAGCAAGATACTTAATGTATTTAGCGCTACGCCCATGATCCTTAGTGATGATCTTATTGCAGCCACAGTAATAGCAAATATTGGGGCAAAACGGTAAATGAAAATATAAGGACAGCGGCTCATTCGCTTTAGCTACCCGCTCTAGTGCGCCTAAATAATCAACCTCAGAAAAGTCATTCTGAAAACGATCTGCGCTGGGATAAGAGGTATAGCGCGGCCCATTGATATCGAACTTTTTCAACAACTCCGGATGAAATAACACTTCTTTTTCTTCGGTTGATGAATGGGTTACTGCGATATTCATAGGATTCTTATGTAGTATTTACTTTGACAGATAGTCTAAGGCCACTGCTTCTGCTACTTTAATCCCATCAACACCAGCAGACAAGATTCCACCAGCATAGCCCGCGCCCTCACCGGCTGGATAGAGCCCTTTGATATTTAGACTTTGATAGTTCGGGCCTCGCGTAATTCGTAAAGGAGAGGATGTGCGTGTTTCCACACCAGTTAAGACAGCATCTTTCATGGAGAAGCCTTTGATTTGCTTCTCAAAGGCAGGAATCGCCTCTCGAATCGCTTCAATCGCAAAAGCAGGTAAGCTTTCTGCCAGATCCGTTAAATGAACGCCGGGCTTATAAGACGGGATCACGCTCCCGAACTGAGTAGAAGCCTTACCCTCCAAGAAGTCGCCAATGAGCTGGCCGGGTGCTTCGTAAGTTCTGCCACCTAATTCAAATGCTTTTGATTCAATAGCGCGCTGAAACTCAATGCCTGCTAATGGGCCACCTGGGTAATCTTCTGGAGTAATGCCAACAACGATACCCGCATTGGCATTCCGCTCATTACGAGAATATTGACTCATTCCATTAGTCACGACGCGATTGGGTTCAGAGGTTGCAGCAACTACGGTACCACCCGGGCACATACAGAAGCTATAGACCGAACGACCATTTTTGGCGTGATGAACCAATTTGTAATCTGCCGCACCAATTAACTCATTGCCTGCATGAGGTCCCAAGCGTGCTTTATCGATTAGCGATTGAGGATGCTCAATACGAAAGCCAACAGAAAAAGGTTTGGCTTCCATGAAGACGCCAGCATGATGCAAGGCTTCAAATGTGTCACGCGCACTGTGGCCAAGCGCTAAGATCACATGGTTAGCAGGTAGATCTGCCTGCCCTTCTATTTTGACTCCGGTAATTTGCGCATTCTCAATATCAAAGCCAATGACCTTTTGCGAGAACCGTATCTCACCACCCAAGTCAATAATTTCTTGACGCATCTTCTCGACCACCCCAACCAGGCGGAAGGTGCCAATATGCGGTTTAGCTACATAGGTAATTTCCGCTGGAGCGCCAGCTTTCACAAACTCATGAATGACCTTGCGACCATAAAACTTCGGGTCTTTAATCTGGCTGTACAACTTACCATCTGAAAACGTGCCAGCCCCACCCTCGCCAAATTGCACATTGGATTCTGGATTTAAAACATTTTTACGCCACAAGCCCCAAGTATCTTGAGTTCTTTCGCGAACTTTTTTACCACGCTCAAGAACGATTGGCTTAAAGCCCATCTGCGCCAACACCAGCGCAGCAAAAATACCGCAGGGACCAAATCCAATAACCACCGGGCGCAGTGCTTTTCCAGAGTCTATCGCTTCAGGGGCTTTCGCTACAAAGTGATAGCTCGTATCCGGGGATGGCCTGACATGAAGATCACCGGCAAATTGCTTCAAAACGGTATCTTCATCTTTTAAAGATAAATCTACCGTATAGATAAAGGAGAGTGCAACGTTTTTTCGGGCGTCGTAGCTACGCTTAAAGACTTCAAATTGAACTAAGTCTTTTGCGCCTAAATTGAGGCGCTTTAAAATTGCCTTCTCCAACGCCTCAGGAGCATGGTCAATTGGTAGACGTAATTCAGTAATACGGATCATGGGTTTTACGGTGCACAGTAATTTGAGACTTTTCCAGGCTCACTAGTAGCCACAAGCCAAATAATACTGGTTATGAGCTAGCTCAGGCTAGGAGTTGGCTCATAAAGGCGATAATACGTTATGGCTCTACGCGCAACTATCCACAAAGTCGACCTTCACGTCGCAGATTCTGACCGCCACTACTATGGCAGCCATTCTTTAACGATTGCTAAGCACCCTTCTGAGACCGAGCAACGGATGATGATTCGCATCGTTGCCTTTGCATTGCAGGCAAATGAGAACTTAGTATTTACAAAGGGTTTGAGTGATACAGACGAACCTGATCTATGGATTAAAGATCTTACTGATGCAATCCAGTTATGGATTGAGATCGGTCAACCAGACGACCGCCGTATTCTGAAAGCATGTGGTCGCGCTGATCAAGTGATCGTGTATTGCTATGGCGGGCATACCAGCAAAATCTGGTGGGACGGCATTACCAACAAGCTCACTCGTGCTCGCAATTTACAGGTAGTCTCTATTCCAGCCGAACAAGCCGAAGAGCTCAATAAGTTGGTGGAACGCAGCATGGTGATCCATGTCAACGTTCAAGATGGTGAAGCCTATGTCTCCTCCGATAAAGAACAAGTCACTATTACTCCAGAAATTTGGCGCGATAATCAATAGGCATTCAAAATGAAGGTTGTGGTTTTCGATACCAATGTCTTATTAGATCTTTTTATCTTCAATGACTTTAGAGCGCTTCATTTAAAGCAAGCATTGCTTGAAGGCAAGATAGATGCCCTAGCAACTCCAAGCACTTTAGAGGAGTTTGCCGAAGTGATTGCCCGACCTCTGTTTGCGGTCGACGAAGCGCAACAAGGCAAAATTCGCCTGCAATGGCAAGGCTTGGCGAGAATACTGGAGGACACAAACTTGGTTAAAGCGCCTTGGGTCTGCCAAGACCCGGATGATCAAGTCTTTTTAGATCTGGCTTACACTGCAAAGCCTTGCCACCTAGTTAGCAAAGACAATGCTGTGCTGCGATTTGCGAATCAGGCTGCAAAAGAGCAAGTGTTCATTACTGCAGATTACAACGTAGCTGCTTTATAGGCTTTGTGCAGCCTGTGCAGCTATCTCAAATGATCTGAGTCGAGCCTGGTGATCAAAGATTTGTCCAGTCAGAATGATTTCATTTGCACCAGTAAGATCCAACCAACGACGCATCCCCTGCTTCACCGTCTCCAAAGAGCCGACGACTGAGACCTGCAACATCTGGTCTGCCGCCGCTTGCTCATGAAGTGCGCAAAATGCATTTATGTCAGCGATTGGTGGTGGTAATTGCCCGCGCGTATTGCGCCGCATCCTGACAACGTTCTGCTGCAGAGTCGTAAATAAATGTTGAGCCTCTTCGTCGGTATCGGCTGCTACCACGTTCATCACGAATGCTGAATAAGGTTTGGCTTGCTGATCTGATGGCTTAAAGAGCTCACGATAAATCTTCATTGCCTCTAAGAGTTGCTCTGGTGCGAAGTGAGAAGCAAAGGCATAAGGTAGACCAAAGTGAGCGGCTAACTGAGCCCCATAAAGGCTAGACCCCAGAATCCAGATGGGAACATTACTACCCACTCCTGGGATCGCTTTTACGGACTGCCCTTCTTGTATTGGGCCAAAATAATGCTGCAATTCTCGAACATCCTGAGGGAAGCGATCATCGCTGCCCAATAAGTCTCTTCGCAATGCTCTGGCGGTCATTTGATCGGTGCCTGGTGCACGACCCAAGCCGAGCTCAATCCTTCCTGGATATAAAGCTTCTAGGGTGCCAAATTGCTCGGCAATCACCAAGGGGGCATGATTTGGCAACATGACACCACCGGAGCCCACTCGGATATGGGAGGTGCCAGCAGCAATATAACCAATCAAGACTGCAGTTGCAGAGCTCGCATTGCCTGTCATATTGTGATGCTCCGCCACCCAGTAGCGGGTATAACCCCATTTTTCGGCATGCCTTGCCACGTCCAAGGAGTTGTGAAGTGCATCAGCAGCAGTAAAACCCTGGGGGATCGGAGATATATCTAGAATGGAGTATGGGATGGAATTTGCCATCGCTAGATCATACCGAGAAAGTGCATTGTTGACATGAGTAAACCCAAAATGGCCGATCCTGATGATGGCCTCTTTAAGCCAGGCAGTAAATTGCGACATATCAAGACTGGTGGATTTTATAAAGTGGTGTTCTTAGCCAATGTAGAAGCGACCCTCGAGCCAGCTTACGTTTACGAATCCATGCAATCCCATGATTTTTGGATTAGGCCCAAAGCCGAAATGGAAGATGGGCGCTTTGAGCTTATCTCAGAATAGAAAGTCAGCCATGTCAGAAGAACGCATCACCAACCTAGAGATCAAACTGAGTTTCGCAGAAGACCTCATTGAGAAACTCAATGAGACCGTCTACAAACAACAGCAGCAAATCGAGTTTCTGTATCGTGAATTAAAGGCAATTAAAGAACAAGCCAGCAGCGGTGGTGGCGGTGGTGCAAGTTCTCAAGATGAAATCCCCCCACACTATTAATCAACTGCTAATATAGTCATTAGGCATACACCCCTTATAACATCAGTAAAGGAATCACCTATGAGCAACTTAACGCTATTTTTAGTCCAGTGGGGCTTAACCTCTTTATCCCTTTGGGTAGCCAGCTACATCTTTAGTGGCTTGCGCTTTGCAGATGGCGGCTCATTATTAATTGCTGCCCTACTCTTAGGTTTTGCCAATGCAATCGTTAAGCCTTTGCTTATTCTTTTCACGCTGCCATTAACAGTGGTAACCATGGGCCTGTTCTTGCTCGTGATTAATGCCATGGTATTGATGCTGGTTTCTGCAGTCGTGAGTGGCTTTACGATCTCCAGCTTTTGGACCGCATTCTTTGCCAGCATCTTTATTTCTTTATTTAGCTTGTTTGTCAGCGGCTTAGTTTTCTAAGAAATATTCTTAGACTGAGTTTCTCTTACTTACTTGCAGTACAGATATTAGACGGTGAAGTCGATTGCAAAACAGAAGCGGGCAATATGCGACTCAAAGCCTGTTTCCTGGAAAAAGCCTAGTCTGATACGAGTCTAGGCTTTTTCATTTCAAGAGGCGCTTAATTGTCCGCCTTCCTTAAGACGGCATAAATTTGATCTTTCAAAAGGAGCTTTTCCTTTTTCAAGATCTCAATCTCTTCTGGAGTGCTTGGCTCAGAATGAGCCTCCATTCTTTGGATCTTTTGATCTAAATTATTGTGCTTATCAAATAAATGCGAGAAATGACGATCTGACGTTTTCAGCTTGGTGATGAGTTCGCGATATTCAGGAAACATAGGCCCTCTTCATATTTAGGTTGCACAAAACTTCACACTTTCAGTGTAGCAACCCTCCATCCCAAGAACAATGCCTTCTGTAATCTATTTATTTCATCCTCACCCTTGCAATTCGCAGGACAAACCCCATATAGAAAAAGCGAATTCGGTGGAGAATTTGCAGTAATATCAGACAGTGCCTTAAGCACAATAACTACCGAAAGAAGGGTAATAAACCATGGCTACAAAGAAGTCTCCAGCAAAAAAGAAAGTAGCTACCAAGGTGGTAAAAAAAGCCCCTGCAAAAAAAGCTGTCAAGAAGCTTGCTGCTAAAAAAGTAGCAAGCAAAAAGATAGTCAAAAAGGTAGTGAAAAAACCAGCGGCCAAGAAAGTGGCTGCAAAGAAGCCTGCGGATAAAAAGCCCGCAGCTAAGAAAGTTGCTAAGAAGACCGCAAAACCAGCTTCATCTAAATCCCCTAAAGTAGACCAATATGGTCTTGAGCAAGATGATGAGTTTTACGGCCTGTATTTTGCAAAGTCTACTAACAAGGGATTGGTTGAAGTAAAGCCCTGCACATTCTCACTGATGTATTGGTGGAAAGGCTTGCTTGGCTACCCTGACATGATTGAGATCTCCAAAGGAAGCAATACTGCCATGTTGCAGTTTGAGTCTACATTTGGTGGTGGCGATTCTGGTGAAACAGAGTTAACTGAGAAAGATGTGCTGGATATTGATCACATCATTGAAGTCGATGAAGAGGAAATGATGATCTCCCTCTACTCCTATGTGCCTATTCCGGTGCCTGAAAAATTGGTTGGGGCCCTGAGCCTGGCCGTTCTCAATATCAACCCAGAAACTCGCTATGGCAGCCTAGAAATCTGCCCAACTGAGAATGAAAATGGGGAAACTGAGCATTTCTTGCGCTACCGTGCTGCAACCTATTTGCGAGGCATTAAGTCTGGCAAAGTGGAAGCAATTGAAAGCATGGTAACCAATGGTTCTGAGTTCTTTGGCCTTGCCTTAGATGCAATGTGCGTCAATAAATCGATTAAGAAATGGTTGCTTAGCTAAGTAAGCACCGATCAATGGCGAGCTAACTACTCGCCACTATCTGCAAAGGTAGATGTAAGTTAAGGGAAAACGGTCATTGACCGTTTTTCTGCTTTCTACGATCGTCGCCGTTCTCTTCCCCTCCTTCTTGCACTCCTCTAGCGCAACTTCCTGAACCTCATCCTCCTTGGTATCCTTAGGCGCATGCACACCGACCGTACCATCAGATTGTCTATACACCCCAAATTGACTCACCGGGGTTGAGCAGGCTGCTAACAGTAAACACATTAGTAGAAATAAATAGCGACTTAACATTTTGAGTGCTGCCCAACCGAGAAGAGATGGATAAATTCTATCTTATTCCCACTTATGAAAAGCAGGAAATTGCAGCATTAAGTCCGAAAGAACTTCTCTTTAAGCACGAGAGCGACTGAAACAAGACCAACCATAATAGGTACTTCCACCAAGGGTCCAATCACCGCAGCAAATGCAGCCCCCGAGTTAATGCCAAACACTGCTATTGCAACGGCAATAGCTAACTCAAAATTATTGCTCGAAGCCGTAAAAGATAACGTACAGCAGCGCTTGTACTCAATTCCCATCTTTGTGGTGATGAAGAACGTCAGTAGGAACATCGCTACAAAGAAGACCAGCAATGGAATCGCGATGGTGAGAACATCCATTGGTAGCTGAAGGATCAACTTCCCTTTCAAGCTAAACATCACCACGATCGTAAAGAGTAGTGCTACTAAAGTAAGTTTACCGATTCTAGGAACGAAGGTATTTTGATACCACTCTCTCGCTAGAAACTTCAGAGCAATAAATCTGGTTAAGAATCCAGCTACACATGGAACCCCTAAATATATAGCTACCGTCTTGGCGATCTCAGCAATGGTGATATTGACAACAGAGCCTGCAAAACCAAAATAGGGCGGCAAGACACTTAAGAAGAAATAGGCATACGCACTAAAGAACAGCACCTGAAACACTGCATTAAAGGCTACCAATCCTGCAGCATACTCAGTAGAGCCTTTAGCGATGTCATTCCAAACAATGACCATGGCAATGCAAGGCGCTATTCCAATCAAGATCAGACCCGCCATATATTCCGGCTGATTAGGGACAAAAAGGATAGCCAGAAAGAACATCAAGGTGGGCGCCACAATCCAATTGAGAAGGAATGCCAAACCAAAGATTCGTTTGTCTCTGAAGACGTCAGGTAAGTCTTCATACTTCACCTTAGCAAACGGTGGATACATCATCAATATCAACCCGATCGCTATCGGAATGTTTGTTGTTCCAGACTGAAAGGAGTTAATGAACCCCTCCACCCCAGGAACAAAATACCCCAAGCCAATACCCAAGGCCATGGCAGTAAAAATCCAAACTGTGAGGTATCGATCTAAAAAGGAAAGTTTGCTGGTAACAGTACTCATAATTTGTGATGAATGTCTTGAAGGCTGAGTGAATTGAGGCGATCTAAGGGCATATCCGCCAGCAGATCAATACGCTTTTTCAAGCCGATCATGACTTCTTTAAAGGCGCGGCGTTTATCGTCATCCGACCCCACAACTTGCGAAGGGTCCGGGAAGCCCCAATGCGCAGTAGCGGGCTTGCCAGGCCAATAAGGACAAACCTCTCCAGCAGCATTGTCACAAACAGTCACAATGAAATCCATCTGAGGGGCATCCGGCAAGCCATATTCATCCCAGGATTTAGAACGCAATTTCGATTCGTCGTAACCCATCTGTAGGGCCAACTCACGTGCAAATGGATTGACTGTGGTGCCTGGCGTAGACCCTGCCGAGTAACCAACAAATTTGCCGCTGACATGGGTTGAAGCAAGAGCCTCCCCTAAAACAGACCGAGCAGAATTATGAGTGCACAAGAAGAGAATATTGAATGGCTTCATTTGGCCTTCGCTTTTTTAAAGATTGCTACCGGAATGCATGATTTGCCACCGCAGCAGTTTTCAAGCAAGAACCCGCTTAACTCTTGAACTAAGTTTGCATTGGGTCGATATATCAGATTGCGACTCTGACGCTCTACTGACAATAATTGAGCGCCTACCAACTCTTTGAGGTGAAAGCTAAGTGTGGCATTAGCAACTCCTAGTTTTTCAATGATCTCGCTAGGCGTTAATCCAGTATCACCTCGCTGAACTATCAAACGAAATATATTCAAGCGGGTCTCTTGACCCAGTGCGAGGAATGCTTTGATGGCATTAGTATTTTTCATATTTCTAATTATATAGAAATATGAAGTGCATTACTGGGGTAATCAATGACATAAAAGTGACTTATATTGTCATAAATGCTTGAAAATCCTGAGAATAGAACGTAGGATCGATTAAAAGCCCGTTCATTCGTCAGAATCAAAAAGTAAACCTAGGAATCAGCATGAGCCAAAAGAAATTAGTGAAGCAGTTATTAAAAAAGCTCGACAAATTGGAGTCCGATAGAGAAAAGCTCATCGACAAACTTGCAAAGGCGCTGGATAAGTTAGACAAAAAAGATGCCCCTAAAAAAACTCCGGCTAAGAAGGTAGCGGCAAAAAAAGCTCCCGCGAAGAAAGTGCCAACTAAGAAAGCGGCCGCTAAGAAGACTCCCGCAAAAAAGGCGCCTACTAAAAAGGCTCCTCCCCAAAACCAGCGGATACCAACGAAGCAAGCTAATGAGCCAAAAAGGCAAAGTTAAGCTAGAGCCATCTAGCTATGATGATCAACTTCGTTTATTGCAAATTGAGTTAGTAAAGCTACAAAATAGCCTGATCAGCAAAGGTGATCAGATATTAGTCATTCTGGAAGGCCGCGATACCGCAGGCAAGGATGGCACTATTAAAGTCATCACTCAACACTTAAGTCCTAGAGAAACTCGCGTAGTTGCCCTTGGAAAACCATCTGATAGTGAATCTGCAGAATGGTATTTTCAAAGATACGTAGCCGAGCTCCCCAAGAAAGGTGAGTTTGTTCTATTCAATCGCAGCTGGTACAACCGTGCTGGCGTTGAGAGAGTGATGAATTTCTGCACTCAACCGCAATACACTAACTTCATGGGAACCGTAAATGAGTTTGAATCCATCTTGACAAGCTCAGGTATCACTATTCTCAAATACTATTTAGATATCTCTAAAAAAGAACAGGCCGTCCGTCTTGCAGATAGAGCTAAAGACCCCCTCAAGCAATGGAAGATCAGCCCGATTGATCAGCAGGCGCAAAAGAAATGGAATGCCTATAGCAAGTGCAGAAATGACATGCTAGAAAAAACCAGCTCTAAGGATGCGCCCTGGATCATCGTGAAAGCAAATGATAAGAAAGTTGCTCATATCAATATGATTCAAGATCTTCTTTCTAGAATTTCATATCCAGGAAAAGATAAAAGCCTATTGAAGGTTAATACAGATATCACCTTCAAATGGGACGGCAAACTATCTAAGCTAGAAAAATAAGGCCTTAGAAAATCTCAGGCACATACATCTCAGGAGGCACTGGCCCACGTAGATAATCTGGGTTATGCACACGCTCAGGCAGAGTAATCTCTGGATGATCTATCTCTTGATAAGGGATTTGACTTAGCAAATGCGTAATACAGTTTAGGCGAGCCTTTTTCTTATCATTGGCCGCAACCACCCACCATGGCGCCTCAGGAATATGCGTGCGTTCAAGCATGGTCTCTTTAGCCTTGGTATAGGCCTCCCACATCCTTCTTGCCTCTAAATCCATCGGACTTAATTTCCACTGCTTTAATGGGTCGTGAATACGCATCATGAAGCGGTTGTACTGCTCATCATCAGAAATAGAGAACCAATACTTAATCAAAATAATGCCTGAACTGATCATCATGCGCTCAAGATCAGGAACCGTTCTTAAAAATTCTTCGTACTCATCATCAGAACAAAAGCCCATCACCCTTTCAACGCCAGCGCGGTTATACCAGCTGCGATCAAATAGAACGATCTCACCACCTGCAGGTAACTGGGAAATATATCGTTGAAAGTACCACTGGGTTTTCTCGCGCTCGTTAGGAGCAGGTAAAGCAACTACCTTACAGACGCGGGGATTAAGTCGTTGAGTAATCCGCTTGATCGCACCACCCTTACCTGCAGAGTCACGACCTTCAAATAGAACTGCTACTTTAAGCTTGTTGGCCACCACCCAATCTTGTAACTTAACTAACTCGCCTTGGAGCCTAAAAAGCTCGCGGAAGTAGACATTGCGTGGAATTTCAGAGCTCTCACTTCCATCGTGCGATAAGCGATCGTCATCGAGCTCCATTTCAAGCTCTTCGTCCATGCTATCAAGAATTTCTTCTTGGGCACGGCGATACCATTCGGCCATTTCGTTATGCTTCGATGTCATTGGTTTACGCTCCTAGACTAGATTTATAGCTAGAAATGATGACACATTTATTACATCATGCGAGGATTGCCCTTGATATAAGCGGCGATAGCCTCCTGGCTATGTAATGCCAGCCACTTCCGGTCGCTCGATGCATCTGGACTGGCTCCCGAGGGCGGCAAAAAGGTTAGCTCCACGATCAGGTTGCGATCCTTCAAGATCTTAGCCATCGACTCTAGCAAACCCATATCCCCAATAAAGGCTGCCACATCACTTCTCTCGTAGGATAGGGATGATCTATAGCTAATCACCAAGGAATAGACTGGCACCCGAGCAATCACAGCCGATTCAAATAAATTGGGTTTAAATGGTAGGACACCCTCACCTATTGTGGAAGTACCTTCTGGAAAAATGCAGACCGACTGCGTATCCAGAACCTTTGCCACCTCGCCAGCAATATGTTTTCCATGACGAGCGTTATCACGCCTGATAAAAACAGTGCCTAATTGTTTGGCCATCCACCCAAATATGGGCCATCCCTCTACATCAGACTTTGCTACAAATCGAATCGGCTTAAAAGCATTGATCGCATGAATATCCATCCAAGAAATATGGTTTGATGCCAGCAGATAGGGAGTAGCTGGAAGAATTTCTGGATTTTTGAGCCTTAATTCAATCCCAAAAATAGATAGCAGTCTTATCGACCATTTCTGAATATGGGTATTTTTAGCTTCCTGAGTGGCAAATGGAAACTGAAAAAACAGAGTAGTCAATCCAGCAATCACATGACTCCACACCAACATCCACGGCCATGCTGTGGCCCAATATTGAAATAGGGGCTGTTTGGAGTGCTGATTCTGACTCATATCAGATAGAAATATAAATCAATTTAAGAAAATGGATTGCAGCGTCATAAAACTGTCTTAGAACTGTCACGCTGGTTTCATACTCAGTAGGCTTAATACTGTTTCATGATGCATTACAAAGCCATCTGGATTTCAGACGTACACCTTGGAACATCAGGGTGTCAGGCAGACTACCTTCTCGATTTCCTAAAGCACAACGAAGCGGATAAATTCTACCTTGTTGGTGACATTATCGATGGTTGGAGACTGAAGAAGTCCTTCTACTGGCCTCAAACACATAACGACGTTGTGCAAAAACTCTTGCGCAAAGCTCGCAAAGGGAGTGAAGTGATCTACGTCCCCGGAAACCATGATGAAAGCGCCAGACAGTTCTTTGGACTTTCATTTGGCGATGTCAAGGTAGTTGAAGAAGTCATTCACACGACCGTAGATGGCCGAAAGCTATGGGTAACGCATGGCGATCAGTTTGATGGCGTAATGCAATACGCTAAGTGGCTTGCTTACGTTGGTGACAACCTGTATTCATTCATTCTTTACGTGAATCGATACTTCAATATGGTCAGGGCCAAGATGGGATTGCAGTATTGGTCGCTATCTCAATATCTGAAGCACCAAGTCAAGAATGCCGTTAGCTACATCGCCGACTTTGAGCACATTATGGCCAGAGAGGCTCGCTTAAGAGGTTGTGACGGGGTTGTTTGTGGACACATTCACAAAGCAGAAATTCGTGAGATTGATGGCTTGTTGTACTGCAACGATGGTGATTGGGTTGAAAGCCTTTCTGCCCTAGTTGAAACACAAACAGGCGAACTCAAAATTATTTACTGGACGCACATCAAGGGTGAGCCAGCTGAAACTCCTCAAGTCACCCTTCAACCCGCTATCGAATCACTCATCTAAGAGGCTGCGTTATGAAAATTATGATTATTACGGATGCATGGGATCCACAAGTTAACGGCGTTGTCAGAACCTTGAAACAAACCCGCGCGGAATTAACTGCCATGGGACATGAGGTGGAGATGATTACCCCTAGCGGGTTTAAATCTATTCCTTGCCCAACCTATCCTGATATTGCACTCTCACTATTTCCGGGCAAAGAAGTCGCGCGTCGCATTAAAGCATTCGCACCGGATGCGATGCATATTGCAACTGAAGGCCCATTGGGTTTATCTGCCAGAGCCTATGCAGTCAAAAATCGCCTGCCATTTTCTACCGCCTATCACACCCGTTTTCCCGAGTATGTCAAAGCACGTACTGGCATTCCTCTAGCCATTACCTATGCGTTTATTCGCTGGTTTCATAAACCGTCTATGGCTGTTATGGCTCCCACGATTGTCGTTAAGGATGATCTAGAGGCATATGGTCTAGATAACGTGGTGCTGTGGTCAAGAGGTGTTGATCTAGACATTTTCAAGATGCAGGATTCAAAGGCCTTAAATACTGCCCATCCCATCTTTTTGTATGTAGGCCGAGTGGCTGTTGAGAAAAACATCAACGCATTTTTAGAAATCGATTTGCCAGGTTCAAAGTGGGTGGTAGGAGACGGTCCGGCGATGGCTGGAATAAAAGAAAAATACCCAGAAGTGAACTACCTGGGAGTACTACAGCAGCATGAGTTAGCAAAAGTCTACGCGGCGGCAGATGTATTTGTATTTCCTAGCAAGACCGATACATTTGGCCTGGTATTACTTGAGGCAATGGCATGCGGTACTCCAGTAGCGGCTTACCCAGTGACCGGCCCAATTGATGTGCTAGGAAATTCTAATTCAGGCGCCATGAATGAAGATCTTCGTGAAGCTTGCATGCAGGCCCTCAAGATTCCCCGTGAAGTGGCACGCGCACATGCAGAGAAATTCTCCTGGAGAGCGGCTTCCGAGCAATTTGCCAATCATCTCAAGCCTGTACCAACAACAGAAGTTCACGTCACAGCACTCGCCTAAGAAAACATATTTTGAACTCTCCATACCACATAGATCAAAACCCGCATAAGGGCAATCGAGGCCTTGCCAGAGCATGGCATGCAGCCAAGAACTCTTGGTGCGGTTTGGTTTATGCATTCATGGAAGAGAGCGCCTTTAGACAAGAGCTCACTTTATTTGCATTGCTAACACCAGCCGCCCTCGTATTACCGATCACACTATTGGAGAAATCATTATTGATCTCTTCCTTGATGATGGTGCTGGTTATTGAACTATTGAACTCCAGTGTAGAAGCTGCGATTGATCGTATTTCATTCGAACACCATGATCTTTCCAAAAGGGCAAAAGATTTTGGCAGTGCTGCCGTCATGCTTGCCCTATTTGTGGCAGCTCTACTCTGGGCTGCAGTCTGCATCCCCCTGCTTCAGAAACTTTAATTACCTTACAAAAGGCCAGCCATGTCTGATATCCCTAACCCAATTGGTTCATTTGAGATTTTTGCCCCTAGAAAAGTGAAGGCGCTAAAAAGAAAAAAGCCAGGCGCATTGCAGAAGCTCTCTAAAAAATTAGCCAAAAAGCTCTTTGGAAAGCCTTTTACTGCTAAGACAAGAGCTGAATTAAAGGAAGTAGATCCAAGTCCAGCTATCCAGATTGATAAACCCAAAAAACCGGCATTTCAAGTTGTTTGGGCAAGTACACCGGGCGAGATTAAAGAAGCGCAAAGATTGCGCTATAAAGTATTCGCTGAAGAAATGGGTGCGAATCTCCCTAAGAACGCAGAAGGCTTAGATGTTGATGAATTCGACTCCTACTGCGACCATTTATTGATTCGCGATCAAGATAGCCTCAAGGTGGTTGGCACCTACCGTGTATTGCCTCCACATAAAGCTCTAGAAATCGGTCGCCTGTATTCTGATTCTGAGTTTGATCTATCTCGCATTGATCACCTCCGCCCTAAATTGGTTGAGTTGGGCAGATCTTGTGTTCACCAAGACTATCGCTCTGGCGCAGTCATCATGGCCTTATGGAGTGGTTTAGCTCAGTACATGCAAAAGAATGGCTATGAAATCATGTTGGGCTGTGCAAGCATTCCAATGGCGGATGGTGGCCACTTTGCTGCGAGCTTATATAACTCCTTAGGCAATGATCAAATGGCGCCAACAGAATTCCATGCCTTCCCGCGCTTGCCTTTGCCCCTTGACAAGTTAAATGGTGGTCTAGATGTACAACCCCCACCGTTGATCAAGGGTTACCTAAAACTTGGGGCAAAAATTTGTAGCGCTCCAGCTTGGGATCCAGATTTCAATACAGCCGACTTATTGACTATGTTGCGTCTATCAGAAATCAACCCACGCTATGCAAAGCATTTTCTAGGTCTGTAAGTTTCAGGTACTAGCTTTTAAGCAAAAAGCCACTTCGTATTGAAGTGGCTTTTTTTATCCTCACTTAGCGATCTACTTAAAGCTCACTTGGTAAGAGCGTCCAACCCTTTCCCATTCTGCCGCCTCTTTCAGAAGGCTAAATTCAGTCAAAGGGTGCTTCTCAACCCACTCCTTAGGCAGACTCACTAAATATGAACCGGCATGCTCAGAAACCTTTACCTTAGGAAAGTTAGTGTCATTTCGGCCACGACAAAGCACTTGAGCGAGTCGCAAACAAAAGAGCATGCGCCAGTCTTGAAAACTAGCGTTATTCGCTAGCTTGCCTAATTTGCCAGTATGCCCAATGAGCAATGCCGCAAGTCTGGCTTGATCATTTTTGGAAAAACCAGGCATGTCCGCATTGCCAGCTATATAAGCGGAATGCTTGTGATAGCCGTTATGGGAGATTGACAAACCAATTTCATGTAGATTGGCTGCCCACTGTAATAAAGCGACGTTGTCAGCCCTACTCTCTGATTCTGGTTTTGGTAATTGCTGTAAAAAATCAGCTGCCAATTTTCCAACCCTGTCAGCCTGCTCTCGATCGACGGTATAGCGTTGCATAAATTGCTCTACGGTCACATAGCGCATATCGTGATGCTGTGATCGGCCAAGGAGGTCATATAAGACCCCGCTACGCAATGCAGCATCCGTCACTTCCATTTCTTCGATACCTAATTCATCAAATGCCGCCAACATAATCGCCAAACCACCTGGCCAAACGGATCTTCTATCATCCTTCAGGCCCTCTAACTCCACTTGATTGACATGCTCATATTTCAACAAGTGTTTCTTGAGATTCTTTAAACCTTCGCGGGTAATAATTCCGCTTGTGCTATTGACGCGACCCATCATTAAGCCATCACTACTCCCGTTGAAGTGATTATTCCCAATGAGATCCGCTAGAGCTCTAGCGGTACCGGAAGAACCAATCACCTGCTTCCAGCCGCTTCTTAGATAAGCACCCGAGATAACTTGTATTTCACGGCGAGCCGCCAACTCAGCCTCCTTGAAGGCGTGAGCATCAATGTTCCCTTTGGGGAAAAAGCGCATGCTATGTGAGACGCAGCCAATATAGAGGCTTTCCATCAGCTTTGGCTCATAGCCTTTGCCAATAATGAATTCTGTAGAGCCGCCGCCAATATCAATGACCAATCTATTGCCCTGTACCGCCTGAACCTCATGCGCTGCTCCAATATAAATCAGTCGCGCCTCTTCAACTCCAGCAATGACTTCAATCGGAAACCCAAGAGCCACTTGCGCGTCTTCTATAAATTGTTGAGAATTTTTGGCGACGCGCAAAGTATTAGTTGCTACTGCTCGAACATTGGCAGGATCAAACCCACGAATGCGCTCACCAAAACGTCGAATAGCAATCAAACCTCTCTGATAAGCGTCATTGCCAAGTAATTTATTTTCAGTAAGTCCTGCAGCTAGGCGAACCGTCTCACGCAAGGTATCTATAGGGCGCAACTGGGTGCCAGAGGGAGTATTTACCGCTTGGGCTACCAGCATGCGAAAACTATTGGACCCCAAGTCGACTGCAGCCACAAGGTCTGCCGATTGCACTAAAGGATCCACGGTATTGCTGGCCAAAATATTCCCCAAAAATAGAATGCTGTCTCAATTATGTCTATTTTATGTAAAAACCATGACATCCTGATGAAATCAACAGCAAGCCTTTGTGGCTGGGATAGTTTCGCCCTGTCTAGGCTGCTAAGTTTTGCTCTGAGCTAGCACAATCGCGGTTACCAAAGCTGCACAAAATGCAGCAATCACCGGATTTTGGCCTCAAGATAGCGCTACAAGAGCGGCAACGATACAGGTGTTGAGATGAACCATGCTCAATATTGATAGCCTCTGAAGCCTGGCAATGAGGGCAGGTGACGATCGATTCTATTAATGCAGTGGATGTATTCACATCGCAATACTGAACTAGAATTATTTCAGTATTGTGTCATTTGGAATAAATGGCTTAGTCGGTTGTACTGGGGCTCCAGAATGCCTGGGTCACGAAATCTTGATCAGCAATTTTTGCGATGAGCTGATCCATCTCACCCCCATCAACAGCTGATGCCGTTAAAACCGCTTGTATTTCAACATCATCACTTCCAAATTGATGTACTTCAATGTCTTGGGTTTGGTATCCCGCTTCTTCCAAGGTCTTAATGAATTGCTTTAAGGCATGCTTTTGAGCATGCTTAGGAGTGATGATGTAAACCGAATTCGTCACCTCCACCGAGATGGTATCGAGTGGCTGACGATTGATAAACGTCACGACCGGTCGCAACAGAGTGTTGGCGGCTAAGATAAATAAAGTTGCCAAGCCAGACTCTAATATCAAATCTGCGCCAGCACATGCGCCCACCGCTCCCGAAGCCCATAAGGTAGCAGCCGTATTAATCCCGCGAACATTACCTTCTTCACGCATGATGACACCGGCACCTAAGAAGCCAATACCAGAAACCACATAGGCCATCACATGGACGGCGCCATCATGGCCAGTTAGGCGATTGCCAGCATCAACAAATATTGCAGCGCCAATAGCAACCAGAATATTGGTTCTTAAGCCTGCCGTCCGTTGGCGATATTGACGCTCTAGACCAATTAAGCCGCCAAAGAAAAAAGCGGCAGTTAGACTGATTGCGGTATCAGCTAACGACGCGTAATTAATATTGCTAACAAATTCCATAGGACTGGTATTTATTTTGAGCCAAGACCTAAAGACTCTACCATCACTTTAAATACCTCGGTGTTATCCATAAAGCCCTTGAATTTTTCCGAACCAGGGCCCATGGCATTCAGAACGGCGTCATCAGCCGAATGAACCCCTGATTCCTGATTAGCAGGGAGATTGCCACCCACGTGAATGGCATCCTCCTGCAATTGAACGTACTTTGGATTGGCTACATATTTGCCAGCATCATCCTTGCTTGCCGGAACAAAAGTGCCATCAAGCTTAGGATGCATCGTTTCATAATGATCGGGGTAAGCGCTATAGAAGAAAGCGATTCGATTGGATACATCGATCCTAGTTGGGTAACCCTGGACATCCGCTTTTGGATAGTTAGGGTAGCCCGCCTCAGCATATGTACCAACCTTTTCACGCAACGGCCCAGGCTTTTCATCATGCACAACCCCACTGATGGATCCGCTGTGCGTATGATCTGGCGTCACGATGATTAAAGTATCCGGATGTGTTTTAGCAAAGTCCTTGGCGATTTGGACTGCATTACTCAGCATGATGGTGTCAAAGGCAGCGCGTTCCCAATCCAAAGGATGATTAAACTTATCAATCAAAGCTGCCTCGACCATCAAGAAAAATCCATTGGGATTTCTAGACAGGACATCAATGGCCGATTGAGTCATCTCCGTTAAATCCGGCTGATTAGGATACTGTTCAACCGTATTCTTTTTCAGATAGAGGCGATCCAATGATCCATCCATATTATCGGGATGAAAGACGCCGAATAATTTTTTAGTATTCTTATTCTCAGATGCGGAAATCAATTCCTGTTTTGTAAATGCCAATTGATAACCATCGGACTTAAAGCCATCTACTAAGCTTTTCTCATCCTTACGCTTAGAACCCTTTGCTGACTGAGGATAAAAATAAGCCGATCCACCTCCAAGAATGACTTCTGCACCACTTGATAGCAGTTGATCAGCGATATATTGCTTGTCAGCCCTCCGTCTTGTGTGAGAAACCATTGCGCCAGGCGTTGCATCTTCTAGCTCAGCATCAGAAACAATGCCCACTGCCATTTTGGTGTTGCGCTTGATCAGCTCAGCAATCGTCTCTACCTTAGGATGAGAAAGATTGTCGTTGGCACGTGATACATATACGCCCATGGCATTGACTGCTGTCTTATGCCCTGTTGTATAGGCGCTCATGGAATTCGCAGAGTCCGTAATAAGAGAGTCAGATCCTGAAGTACCAATCATCGCGGTGCTCGGCATATCGTCAAATGCCAATCTACCTTGATATTTACCCTCTTGAATCCCTTTTGATAGCACTCTAGCAGTTGTACGATTAGCAATCGTCATGCCGTCGCCAATGAAGAGGATCACATTTTTTACTCGACGTGGTCCGCTTGCATACACATCCCAATTCACTTGCAAGCGCTCCTGGAATGCCCGAGCCACGATTTGATATTTGCCGGCCTTAGATAGCTGAACATCCCTATAAATAATAGAGCTACCCTTGCCGTTTTCATTAGAAATAAACTCGGGTTTGGCACTAATGAATTTATTTATTGGCACACCATTGAGTTCAATGAATGCATCCGTAGCATTAATGACGGTATTAAATTCAATTTTGATATCAAACTTAGAGCCAGCCAAGATGGCAGCTTGGTCGATTGGGTAAATAGCCGAAGCCTGAATGCATCCTGCAATCGATCCAAAAAAAATGAAGGAAATGATCCTGATAAGGCGGTGAGTTTTCATAGGGCTGAAATGGTGAATAAGATAAGGGATCCTACAATATCTACCAATCACGTGACACTCTGATGACTGCCGCCTGATAGGCCTTAGAGAGCCGTTTTATTCTTAGCAGCTTTCAATCTGCCAGATTTAACCGCCTTACGAAATAACTCAAAATCCTGCTCATTCTGCTTTGCATAGGACCTTGCAAAGGAATACATTGCCTCACCGAATTCCTTTGACTCCCCACAATACCCACTAAGCTCAGCTGCATCTCCGGAACGAGCATGCCCAAGCGCTAGAGCCCAGCCGAACAATCTTGAATAGTCAGCAAAGCTCTTTAGGGAAATGCCGTCAGGACCAATCGGAATACCGCCCTTCATATCACGCAGTTGGCGAAGATAAAATCCCTCACTCTTGTCTATATCAAACTGTACGGAGCCATAGTTCAAAAAGATATCAGGAGCGCCTTGTAGTAATCTCTGACCAGCGACCACACGCTGACCCATATCACGATAAATAGATTCTCCCAAATAGGGGCTTAAGACAGATTTTTGCGCTTCCTTGTATTGCAAGAACAAGGGATCGTTTTCACTATCCCCCTCAAAATAGAGGACTAAGCAATTGGTACCCACGCTCCCTACACCAACGACCTTGCGTGCAAAATCTTTTAAAAAGTAGCGCCCAAATAGAATCTTGCGATCAGCAAGTAAAGTGCTTGAATAATTTAACAAGGCCTTATCAATTAGGGAACTAAGGGGCCGCCCATAAGCATTCTCTTTAAAGTGCTCAATTAATGGAGGCTTATTGATGATTCGCCTATCTTTACCAACCAGCGTAGTGAGCTTTTGCAATACCTGTATATTGCCCTGCCCTTTAGTTTGCTTTAAATAAATATCAATTTGCTTTTGATGTTCTTTGGAAAAATTCTTGCGAATATCTGCATCGCTAATAAATTGTTGGGCTAAATCCAAATAAGGCATATGTGCATACTGAGCCATCCGTTTTTGATATTCGGCGCATATACGCAATACTATTTTTTTACTCAATGCTTTATCGCCACCATTGCTCTCACAAGCGATTACTGCACTAGTAACAAGTCGTTTAAGATCCCACTCCCAACTACCTGGCAAAGTTTCATCAAAGTCATTAATACCGAATACCAGTCGATGTTCGGCAGTGCCAAACAAGCCAAAGTTAGATACGTGCATATCTCCACACAACTGAACTGTAATATTTGTAGATGGCTGGTTGGCTAAGTCTTGAGCCATGATTGCAGCTCCCCCTCGATAAAATGCAAAGGGTGACTGCAACATACGCTCGTATCGAATCGGAATCAAGGACTTAATTCGAGTCTTCGCTTGATCCTCCAGAATCGTAATGGGATCAGTTCGATGTTTTGGCGGAGTATAAATACCCTGCTGAGCAATACTCACCACTTTTCGCAAGGCCTTACCATCAGCCATGCGTTTTTTGATGCTGGGTCTAGGATTACTGAAAGACTCTACCGACCTAAGAACAGCAAATTTGGGCTTCTTTTGTGAGGGCATGGGCTACCTGGGTAATGAATATACCCACCCATATTAAAGCTATTCCAAGAACGGGGCTAACTATGAATTCAGGTAATTTAACATCTTCTGAATGCTTGCCGGTAAAGTCGAGAACCACACGCCATCATCCCCTACTGCAGGCAATATTTGGCCGTATTCAATCATTTGGCTAGGGGTAATTTCGTCAATATAAGCCCAAATCTGATGCCCTGCCAAGGTGGTAATACTCTGAATCGCAACCTCGAGTTCTACGAGCAGTTGCTTTTTCATTTGCTCACTCCTCCCATTGCGAATTTGTCCACTTAAAAAGATGTGAGGCTCATCAAGAAGAACGCCTCCAATAAAGCAATCATGCAGATCCAATTGCTTAAAAATAACTTGGGCAAAGTAGGCCTCTGCACCAGTGACGTCAGCATGAATCTTCGTGATTGACCTGGCAAGATTAAATTTTTGATGGGTGCTGAGCGAGAATCCAGCGTAATTGACGCTATAGGTAGCCATAGTGATGTGTACTTATAAAACTTTAATTACATTGCTGATGAATAGAATGGAGCTCATCTTTTATTTGTAAGTGATCTAACTTATCTATCGGGAGATCAAGTAATAACTCGATGCGATTACGTAACCCCATCTCTACCTTTCTAAAAGCATCCCACATATCCTGATCGCTACCAGTCACAGCGGCTGGATCGATAAAACCCCAATGCGCAGTTGTGGGGTGGCCAGGCCAATAAGGACAATCCTCGCCCGCAGCAGAATCGCAAACAGTGATGATGAAGTCCATGTGCGGTGCGTCTTCCCTACCAAACTCATCCCAAGTTTTACTTCTAAGTAATTCGAGTGGATATCCCATCTCCCTTGCAAGCTTCAAAGCAATCGGATGTACATATGCTTTTGGCTTTGAGCCAGCTGAGTAGCCTATAAAACGTCCGTGGCTCAGGGTAGTTGCAAGCGCCTCAGCAAGAATAGAACGAGCTGAATTACCAGTGCACAGAAATAAAATGTTGTATGGAGAGCTCATGAATAGACAACTACAAAAAAATATTAATTAAATAATTTCATCCAAGCGCAATGAAAACCTTTTATCGAGCACAAATTGATCCATCTTTGGATCCACTAGATCTTTCCCTGCTTGCATTGCATTATTCATGACCTTCAGATCGGCGCTGCCCCGAACTTCATTACGAAATACATCCGATAAGTATTTTGTTAGGTCTGCATTCATAGGGCTTTGGCTTTCCAGTTATTCATCGTTATCACTATCCTATGGCTTATATATTTCAGTTCTATTAAAGTCGTAAAAAGAAAAAACCCAGCGCGAGCTGGGTTATAAGGAAGAACGATACAGCGTTGTCTTGGTCAGAAATGATCTGACTAATGAACGATAGTAGTTCTTTATTACAAACAAATGACCAAATAATAAAAAACCAAATTCAACTACCAGGACGATGGGAAGCATAACGATTTGCATAAGCTAGGCGAGCTTCATACCATGCCTGCCAGATTGCCAATAAAGTTTTTTTCATGAAAATCCTTGTGATGAAAGATTAACCTAGATATTTTTATTTTGTAAAAATACCCCTTACACAACGATTACATTATTTAGCGTCGAAATGACAAGGTGAAGGCGCTTTTATTACCATTTGACGTAGCTGAGATACACTCCAACTTATATAAACATTTATCCAATAAGGAAATTCAGATGTTTGATTGGGATCTCTACAGCACGATTGCCCTCAGATTAGCCCTGGCCCTTTTTGTTGGATCCGTACTTGGCCTAAACCGCTGGCTTCACCATAAATCTGCCGGAATCCGTACTCACTCTTTGGTGGCAATTGGCTCAGCAACGGCCGTAATGCTCATCAGCGACTTTGTAAAAGATGATGCTCAGTCCGTTAGTCGCGTTCTTCAGGGGCTTATTACTGGCCTTGGCTTCCTGGGTGCCGGCGTCATTATTCGAGAACAACGCTCACAACGGGTCCACGGCCTGACTACAGCAGCAAGCCTTTGGGCTTGCGCCCTCATTGGGGCAGCATTTGGGGCTGGGCAATTCGCCCTAGGAGGGCTCTCTTTGGCTACGATTTTGCTGACATTAATGATCGGCGGCCCCATGGAAAGGCTGTTTGCAAGACTGAATGGCGTTAGGCGCAGCTCTGAGATTTCGAACGAGCCTGACTAAAAACCTATTAAAAAGGTCAGAAAAGAGTAATTTGTCATATTACTTTGTTAGGATTGGGCATCCAAACAATGACAAATATATGCCATGAGTGATTATCGATATGAAGATGCAGTGAAACAACTGCAAGAAACTGGGGCCATTGGGCTGGTTGATTTAAAAAGCCTTCCACACGATGATCTCGTTGAGCTATTCGAAGAGATCAAGGTATGGTGCCTATACGCTAGCGGAAAAACCGAAAAGCTAACCAAAGAATCAAAAAAGAAGAAAAAGAAGAAGAAAGACTAATCCTAAGGAGTTAAGCGCTCTTTAGGAAATCGCAGTGTAAAAGTACTGCCTTTGCCCGGCATACTTTCGATCAATAGCTGGGCTTGATGTCGACTTGCAATGTGCTTGACAATTGCCAGACCTAATCCAGTACCACCCGTATCGCGAGAACGACTTCTGTCCACTCGATAAAAACGCTCCGTTAGTCTCGCAAGATGCTCTGAAGCAATGCCAGGGCCCGTATCTTCAACTGAAAATTCACCCTGACCTTGTGAATTAATATCCCACTTTACCTTGATTATTCCTGCATCCGGAGTGTAACGAATGGCATTCGATACTAAATTACTAAATGCAGAAAGGATTTCTCTTTCCTCACCCAATACACTTTGCTGATCCAACACTTCAAAACTAAAGCTATGTTTTCCTTGGGATAAAGCCTCTGCATCATTTCTCAACAATGCCATCAACGTTTCAGTGTTAATTTGATTCGTTGCAGCTGGTAGTGAGTTTGATTCTAAATTCGCGAGCGTCAATAAGTCCTCAACTAAACTTTTCATACGCTGCGCCTGCGACATCATCATCTCGCAATATTGATCGCGTTGACTCTTCTCAAGATCTAAGGTTTGAACTGTCTCTAAAAACCCCATCAATACAGTGATCGGCGTTCTCATCTCATGAGAAACGTTCGCAACGAAATCGCGCCTCATGGAATCTGCTTTTTGCAGATCAGTCACGTTTTGCACCAACAATAAATTACGTCGATTTCCAAAGGGAAATGCTTGCAACATAATACTCAAGCTACCGTCTGGACCCATTCTTTCAAGAAGCAAGGGTTCTTCAAAGTGACGCTTACTTAGATAGTGAATAAACTCTGGCCTGCGTATCAGAAAATTAATCCGCTGCATCACATCACGTTTATAGTTCAAGCCAAAAAAACGTTCTGCGATTGAATTACACCACTCAATGTGATCGCCCTCATCCAACATGACAATGCCATTGGGGGACGCTTGAAAGGCTTCGATAAAATGTTCGTGCTGCTGCTCAATGACGCGCATTCTCTGCTTTAAATTCTTGACCAATCGCTGTAGCTTGAAAAATACCTCTTCCCAAAATCCACTTGGCAAGGACATACTCTCAATGGTGTCTAGTTGGATATGCTTTCCTAGGCGAGCCAGATTGATATAGGAGTAAACCAAGGGTATGGATAGTAGAGAAACGCTTGCAAGAATAGCCCATTCAGCGCCCCATTTATACAGAGCAAAAAATGCGACTATTAAAACAAAGCAAACGAAGACAAAGTAACGTGTAATAGCAGAAATCATGGTGCAATCTTAGTCCATCTCCTGGATGGATCTTAAATAACCCTAAAAGCCCTGAAATGAGGGCTAGGTCTCAGTCGGTATCTTGGTAATCCGGTAGCCACTACCCCTGACCGTTTCAATAAAACGATCGCAGTCAACTGGGCTTAAGGCTGCTCTTAGCCGTTTGATATGAACATCGACAGTACGCTCTTCAATGTAGACCTCATTACCCCATACCTTATCGAGCAGATTTGTACGTGAATGAACTCGTTCTGGGTTGGCCATGAAATACTGAAGAAGTCGATATTCCGTAGGTCCTAAGGAAATTGGTTTGGGTTCAGCATTAGGCCAAATTGCCATGACTCTGTGAGAGCTAGGATCTAGCTTTAGAGGGCCAACTGTTAAAGGGCCAGCATCATCTACTGTAACCTGTCTGCGCAACAAAGCTCTAACCCTAGCAATCAGCTCTTTAGGCGAGAAAGGCTTAGTAACATAATCATCCGCACCAGCATCCAAGCCTAAGACTTTATCCGCCTCTTCGCTTTTAGCAGTCAGCATCAAAATAGGGAGCCCTCTCGTACGGTCGTTTGCCCTTAATTCTTTGGCAAATTGAACGCCAGACTTACCAGGAAGCATCCAATCCAAAATCACAAGATTTGGCAAATGCTCTTTCATCATGCTTTGAGCTACATCAGCTTGCATGGCCTTTTCGACCTCATAGCCAGCATGGGTCAAATTAATTGCAATTAACTCTGCAATTGATGGCTCATCTTCAACTATTAGTATGCGGTGAGTCATGTTCAGGAGTTAAATTACTGCTTATTAGCTTCGCGCACCAAGTCTTCATGCGGAATGTGACGCACATCAGACCCTTTAGCGACGTAAATCACAAATTCAGCAATATTTTTAGCATGATCACCAATGCGTTCAATTGCTTTAGCAATTGTCAACATATCCAATCCCGTGCTGATCATATGCGGATCTTCAGACATATACGTAATCAATTTACGAACAAAGCCTCTGAATTCCTCATCAATTTGACGATCTTCAGCAACTACTTCTGCGGCAGCCGTAGTATCAAGTCGCGCGAAAGCATCTAAGCTTCGACGCAATAAAGTAATGGCCATTTGTCCTGATAGACGAATTTCGGCTACGTTAATGTTGTGTGCTGAGCCAGATTCAATTAAACGCTTGGTGCGTTTAGCAACACGCTCCGCTTCATCGCCTGCACGCTCTAAATTAGTAATCGCTTTTGAAACAGCCATGACTAAACGAAGATCGCGAGCAGTGGGTTGACGACGTGCAATGACTTCGGTACAGGCAAGATCAATTTGAATCTCAAGATCATTTACGAGCTTTTCATTTTCAATGACGATGTTGCAGGTATCAATATCCATTTGCGTGAATGCACGCATAGCTGTAGCAATTTGAGATTCAACCAATCCACCCATTTCAAGCAAACGGCTTGATAGTGAATTGAGATCAGCATCAAATTGTGATGAGAGGTGTTTATCTGGCATTTAATATCTCCAATTAACCGAAGCGACCGGTAATGTAGTCTTCTGTTTCTTTACGCTTAGGCTTGATAAAGATTTCGTCTGTTTTACCGTACTCTACCAAGCTACCAAGGTACATATAAGCAGTGTAATCTGATACGCGGGCGGCCTGTTGCATATTATGTGTCACGATAGCAATGGTGTACTCATGCTTCAGTTCATTGATCAATTCCTCGATCTTTCCAGTCGAAATTGGATCCAATGCAGAAGTTGGCTCATCTAGCAAAATGACAGACGGCTTGACCGCAACGCCACGAGCAATACACAAACGCTGTTGCTGACCACCAGAAAGAGATAAACCACTTTGATTTAACTTGTCTTTGGCTTCGGTCCATAAGGCAGCCTTGTTTAGAGCCCATTCAACACGCTCATCCATCTCTGAGCGAGAGAGTTTTTCATAGAGGCGAACACCAAAGGCAATGTTTTCATAGATCGACATTGGAAATGGGGTTGGTTTTTGGAAAACCATACCAATGCGTGAGCGCAGGAGATTTAAATCCTGGCCTGGCTCAAGAATATTTTGGCCGTAGAAATTGATTTCACCTTCAGCGCGCTGGCCAGGATAAAGATCATACATACGATTCAAGGTGCGCAGTAGTGTGGACTTGCCGCAGCCTGAGGGACCAATGAAGGCCGTAACTTTGCCTTGTTCGATATCAAGATTAATATTCTTGAGACCCTGAAAAGCGCCGTAAAAGAAATTCAGATTTCTAACTTCAAGCGCATTCATCGCCGTCTGCTCTGAATGTTGATTTGTTGTTTCCACTTTACCCCCTTGACTATCAATCTTATTTAAGTCAAACATTGTTTTCATATTGCTCATCATCCTTGGACCTTCTCACGGAATACCACTCGTGCCAAAATATTTAAACCGAGTACAGTGAATGTAATCAAAAGAGATCCACCCCAAGCAAGACTTACCCAGTTGTCATAAGGGCTCATCGCAAATTGGAAAATAACCACGGGTAAATTAGCTATCGGTTTATTCATGTCTGTAGAAAAAAACTGATTACTTAAGGCAGTAAACAATAAAGGCGCGGTTTCACCGCTAACTCGGGCGAGAGCCAAAAGGATGCCGGTCATAATGCCGCTTTGTGCAGCACGCAAGGTAACCATAAATGCCACTTTCCATTTAGGGGTTCCCAAAGCATAAGCTGCCTCACGCAAACTTCCTGGCACCAAGCGCAACATATTTTCAGTAGTACGAACAACCACTGGAATTGCAATTAGGGCCAATGCAATCGTGCCAGCCCACCCTGAAAAATGCTGGACTTTGGCAACATATAAGGCATAGACAAACAAACCAATCACGATTGATGGTGCGGAAAGCATGATATCGGTAACGAAACGAGTCAAGGAAGCTACTCGACTGCGATCGCCATATTCAGAAAGATAAAGGCCTGCCAATACGCCTACAGGCGTGCTTATAAATGTGCATGACCCGACCAATAAAAGACTACCCACAATTGCATTAGCCAGACCACCACCCTCAGTACCTGGTGCTGGTGTGCTCGCTATAAACATATTTAAGTTAATGGCTGAAAAACCTTTGATAAAAAGGATACTTAAAATCCAAATCAAACTTGCCATTCCAATTGCCATTGCAATCATGGATAAAGTCAGGCCTATTTTATTTGCCCTTTTTCGGCGAGCAAATACAGCCATATCAAAATTTATATTTGAACTCATGATTTAAGCCCTTGCTTTTTTTCCATGCTAATTAACATCCATTTAGCAAAAGCCAATACAACAAACGTAATAAAAAACAGAGCAAGCCCCAGAGCAAAAAGAGATGAGTAATGTAAACCAGCCTCTGCCTCGCCAAACTGGTTGGCCAGTGTTGATGCAATTGAGCTTCCAGGCGCAAAAAGCGAAGCTGAAATACGCTGCGCATTACCAATAACGAAAGTAACTGCCATCGTCTCACCCAGTGCCCTGCCAAGACCCAACATTACACCACCGATTACTCCCGCTTTGGTATATGGCAAAACAATGTTTCTCACCACTTCCCATGTAGTGCAACCAATACCATAGGCGGACTCTTTTAGGACAGGGGGAACGATTTCAAAGACATCACGCATGACCGATGCAATGAAGGGAAGAATCATCAAGGCAAGAATTAATCCGGCACATAACATTCCAATTCCGTTCGGTGGGCCAGAAAATAAAACCCCGATAAGAGGAATTTGACCTAGAGTAGCTTGCAGTGCTGGCTCAATATAATCACCAAAGATTGGTGCGAAAACAAATAAGCCAAACATGCCATAAATAATAGATGGCACCGCAGCCAATAACTCCACTGCAGTTCCCAGTGGACGCCTCAACGGTGGTGGGCAAATTTCAGTCAAGAAAAAAGCAATACCAAAACTGAGCGGTACCGCAATTAATAGCGCAATAACCGAGGAAACCAAGGTTCCATAAATAGCAATCAGTCCACCAAACTCACCATTGACAATATCCCAAGCTGGTGTAATGAAAAATTGTGGCCCAAACTCTTTCAATGCTGGCCATGCATTAACAAATAAAGAACCAATAATCCCCAATAAAGCAAAAAGTACTGAAAGAGAAAAAAATTGAGTTACGCGGTGAAATAGAAAATCTTGAATGCGCTGAAGACGCGCAATTCTTGCGGCAACTAGCGTCGGCGCGCCCGCTGATTCCAAAGTATTCATCATTAGACTTAAGCTAAAGTTAAAAAAACGACCCCGAAATTCAGGGTCGTAGAGATCAAAAATAGGCAGAAGATTTACTTAGTGTCAACTTGTGACCATACTTGCTTGCGGATGTAATTTACGGTTGCATCAGGCATTGGAACGTAATCTAATTCTGAAGCTGCTTTTTTACCATCCTTGAAAGAATAATCAAAAAATTTCAACACAGCAGCAGCCTGAGATTTATTTTCTGGCTTTTTGTAAAGCACAACAAAAGTAGCGCCGGTAATAGGCCAAGATTTTGCACCAGCAGCGTATGTGATGAATGTATTCATGCCAGGAAACTTAGACCAATCTGTACCAGCTGACGCAGCTGCAAATGCTTCAGCAGTTGGAGATACCATTACGCCGTCAGCATTGCGAACTTGTGTGTAGCTCAAGTTATTCTTTTTGGCATATGCATACTCAACATAACCAATAGAATTCTTAATGCGGGCTACGTTTGCAGCAACACCTTCATTACCTTTGCCACTAACCGTAGAGGCTGCAGGCCACTTAACTTGCGCACCAAAACCAACTGCCTCTTTAAAGTTGCTGCTTGCCTTAGAAAGAAAGCTAGTAAAAATTGCAGTGGTGCCAGAACCATCGGCACGAGTTACAACAGTAATTGGACCAGTAGGAATCTTCATACCCGGATTTAAAAGAGCAACGCGCTTGTCACTCCAATCAGTTACGCTACCCTGGAAAATATCTGACAACAAATCACCTGAAAGCTTAAGCTGATTTGGGCCAACGCCCTCAATATTCACAACAACCACTACACCGCCAATAATTGCGGGAAACTGAACCATGCCATTACTTTGGAGATCGTCAAATGACATTGGAGCATCAGTGGCGCCAAAATCTACTGTCTTAGCTTTAATTTGCTTGATACCACCACCTGAGCCGATAGACTGGTAGTTAAGACCATCACCACTTTTAGCCTTATATGACTCTGCCCATTTGCTTAGAACTGGGTAGATGAAAGAAGAGCCAGCTCCAGTCATTTCAACAGCATAAGCTGAAGGGGCCAAAGCAATAGCGCCGATAACTAGTGCTTTTTTCAAAAAAGATTTCATGTGATTAGTCCTGAGATTGAAATAACGCAACATTGCGATACTGGGACGATACGTTTTCACTGTGACGGTTTCATGACAAAGCGCCATCAATAAATTATTTCTATATAAAACAATGGTTTATAGGAACAATGTTGCGATCTCGAAAGCATCCAATCTGGCGAGTTAAATAATCCTTTTGAGCTTTAATGCAGCAAAGACTGCTGCCCCTGTAATGGACATTAGGACCATGACTTCATAAAAAGACCCTCTTAATCCCGGCAGGTCTTCCATGTTCATGCCCATCACTCCGGTAATTAAGGTCATCGGCAGGAAGATGACAGTCATCACAGAGAGAACCTGTAAATTCTTGGCATTAAATTCCGCCACGTGGGCCGCCTGCTCATCTTGCAACACCTTTGCGCGGTCATAGAGACTAGAAATCTCCTGCACCAAGTAGGAAAGCAAGTCCAAGTCATCGTTTAAGCGATGCTTATCTTCCTCGCCGAACCAATATGGGAGGCGCTTTAATAGGCGGTGTAAGGCGATTAATTCAGGTGAAAAATGCCTGCGTAGTCGACTACATTGAATGCGTATTCTGCCAAGATTTTCATGCTCTGGAAACTCCCTGCCTTTTAGAAGCTTCTCCTCTAAATCATCCATATCCTCGGAAAGATGGACCAATAGAGTCCGTAATTGCTCAGCACGTAAATCTAGTAGCTCATGGAATAATTCAATGACAGAGGCTGGATTGAGCTGACCACTTCTTAAGTCATACCGCAATTTGTCAGTAGTTCTTAAAGGATTGTTGCGCAGAGAGACCATCAGCTTTGGTCGAACAATTGCCCAAAGGGTTCCCAGACTAGAGTCACCAACCTCATCCCCAAACTCTTGCTGAAAGTCATTCATCACCATCAAAAGGCAATCGTCTAACTTTTCAATGCGCTCTAAACGGCTCAGATTGACGCCCTCTTGAATCATCTCCACCACGCGCTCCGGAATCAACGGCGTATTTTCAAGCCAGCGCTGTATTTGAGAATTCGATAGGTTTAAATGCAACCAAATAGAGATATCTGGGTTTTCAAGTGCATCAGCAATTGCAAATAAAGGAATTTCATACCCATCACCCGATGCAGGCATGGCCCAGGCAAATACAACGCCTGCGACCGGAAAAGGCTTTGCAATAATCTCTATAGTCATTGTTAAATTGTATGGCACACGCTAAGCCGCCCTCCACCCGCCTGACATCAAAATGACATCAAATTAGTCTACACAGGTTGTTTAAATCATTCGCGGGCAATACGAGATTCTGATGAAAGTCCTGTTCCTTGCGCTTCTATTGATCCCAGCAATTGTCCATGCTTTTGAACCCCTCAATACAGACGATGCGGGCACTGTAAAAGCTAGCGGGAATCAAATAGAGCAATATTTTTTCTCAATTAACCGAAATGGCGGATCGCAGCAAGCAGATATTGTTACTCCGGGCGAAGAATACACCGGCAGAACGGATGCAAAAGCCTTTCCTTTTACTTACACGCATGGATTAAGCGACCAAGTAGAGGCATCGCTCTCTATGACTTACTTCAACGAGCCAAGCGGTACTTTTTCTAAGTTTTCAAATTATGTATTGGCAAGTAAATGGCGCTTTTATGAGGATAACGATCTAGACTATGCACTCGCTGTCAAACCAATCGTTATCTTGCCTGCCGGCAAACAGCAGCAAGTTGCAGGATTAGGTTTGGCTGCATTTAATTATGGTGTGAACTTCATCGGATCTAAATACTGGGAAGACATCGAATTACACGTGAACGCTGTATACATGCGCTCGCCATACAACACGAATTACAGCGTCGGAACCACCACCGACCTTAATCGAACTAATATCTTTTTATTGTCTATTGCTCCCGTTTGGTCGATTTCCAAGAATTTAAAAATCGCTTTAGACCTTGGGGCGGTAACCAACCCACCCTCATCCGAACAATACCTAAGCCATTACGCCTTGATTGCGGGGATTTACTCACTCACCGAAACGATAGATCTTGGCGTCTCCTATATGCGGACCGGCGCAAACTACAGCGAAACTTTTGCAGCGCAACCAGCCGGCGCCACACGGAGCGAAGTTGGGGTTACTTGGAGATTCTAAATATCCGGACAGGGCTAAGTGCAAATTTGTCACAATTACATAGCAAAATCTCGTCAAGTCCTAATACCTGCAAATTGGAGATATTGATGCACTATCAAATTATTCCTTTAGAAATGGGCTCCCTTGTGAACCGCAACATATTCCAACAATCCAATAAAGAAGTGAAATGCGGAATTGTGTGGAAATTGGGTTCAGTGATCACTAATATTAAGCCAACCTTCATTAAGGCCTATGATCCTAATATTGGAATTTGCATTGAAGATATCCCTGGTGGTGTTATTAGCAAGACTTACGGCGGGGAAAAAGTGATTTACTTTTCCGATACCATCGATGAGGATGAGCAGGATGAGCTTACAGATATTTTTTATCAAAGCAATCGAAAGTACTCCAAAAGCTATGAAGATGTATTTCATGATTTAGGCTGGACGCTAGTAAGCACAGAATCCTATATATTTGGGGAGCTTGAAATTAAGGAATTAGATGATGCGCCAATCTCTTATAAATAAACATGAAATTCATTAAAGCAACTTTCGTAGCAATACTTTTGGCATGCTCGCTGACTGTTTACGCTCAATCTCTTAGGCCATTTACATTCATCGCACTAGGAGATATGCCCTACACACTTCCAGATGATTATGTCCGCTATGAAAGATTGATTTCTGCGATTAATCAGGCAAACCCGAGCTTTAGCATTTTTGTTGGCGATACAAAATCAGGATCCACCCCTTGTAGTGATGAATACAACCTAAAGGTTAAAGACTACTTTAATCAATTTAAGAGCCCTCTAATTTATAGCATTGGAGACAATGAGTGGACCGACTGTCATCGACCACTGGCTGGGTCTTATGATCCTATTGAACGTTTAGACAGTCTTAGAAGCACTTTTTTTAAGACTCGTAAAAGCTTAGGCCAGCAACAACTTGCGCTTACCAGACAGGCTGATGTGGATCCCACATATCAAAAGTATGTCGAGAACTCTTACTGGGTTAAGAATCACTTTCTCTTTGTAAATCTTCACATCCCCGGATCAAATAACAACTTTGAACGGAATGACATTGCAAAAGCCGAATACCAAGAGCGCAATAAAGCAAATTTAGATTGGATCCAGAGGTCGTTTGCTCTTGCTACAAGCGAGGGTTATTCGGGAATCATCTTTAGCTATCAAGCAGATATGTTTTACTCGCCCTCCCAGACCACTGATGCCGACAGCGGCTATCGCGATACATTGCGCTCTTTCAGTAAGCATGCCCAAGAGTTCAAAAAGCCAGTGCTTTTAATTCATGGTGATAGTCATCGCCTAATCTTAGATCAACCCTTAAAGACCTTAGATCAAAAAAATATACTTGAAAATGTGATGCGACTTGAGCTGATGGGCGATCAACAAGTTCAAGCGGTAGCAATAGAGGTAAATCCAAAGTCTGAGCAGCCATTTAGCTTTACGCCAATTCTGCTAAGACAAAATATGATCACTCCAAGGCCCTAAAAGCCCCTTAAAGGAATGCCCCATCACCTTTATCTTGAGTCTATGAAATGTCATCAAAATCACATCAATATGTCACATTTGATTAGTAAAGTTGAGACCTACTTATGGGAGATGAAGTGCAATTCTCTTTTTACTGGTTGTAAATAGTTTGTACTAGCAGCCCATAGGTAACCAAATTCCTTAGTCTTACGAGGTCATCATGAGTGACAAAAGACATCTTAATGAAAATACCAGCCTAGACAAGAAGCCTGACATCAGCCATGAATCCCATTCTTTTCTAAAGAAAAGATTAATTTGGCAACACTTGACTCAAAAAAAGATTAAAAAGACTCTTAAAGCCCGATTCAAACTAGACTCTAAAAAATAATTGGCGTCAGTCGTAATCCCCATTGTGATTTAACTAAGGCGCTCAAGATTTTCCTGAATCACTTCAATAAAGTGTTCGCCATAGCGCTCTAGCTTGGCCTGCCCCACCCCACTAATACGACTAAATTGATCTAAGGTAGTTGGCGTTGCTTTCACCATCTCCTGCAAGGTGCTGTCATGAAAAATCACATAAGGTGGCACCCCTTGTTCACGCGCTAACTCGGTACGCTTTGCTTTGAGGGCCTCCCAGAGGTTTTCATCTGCAATATTACTAAACGGATGGGTAGACCCCTTCTTTGCTCCAAACTTCGTTGCCTTGGTCTTTGAGTAGCTTGTCTCTTTGCGTAACCAAACTTCTTGCTCGCCGCGAAGCACCGGTAACGCGATATCATCCACCAGCTTTAAGCCGCCATGAAGGGCAATGTCTGCATCTAGATAACCGCCTGCTACTAATTGACGATAGATGCTGTTCCATTGCGCCTGATTCAGTTCTGCGCCAATCCCAAAGGTACTGACCTGCTCATGAAAGTACTGCTTGACTCTAGGGGTAACCTTACCAAGGAGCACATCAATTAAATGGGTCACACCAAAACGCTGGCCTGTCCGATAAACGCATGACAACGCCTTTTGCACCTCCTGGGTAGCATTCCAAGTCGCTACAGGCTCTAGACAGTTATCGCAGTTACCACAGCCACCAGCATGCGTCTCTCCAAAGTAGCGCAAGATCGTTTGATGACGGCAGGTTGTGGATTCACAATAGCCTAGTAACGCATTGAGTTTTTGGCGCTCTACCCGTTTTCGATCTTCAGAGGCTTCCCCAGAATCTACCATTTGCCGCAAGCTCACCACATCCCCAAATCCGTAAGCCATCCAAGCATTTGCTGGTAAGCCATCCCGGCCTGCTCGCCCAGTCTCCTGGTAATAGCCTTCCATACTTTTAGGTAGATCCAGATGGGCTACGAAGCGGACATTAGGCTTATCAATGCCCATCCCAAATGCTACGGTTGCGACCATAATGACACCCTCTTCACGCAAGAAGCGCTTTTGATTGGCGCTGCGTGTTTCCACACTTAACCCTGCGTGATAAGGCATTGCATCCCACCCGCGATCTTTTAACCATTGCGCAGTCTCTTCAACACTACGACGCGATAGGCAATAAATAATTCCCGAGTCATCGGCATGCTCAGCATCCAAAAAATGCTCTAACTGCTGTTTGGCGCTCTGCTTTTGCAGAACCCGATACTTAATATTCGGGCGATCAAAACTGGAGACAAACTGCTCAGCAGTTTCCAGTGAAAGACGCTCCACAATTTCTGCTCTAGTGGGTGCATCCGCAGTAGCCGTTAAGGCGATACGTGGTATGTTAGGAAAGCGTTCGTGCAACACAGTTAACTGGCGATATTCTGGGCGAAAATCATGACCCCATTGAGAAACGCAATGCGCCTCATCAATCGCAAATAAGGCAATTCCTGGGCCCGCATTGAGTCTATCGAGTATGGATAGAAAACCAGGATTCATCAAACGCTCGGGTGCTACATAGATTAAGTCAAGATCGCCGGCCAGCAGCTGACTGGTCACCTTTTGAGATGTAACCGCATCCAAACTAGAATTTAAAAATGAAGCTTTAACACCCAGCTGGGTTAATGCATCGACTTGATCTTGCATCAGTGCAATTAAAGGTGACACCACTACCCCTACGCCACGCCGCACAAGCGCGGGAATTTGATAGCACAGCGACTTACCAGCGCCGGTGGGCATCAAAACCAAAGCGTCGCCACCAGCCACTACATGTCTAACGATAGACTCTTGAGCGCCGCGAAATTGATCAAAGCCGAATACATCATGAAGCACTTGGTGGCTTGATTGCAACAGTCACACTCCCTCGTTTTATTAAATATTTGCGTATTGCATACTACGTATAAATAAAAAGCCCCACGTCATGTAGGGCTCTTTCGATATCTTCTCTTTAAAGCAAATATAGAGTCTGAATGGCGGAGAGGGTGGGATTCGAACCCACGGTAGGTTTGACCCTACGCTTGATTTCGAGTCAAGTACATTCGACCACTCTGCCACCTCTCCGAACCAAGCGACCATTATAGCTAGCGATGTATAAGGCCACATCGCCAATACTGGCTTAAAAATGGCTGGTCAGAAGAGATAAACCTCTTTAATATAGATATACACGTATGTATATCTATATAGGGCTTAAAAAATGAATATCCAAATTTCCAAGTGGGGCAACAGCCTGGCACTCCGCATTCCTGCTGCGTTCATCAAAGAAATTCAACTGAAAGATGGGGATAAGGTTGAGGCAACCCTCTCAAAGGATGGCTCATTAATTATTAGGCCGGAGAAATTGGATCGCAAAGCAATTGCAGCAGAACTGAGAGCATTTAGGGCGACGCTGAAGATGGGTAAATCAGTAATGGATGAAATTCGCTCGGGTGCACGCTACTAATGATTTATGTGGATACCAGTATTTTTGTGGCCTTGTGTACAACCGAAGAAAAGAGTCACGCTGTTGATAAATGGTATGAAAACAGTTCTGCAAAAATGATTTCATCTACTTGGGCATTTACAGAATTCTCTAGTGCACTTAGCCTAAAGGTCAGAACGAATCAAATAACCGAAAAACAGAGTCGTGAAGCTTGGAAAAGATTTGATAGTCTTTGCCAGAACGATATTGAAGTGATGCCCATTGAGAGCAAAACGTATTACTCTGCTGGAATTTTAGTTTTTGATAGCAAATCAAATCTCAGGGCTGGGGATGCACTTCATCTCGCAGCCGCAAAACAATTCAAATCTAAGTCTTTGGTAACGCTTGATAAGGTATTGGCAAAAAATGTTGATAGAGTAAAAATGAAAGCCGTTCTAATTTAGTTTGGCCTTAGGACCTCTAGGCCACCCAAGTAAGGTTGCAATGCTTTAGGGATCACAATACTGCCATCGACTAGCTGCTTATTCTCAAGCAGAGCAACCAATGCTCTACCTACCGCAAGGCCTGAACCATTTAATGTGTGCACCAACTCTGGCTTGCCTTGCCCCGCTTTAAATCGGGCCTGCATACGCCTTGCTTGGAAATCACCCATGCTAGAGCAAGAGCTAATTTCTCTATATGCCTTTTGTGAGGGAACCCACACTTCGAGGTCATAGGTCTTGGTGCTACCAAATCCCATATCACCAGTACAGAGCAAAACTTTTCTGTACGGGAGTTCAAGAAGCTCTAAGATTCTTTCTGCATGCCCCGTTAAATCCTCTAGGGCCTGCATGGAGTCTTCTGGCTTAGTAATTTGCACCAACTCGACTTTGTCGAACTGGTGTTGACGAATCATGCCGCGCACATCACGGCCATAACTACCTGCCTCCGAACGGAAGCACGGTGTATGTGCCACAAACTTCATTGGCAAGTTATCAGCATTAACGATCTCATCACGCACTAAATTCGTTACTGGTACTTCTGCCGTTGGAATCAGGTAGAAGTTTTCTGTTTTCGCTTCGCCACCCTCATCTTCACCACCCATTTGACGTGGCACTTTAAATAAGTCCTCTTCAAACTTCGGCAATTGGCCAGTGCCGCGCATTGAAGCAGCATTCACCATATAGGGCGCATAGACTTCTTGGTAATTGTGAGCTGTAGCGTGCGTATCAATCATGAATTGCGCTAAGGCCCGGTGCAATCTTGCGATTGGTCCTTTGAGAACTACAAAACGTGAACCGCTAATCTTCGCTGCCACTTCAAAGTCGAGACCCAATGGACCACCCAGATCAACGTGATCTTTAATCTCAAAATCAAAAATGGGCTCTTCACCCCAACGCTTTACTTCTTTGTTCTCTGTTTCGTCTTTACCGGTTGGTACTGATTCATCTGGCAGATTGGGGATGCCCATCAAGAAATCTGATATCTCCGCTTGCAGAGTACTCAGTCTTGCCGCACCAGATTCCATATCCGCATTAACGCCGGCAACTTCAGCCATCTCAGCAGTGGCATCTTCGCCTTTGCCTTTCTTCATACCAATCGCTTTAGACAATTGGTTGCGTTTAGCTTGCAATTCTTCGGTGCGGGTTTGCAAAGATTTACGTTCTGATTCCAAGGCGTTGAACTTCTCAACATCTAATTGGAACTTGCGGGTAGCTAAACGCGCAGCAACTGCAGCGATATCTTTACGGAGTAATTGCGGATCAATCATGTGATGCTCTGTAGATTAGGGGTTTTCGTTATACGTTATGTAGATGCTAGTTTAAGCGCAAGACTTCTGCCCCGGCTGGCGGAGTGAAAGTAAAGCGATTTGCGGGCAAATCGTTGTTGAGTTGAATCTTATCCAGGGTGACCAGAACAACGCTGCCAAGGCCATCGGTTAATTCAAGCGCCTTGGGCAAGCCATTGGCCATCCCAATCGAGATCTTGGTATACGGCAGATCATTTTTATTCTTAGCATTAGGGTCTTTTTTAGGAGTCAAGGCTACCCACTTCATCCCCAAATGCTCTTCGCCTTCAACCAAGTCAAAATGCTGCTGCAGCGAAGTTTCACCAAACAGAATGGCTGCGGGTGTAGAAGCTAAGACCTGCCCTGCCGGACGAAGTGTTGCCTGATTTAAGTCTTTGTCCCACAAGATGAGTTGCTTGCCATCCGCAATTAACTTTTGCTCATAAGGCTTTTGAGTGTCCCAGATAAATCTTCCTGGACGCTGAAACACAAAGTGGCCTTTAGTCTCGCGCACTACTTTTAAACCTTTGTCTTGTGACTCATTGGCTTTGGGTGCGCGCAACTCTTGCTGCACAAAATCCCCTTCAGCAGTTTTAGAGTTACGCACAAATTGGCGCAACTGGTCTGAGCCGCTTTCATTTTGAGAATGAGCAGCACTTGTAAACAGAATGGCTGTTCCAAGCAACACTACAGATAAGAATCTTTGCAAAATGACGGCCTTACTCTGAAGGGCGATGGAGGATCTCGCGATTGCCACCGTTACCCATCTTCGATACGAGACCTGCCTTTTCCATATCTTCGAGTAAGCGGGCCGCACGGTTATAACCAATGCGCAGGTGACGTTGTACTAATGAGATCGAGGGGCGTTTGTTTTCTAGAACAATAGCAACTGCTTGGTCGTAGAGTGGATCAGCCTCGCCACCACCCTCACCAGTCAATGCATCTACATTGGATTCATCTCCACCTTCGAGGACACCATCAATGTAGTTGGCTTCGCCCTTCTCTTTGAGCCACTCCACTACGCGGTGGACTTCATCATCGGATACAAATGCACCATGCACGCGCACTGGCAAACCGGTACCTGGCGCCATATAGAGCATGTCACCCATGCCAAGCAATGCTTCTGCGCCCTGCTGATCCAAAATCGTGCGACTGTCGATCTTAGAGCTTACTTGGAATGAAATACGGGTTGGTACGTTGGCTTTAATCAAACCGGTAATCACATCCACGCTTGGACGTTGTGTTGCTAATACAAGGTGTATTCCTGCAGCACGCGCCTTTTGAGCAATACGGGCAATCAGTTCTTCAATCTTCTTACCGGAGACCATCATCAAGTCTGCCAACTCATCGATCACGATGACGATTACTGGCGCCTTATAAATTGGCTCTGGATCCTCTGGTGTCAAGCTAAATGGATTGGTGAGCTTCTCACCTTTTTCTTCTGCTTCCAGAATCTTTTTATTAAAGCCGGCCAGGTTACGCACGCCAAACTTACTCATCAGTTTGTAGCGACGCTCCATCTCATTCACCGCCCAATTAAGCGCGTTGTACGCCTGCTTCATATCCGTTACTACTGGGCAGAGCAAATGGGGAATCTTGTCGTAAATTGCCATCTCGAGCATCTTCGGATCGATCATGATCAAGCGCACTTCATCTGGCTTTGCTTTGAACAATAGCGACAGAATCATGGCATTGATACCTACCGATTTACCAGCTCCGGTGGTACCTGCAACGAGGCAGTGGGGCATCTTCGCTAAGTCAGCCACCATTGGGCTACCGGAGATATCTTTACCTAAGGCAAGCGTCAGCAATGAATGGTTGTCGTTGTATACCTGTGAAGTCAGAATCTCTGACAAATACACAGATTGACGTGTTGGATTTGGTAACTCCAAAGCCATACAGGTTTTGCCAGGAATGGTCTCAACTACACGCATACTCACAACGCCAAGTGAGCGCGCTAAGTCACGTGAGAGGTTCACAATCTGACTACCCTTCACACCAATTGCTGGATCAATCTCGTAGCGAGTCACTACAGGACCAGGGTATGCGGCAATCACTTTTACTTGAACATTGAACTCAGCCAACTTGCGTTCAATTAAGCGTGAAGTAAATTCCAGCACGTCTGCAGAGATCGTTTCTTTTGCTTCAGGTACTGGATCAAGCAATGCTAGTGGTGGTAATTCTGAATCCGGGATATCCACAAACAATGGTTGCTGTTTCTCACGCTCTACACGCGCACTCTTCGGAATCTCAATCGGGGCACGAACAATTTGCACTGGTGCCGCTACCTCTACACGACCTCGGAACTCTTCTACAAACTCTTCGCGCTCTTCTGCAGCAACCTCACCCAACTTACGATCTGCCTCGCTATCACGGCGTTCGCGGATGCGGTGATAAGTCACCTCCAAGAAGCGCCCTACTTTTTCAGCAACGTCGAGCCAGGAGAAATGCAAGAACAAAGACAGGCCAGCGCATAGACCAAATAAGAGAACTAGGGTCGAACCGGTGAATCCAAGCGACATTTGCAAGGGATCACCAATCAGCTCGCCCAAAATGCCACCAGGAGGCCTTGGGAGTTGCCAGGACAAGGAATGCATGCGGATCGACTCCAAACCCATGCTGCAGATTAAAGTCAGACCAAAGCCTAACCAACGCATTACTAGGGAGTCTGGCTTAGCGTCCGGATCGGGTGGCAAAGGAATGCTCCAAAGTTCACGCCAGCCATTAAGGACACGGCGCCCAAAGAGAGCCACCCACCAAAAGGCAGAAATACCAAAGATATAGAGCATTAAATCGGCTAAATAGGCACCAAAACGACCCCCTAAGTTCTTGGGGGCCTCAAAACTAGCATGGGACCAGGCTGGATCAGCCTTGGAATAGGTGAGCAAAATGGCAAATAAGCCTAGGCACAGGCCTAAAGAGATGAACCAACGGGCCTCTAATAAGAGGCGGGGCATCCTGCCCTGCGGGCCATTCTCTGGGGGCTGGGGACTCTTTGGAGTCTTGGACTTCGGGTATGCGGTTCTTGCCATGTTCTACCGATTGTAATCAAGCAAATCTATAATTTGAATATGACTACAAATACCCCAAAACACTCTAAAGTTCTGATTCTCGGATCCGGCCCTGCTGGCTACACAGCAGCCGTCTATGCAGCCCGAGCCAATTTAAACCCTACCCTCATTACTGGCCTGGCTCAGGGCGGTCAATTAATGACCACTACAGACGTAGAAAATTGGCCTGCGGATGCGGATGGCGTTCAAGGCCCCGAGCTCATGGAGCGCTTTTTAAAGCATGCTGAACGCTTTAACACTGAGATCATTTTTGATCATATTCATACAGCCGCCCTGAAAGAAAAACCGATTCGCTTGGTTGGCGATTCTGGAACCTATACCTGCGATGCTTTGATTATTTCTACTGGCGCCTCCGCTCAATACATTGGCTTGCCAAGTGAAGAGGCATTTATGGGTCGCGGTGTTTCTGGTTGCGCAACTTGCGACGGCTTCTTCTACCGCAATCAAGATGTTTGCGTAGTGGGTGGTGGTAACACTGCAGTGGAAGAAGCACTCTACCTCACTGGCATTGCTAAAAAAGTCACCGTCATTCATCGTCGCGATAAATTCCGCGCTGAACCGATCTTGAATGACCGCTTAATGGCAAAAGTTGCCGAAGGCAAAGTAGAGCTCAAATTGAACTCAACACTCGACGAAGTTCTGGGTGATGAAAAAGGCGTTACCGGTGTGCGCATTAAGAAACAAGATGGCAGCACCGAAGATCTCGCTGTGACAGGCGCCTTTATTGCTATCGGCCACAAACCCAATACCGATCTCTTTGTTGGTCAGCTCGATATGAACAATGGCTACCTTAAGACCCACTCAGGGCTTGAAGGCAATGCCACCGCAACCAATATCCCGGGCGTGTTTGCTGCAGGCGACGTACAAGACCACATCTATCGCCAAGCGATTACCAGTGCTGGTACAGGTTGTATGGCCGCATTGGATGCGCAGCGTTACTTGGAAACATTGGAATAAGTTTTCAGAGTCACAATAAAAAAACGCCTAGCAATGCTAGGCGTTTTTGTTTGAGATTTCTTATACGCTTAAAGCCAGTAAAGCCACCTCAGGCGCACGATCCAATATTTTTAGCAGAGCTTTTGCTGCGCCTGTTGGACTTCTTTTTCCCTGCTCCCAATTTCGAATTGTTTCCAAGGAAACTTCTATGCGATTTGAAAACTCTTGTTGAGATAAGCCAATCCGTTCACGAACTCGCTTTGCATATTTTGCAGCATCTTGCATGGCTTCGTAATCGTCTTGCTGTTGGTGCAGCTTTATGAGGCGTTCAGAAGTTGCGTCTAATAGCTTCTTATTTACAACTCCCTTGGGGAAGCTTTTTGGGTTATTTAGATCAACACTAACTCGTACTATTTTTTTCATATCGTTTGACCTCCCTGTTATTGGCCTTCCTTGCTGAAATAATTCTGATGGCCTTAACTCTTCTGGTGAAAACAACCACGAAGACCCGTTTATCAATTACCCCTATTGCGCGATACCGCTCTTCCCCGTAATCCCATCTTTGATCATGCTCAATGACTATCGTAGGATCTTTAAAAATTGATATCACATATGCAAAATCAAAATTTCGAGAGTTCCGGCATGAGTTACTTTTAGCCAAATCCCATTCAAAATCCATTAGCCATATAGTAGGCCATTGGCCTACTATAGTCAAACGATTTCAAAATAAAAAACGCCTAGCAATGCTAGGCGTTTTTGTTTGTTGCAGTGTTTTGCTTAACGTGAGATCACTGGCAAGAGTGGCACGATGAGTAATGCCACGATGTTGATGATCTTAATCAGTGGGTTCACTGCAGGACCCGCAGTATCTTTGTAAGGGTCGCCTACGGTGTCACCGGTCACTGCAGCTTTGTGAGCCTCAGAACCTTTGCCGCCGAAGTGACCTTCTTCGATATATTTCTTCGCGTTATCCCAAGCGCCACCACCGGTACACATCGAGATCGCCACAAACAAGCCGGTCACGATGGTTCCCATGAGTAAGCCACCTAATGCAGCAGGCCCTAATAGGAGGCCAACAACGACTGGAGCAACCACTGGTAGCAGAGACGGAACGATCATCTCTTTAATGGCAGCTGAAGTCAGCATATCTACTGCTTTACCGTACTCTGGTTTGGCAGTGCCTTCCATGATTCCAGGAATGTCACGGAACTGACGGCGGACTTCTTCTACTACCGCACCAGCGCAACGACCAACCGCTTCCATCGCCATCGCACCAAATAAGTAAGGAATCATGCCACCAATAAAAAGACCAATGATGACCATGTGATTCGATAGGTCAAAGGACACTTGTTGGCCCATGCCTTCTAAAGCATGGGTGTAGTCAGCAAAGAGTACGAGTGATGCCAAACCTGCTGAACCAATTGCATAACCCTTAGTCACCGCTTTAGTAGTGTTACCAACGGCATCCAATGGATCCGTAATGTCACGAACAGATTGTGGCAAACCTGCCATCTCCGCAATACCACCAGCGTTATCGGTAATTGGTCCGTATGCATCCAGTGCCACCACAATGCCGGCCATCGATAACATGGCTGTAGCTGCGATTGCAATGCCATACAAACCCGCCAACCAATATGCTGCAAAAATCGCTGCACAGACAAAGAGCACTGGATAGGCAGTCGACTTCATGGAAATGCCCAAGCCAGCGATGATGTTGGTGCCGTGACCTTTTGTGGAGGCTTCAGCAATGTGCTGCACTGGTTTGAACTGGGTACCGGTGTAATACTCGGTAATCCACACCAAACCGGCAGTCAGCAATAAGCCCACTACGGTTGATCCAAACAAGCGCCATTGGCTACCAGGGATACCTAGTGCATCGTCCGGCATGATGAAGTTGGTTACGAAGTAAAAAGCAATCAGCGATAAACCACCAGCAATGATTAAGCCCTTATATAAAGCAGGCATCACATTTTTCATGCCAGGTGTTGCTTTGACAAATGAGCAACCGATGATGGAGGCGATGATAGATACGCCACCCAGTACTAGTGGGTAAATAATTGCAGCAACTGGTGCGCTAGAAACCATTAATGATCCCAGGACCATTGTTGCAATGAGTGTTACCGCATAAGTTTCAAATAAGTCCGCCGCCATCCCAGCGCAGTCACCAACATTATCGCCAACGTTATCGGCAATCACTGCGGGATTACGTGGATCATCTTCCGGAATGCCGGCCTCAACCTTACCAACCAAGTCAGCACCAACGTCTGCACCCTTAGTAAAGATGCCGCCACCTAAACGGGCAAAGATCGAAATTAAAGAAGATCCGAATGCCAGACCAATGAGTGGATGCAAGACAGAAGAAAGGTCTTGTCCAGCACCAATCGATACGAGGAACATAAAGAAGAGACCAACACCCAAGAGACCCAGTCCAACTACCAACATACCGGTAATTGCGCCGCCTTTGAATGCCACATTGAGAGCTTCGTTCATCCCTTTAGTGGCCGCTTCTGCTGTCCGAACGTTTGCGCGTACTGAGACATTCATACCGATGAAGCCACAAGCGCCGGAAAGTACAGCGCCAATGACAAAGCCAATCGCGGTAGCAAAATCAAGGAAGAGTGCCATCAGAATGGTCAGAACTACCCCGACCACGGCAATCGTTTTATATTGGCGCGACAAATACGCTGCCGCCCCCTGCTGAATCGCCTCGGCAATTTCTTGCATCTTGGCATTCCCTGTACTTTGCTTCAAAATCCAGCCGCGCATCACAAAACCGTAAATCACGGCTAGGACACCGCATGCCAAGGCAAAATACAAGCCTAAAGTGACATTACTCATGCTTGAACTCCCCAAAGTTAATCATTTGTTCATCTTTATTGTTTTGCATCACTGCACTTAGGTAGACCCGGTTTCCGAAAGCTTTAAACTATGGTCTTTAAGCTGTACCAGTATGTAACAGAATCGCCCCTGCGCTCCCTTGATAGGATCAGGGTATTTACTAATCATTATTCGGAGTATTTATGAGTCTCGAAAAGGTCAAGCCAGGTAAAAATATCCCTGAAAGCTTCAACGTCATTATTGAAATCCCAATGAACGCTGATCCAGTGAAGTATGAAGTGGATAAAGAGTCTGGCGCAATTTTCGTTGACCGTTTTATGGGTACTGCAATGCACTATCCATGTAACTACGGGTATATCAATAAAACGATTGCTGGTGATGGCGACCCGGTTGACGTTCTTGTCATTACCCCATTCCCACTCATTCCAGGTGTTGTTGTTTCTTGCCGCGCAATTGGCGTATTGCAAATGGAAGATGAAGGCGGTGAAGATGCCAAATTATTAGCCGTTCCAGAAGACAAAATTTTGCCTATCTACACACACTGGCAAAAACCAGAAGATATGAACCCATTACGTTTAAATCAAATTCAACACTTCTTCGAGCACTACAAAGACCTAGAACAAGGTAAATGGGTAAAAGTGAGAGGCTGGGGTGGTGTTGCTGATGCTCATAAAGAAATTCTTGAGGGTATCGAGCGTTACAACAAAGAGAGCAAGTAATTATTCGTTTATTGAAAAGGCTTTGTGATTCGAAGTGAGCACCCAGAAAATTGCTTTAGCCCAAATCAACCCATTACTGGGTGATTTGGCTGGCAACGCGCAACTCATTCACAAAGCCGCTCTAGATGCCCACACACAAGGCGCCAAACTCGTAGTCACCCCTGAGCTATCGCTCACCGGCTACCCGCCAGAAGACTTACTCCTGCGCCCCGCTTTTATTGAAGCAGCGCAAACACAGCTCGAGCTCTTAACGCTAGATCTGGCTCAATATTCCGGCCTAACGGTCATCGTCGGTCACCCCAAAAAAACCTCTTTAGGTTTACAAAACTACGCATCCGTTTTAAGAAACGGTAAGGTGATTGCTGGCTACGCTAAACAAGAATTACCTAATCACGAAGTATTTGATGAAGTTCGTTACTTTGTGCCAGGTAATCAAGCCTGCGTATTTGAATGCGAAGGCATTCATTACGGAGTAATCCTATGTGAAGATGCTTGGCATCCAGGACCAGCTAAACAAGCGCATGCTGCTGGTGCACAAGTATTGTTAGTTCCCAATGCATCGCCTTACCACCTCAAGAAAGAAGCGCTGCGTATTGAAGTGCTGCGTGGACATATTGCGCAGACCAAAATGCCATTGGTTTACGTCAACGCGGTTGGCGGCCAAGATGAATTGGTTTTTGATGGTGGCTCATTTGCCTTGAATAGCGATGGCATGGTTGTGATGGCGATGCCCCAATTTGAAACAGGCCTAGGTCTTGTCACAGTTGCAACATCTGGCGAGCTAGAAAAGGGGCTTATTTCCCCACCTCAATCAGTTGAAGCGCAAGCCTATCAAGCACTGGTCTTGGGCGTGCGTGACTATGTCACCAAGAATCGCTTCCCTGGTGTGATTATTGGCCTATCTGGTGGCGTAGATTCAGCATTGGTATTGGCAATTGCTGTTGATGCCTTAGGTGCCGATAAGGTGCGCACTGTCATGATGGCCTCTCGCTATACCGCTGATATCTCTTGGATCGATGCCCGCGAGATGGCCCAGAAACTGGGCGTGCAATATGATGAAATCCCGATTAGTGGGCCAGTAGACGCACTAGAAGCTTCTCTTGCAGAGCAATTCAAAGGCTTACAGGTAGATGCCACGGAAGAGAATATTCAGGCTCGCGTGCGTGGAACTCTGCTGATGGCCCTTTCTAATAAAACAGGTCGACTGGTTTTGACTACCGGTAACAAGAGTGAAATGGCTGTTGGTTACTGTACACTCTATGGCGATATGGCCGGCGGTTTTGCGGTCATTAAAGATATTGCCAAGACTTTGGTGTATCGCTTATGCACTTATCGCAACAGTATTGCGCCAGTCATTCCGGAGCGGATTTTGACTCGGGCTCCCTCAGCAGAATTGCGTCCAGACCAAAAAGATCAAGATAGCCTACCCTCTTATGAAGTACTGGATGGCATTGTTGAGCGCTATATGGAGCAAAACCAATCCATTACCCAAATCATTGCCGCAGGCTTTGATGCCGAGAGCGTAGACAAAGTCACTCGCTTAATTAAACTCAATGAATATAAGCGTCGCCAAGCCCCGCCGGGGGTTCGCGTAACCACTCGCGCCTTTGGCCGTGATTGGCGTTATCCAATCACATCCCAATTCAGAGCCTAGGTGCTTAAAAACTGCCTGATTTTGGGCATTTGACACAAGTTCTAGGTATGATTACTGCATTAGGGGGAATAAATGAAACTAATTACATCCATCATTAAGCCGTTCAAACTCGATGAAGTTCGTGAGTCACTGGCGGAAGTCGGCGTTACAGGCCTGACCGTTACTGAAGTGAAGGGCTTTGGCCGTCAAAAAGGCCATACCGAACTCTATCGTGGCGCTGAGTATGTAGTCGACTTTTTGCCTAAAGTGAAAGTAGAGGCTGTGGTTTCTGATGACCGTGTTGAAGCGGCTATTGAAGCAATCACTAAAGCTGCTCACACTGGAAAAATTGGTGACGGCAAGATTTTTGTGACTGCAGTAGAACAAGTGATTCGGATTCGCACCGGTGAAACCGATAACGCAGCGGTTTAATTCACTGAATTAAACCTACTTCTCAGTTCGTCAACGCAACTGAGAGTCTGTAGATGTTGCTGGAGCTACAGGCTGAATGATTTCAGCCGGCTCCAAATTAATTGTCTTACTATTGGTATTAGCAAGACGAACTTTTGCTCCCTGGTAATACAAATCAATCTGATTCAAGCCGCCAGTCAATACCTTCAACGGCGGTTTGCCATAAACACTCACGCCAACCCCTGGTTCTAAAATTTTATTCTGGGTCTTACCGGTCGCATCTACCACGCACACTGTTTGGGCAGTCTTGGATTGCAAATAAACCATATCACCGGCTTTTTTGGGCGCCTCAGGTTTGTAGTTGAGCGCAGCCGCATCTGCTGGTGGGCATTCAGTAGAGACGGTTACCGGAGTGGGTTCTGCTATTGCTGCTGTCGCTGGCTTAACCTCTGCTGGAGCTTCTGCCGGAGCAGGCTCTTGCGCTACTTCTTGAGTAATGACCACTTCTTCTTTTACTGGCTCAGGAAAAAACAGCGGGCGTAAGTTCACCACAGAAAAAATGACTGCGGCAGCAATTGCCAATAGTAAGAATAGTTTCTTTTTGGGGTCTACTGGAGCCTTTGACTTCACACGATCGTCAACAACACTATCGGTAATGTTACTAGCGTTACTTTTCTGAGGTTTTTGCTCAGTAGTTTTTTCTTCTTTTACTTTCTCAGACTTTGTCTCTTTCCGTACTACAGAAGCATTTGCCTCCCCCTGTAACTTTTCATTCACTTCAACTGCTTTAACCAGTTGTGCAATACCAGCAAAATCAAATGCCTCTTCTGACTTAAGCTTTAGAAGACCAGCTACTTTTTTGGCTGCTGTGAACTTCACTTGATCGCCATAGAAAGAGCTACTTTCACCATTCTCAATCTGCTCGATTTGACGAACAGAAAGGCAGGCCATTCCCGAGAGCTCTTTCGTGCTCAGACCAAGGCTTTCTCTAGCCTTAGTAAAGGCCTCTTTGCGAATCTCGGGAAGCTTGACTGGTTTATTCACTATGGAGTAACTATCTCATATAGAAGTGACAACATAAATACTAATTGCAAAATGGTGCAGGGGTAATTAGCCACGAAGCTAATTATTTAAAGGATGATTCTCCAGATTGGACTCGAGATACTTTCTTACCAGTACTTGAAGAGAATCCGCATGCATTTTTTCCATCACCCTAGCCTTATGAACCTTAATGGTGGCATCCGTGGTTCCTAGCTGTACAGCAATATCCTTGTTTAAAAGGCCTTTAACCAGCAATCCACATACCTCACGCTCTCTAGGAGTGAGGCTTTCGTAATCCCTCTTGGCTTCAACATCCAAGGAAACCCGCTTGAGCTGACGGCTATCAAAATCGATTGCATCAGCCACTCCTTTTAAGAGCTCTTCCAGATTAAAAGGCTTGAATAAGAAATCTACCGCCCCTCCCTTGAGGCCTTGAACAATTTGATGGGGGTGACTTTGACCGCTAACAAAAACGATAGGCGTCTTGCGGCCTAACTTTTGCAGTTTTTGCTGCAAATCTAAGCCAGTCATATCTGGCATCTGCATGTCCAAGAGAATGACTGCTGGCGAGACTGGTACGGACTTCTCCAGGAAAACAGCAGCAGATGCATAGTCTTCAACGAGATAGCCCAGTTCCCTCAGCATTCTGGATAGAGAAATGCGCATGGATTCATCATCATCTATTAGGTATATGTGGCCGACTTTAGTCATTGAATTCAAAGGGAAATGTAATAGATGAATTAATGTACTGCAGCGTCTTTGACTAAGCTATTAGCTATCAAGCTAATATTTACCCCTCAATTGATGATTTCATAGGTAATTTTATTGCACCGCAACATTTGTGCTGAGTCCACCCTCTCTCTTCCACGTGAGGCACCCTCATAGCAATCTCACGGCACAATAGAGCCTTTCGACACAAACCTTTTTCTGGAGTAATAGCATGAAACGCCTTAATGAACGCTCGCGCATGGTCACCGAAGGGGTCGCTCGCGCACCTAATCGTTCGATGTATTACGCAATGGGTTACGAAGAAAAGGATTTCGTAAAGCCAATGGTCGGCGTTGCGAATGGCCACTCCACTATTACTCCTTGCAATAGTGGCTTACAAAAATTAGCCGATGCGGCTGTTGAAGCTCTAGAAGCGGCCGGCGCAAAAGCACAAGTGTTTGGTACACCAACTGTTTCTGATGGTATCGGCATGGGTACTGAGGGCATGAAGTATTCCCTCGTTTCACGTGAAGTGATTGCCGACAGTATTGAAGTTTGTGTCAATGGTCTTTGGCAAGATGGCGTAGTGGTCATTGGTGGCTGCGATAAAAATATGCCTGGTGGCATGATGGCTTTAGCCCGCACCAATGTGCCTGGTATCTATGTCTATGGCGGCACCATTAAGCCAGGCCATTACAAGGGCAAGGAACTTAATATTGTTTCCGCATTTGAAGCAGTTGGTGAATTTACTTCCGGCCGATTGAGTGAAGAAGATTTGAAAGGCGTTGAACAACACGCCTGCCCAGGTAGCGGCTCTTGTGGCGGCATGTACACGGCGAACACCATGAGCTCCTCATTTGAGGCTTTGGGTATGAGCTTGCCCTACTCCTCTACGATGGCGAACGTTGATGCTGAAAAAGTAGCGAGTGCTGCTGAATCAGCTCGTGTCCTTGTTGAGGCCGTTAAAAATAACTTGCGCCCACGCGACATCATCACCAAGAAATCCATTGAGAACGCAGTCAGCGTCATCATGGCAGTTGGCGGCTCTACGAATGCGGTATTGCATTTCTTGGCCATTACCAGCGCAGCTGAAATTGATTGGACCATTGATGACTTTGAACGTATTCGTAAACGCGTTCCCGTGATCGTCGATATGAAACCATCGGGCACTTACCTGGCAACCGATTTGCATCAAGCTGGTGGTATTCCACAAGTTATGAAGATTTTGCTTGATGGTGGATTGCTCCACGGTGATTGCATGACGATCACCGGCAAAACCATTGCAGAAGTATTGAAGGATGTTCCATCAGTACCACGCGCTGACCAAAAAGTGATTCGCACTTTAGATAACCCTTTATACAAACAAGGTCACTTGGCAATCTTGAAGGGCAATATCTCTCCGGAAGGTTGCGTCGCCAAGATTACTGGTCTCAAGAACCCATCGATCACTGGCCCAGCCCGTGTATTTGATTCTGAAGACGATGCCATGGCAGCCATCATGGCGCAGAAGATCAAGGATGGTGACATCGTTGTGATTCGCTATGAAGGTCCTAAAGGTGGTCCTGGTATGCGTGAGATGCTATCGCCTACTTCCGCCCTGGTTGGTCAAGGCTTAGGTGAGTCTGTTGGCCTCATCACTGACGGTCGCTTCTCTGGTGGCACTTGGGGTATGGTTGTTGGTCACGTAGCTCCTGAAGCTTATGTAGGGGGCACTATTGCCCTGATTAACGAAGGTGACTCAGTGACAATTGATGCGCATCAACTCCTCATTCAACTCAACGTAGATGAAGCAGAAATTGCCAAGCGTCGTGCAGCTTGGGTGCAGCCTAAACCACGCTATACCCGCGGCTTATTGGCAAAATACGCTCGCCTTGCAAGTACTGCAAGTAAAGGTGCAGTCACTGACTTGAACTTGGGCGACTAAGTTAGTAAAGCAAGTGTCTTAAAAGAAAAAGCCCCTAAGTAAAACTAGGGGCTTTTTTATGCTTTGTCAGTTATTTAATGCTTCATTGCACCAGCTGCATTTACAGGAAACTTCACCTCAACATCACCTGATTTAGAAAACTTGAGTTTTACTGGAATAGTTTCGCCAGCTACAAACGGCCCCTTAAGATCAAGGAACATTAAATGGTAACCGCCCGGCTTCAGTTCAACCGAACCATTTGCTGGGACAGCAATATCTTTCACTTGGCGCATCTTCATGACATTGCCTTCCATTACCATTTCGTGCAGTTGCACGTCACCAGCAGAAGGTGAGCTTGCAGAAATCAATTGATCAGGAGTATTGCCCTTATTTTGAATTTTTAGGAAACCGCCGGCAACCTTCTGTCCAGGTACCGTTGCTCGTGTATAGGCATCAGAAATGCTAACCGCATCAACCTTAACTGCTTGAGCATAAACCTGGGAACCTAGCATCATGGTTGCACCAAAGCAAACTGTTGCCACTGCAAACACAAAGCCTTTGTTACTCTTTATCATTAACTACTCCTTAATAGATTTTCATAAAATACTTGCTCTAATGCGTAAATCCTTTTTTTCTGACTACCTCACTGTGCTCATGCTTCTGACTAGCTTTATATCTAGTGCAGCATTCGCTGGGATCGAGGTCGGACAAACTGCACCCAATATAGAAGGAACGCTAATGGATGGCAAGCCCTTCTCGCTCAATAACACTAAAGGCAAAGTTGTCTTGGTCAACTTTTGGGCCAGCTGGTGCGAGCCCTGTAGAGAAGAGATGCCCGCCATCGAATCCTACCTGAAGAAAAATAAAGCCAAAGGATTTGAAGTGCTTGCGATTACGGTAGATAAACCCACTGATATTGAACAAGCAAAGCAAATCATGCATAACTACTCTTTCCTATTTGCAGATAAAAATCAAATGAATTACTCTGGCTACGGCAGAATCTGGCGCATACCGAGTTCATTCATCATTGATAAACAGGGAATTCTTCGCAAGAATGGTTTAACCGGCGATCCTAAGGTTGATACCAAACTTCTAGAAGAAATCGTTACTCCACTTTTATCTACACAATAATTAAAAGTGCACTCGAATGCCCACAGACGCAATATAAGAAGGCGTCAATTGGATGCCATTCACATTCTGATAGACCGGAAGCTGCAAATTAGCATAAACCTGAGTTTGGTCGGTCAAACGATATAAAACGCCTGGCGTTAAATAGGCTAAGGTTCCACCAGTAGCCCAAGTATCAGCAGCCGTGCCACTATCTGCCCTTTTATTAATGATATTCAATTGCAATGTAGGCACCCATTTTTCAAATGCTTGATAGTTCACTCCAACGTTTACATTGAGTGAATTTCCTGGGCGATATGAACCGCCGGTGGACACTGTTGGTGTATCGCTTGGTCCACTAGATAAGCCCACTAAAGAATTAGGTACATTGGTAACAATAACGGCAGCTTGGTATTGGGCTTGAGCAAAATACCCCCAATTCTCTAAATCATTCACAAATCCAAACTTATAGATGCCACCAATTAAATCCGTTGAACCAGACCCGCGCTGTAAACCCGGATCAACTGCCACTATCCCACCAGAGTTAGCAACGGCACTTTGAGAATTGCTGCCCGTTGGCAACTTCAGGCCGAACTGTAAGCCCCAATCTTTTTGCTCTGAAAATCCAAAGTAGCGTCCAATGAGCTTGATGTCTCCAATACCAGAACCTTTGGAGCTATAGCCATTTTCGCCAGTTGGAAATCCACCAGCGCCCCCGTCAGAGTTTGCACCATAGGTCATATGGTTACGCATAATAAATGGCACTACGGTCGTAAGTCCCCAATTTTCTCCATCGTTGTAATCCAACGAAGCAGTAATGTAATTATTTTGGGTATACCCCTCAACTTCAGCAGGTGCGCCCGTTGCACCATTGGTCGTATTGGCAGCCTGAGATTGTGAGATGCCCTTAGTGCCATAACGCAACTTATTTTGATTAAGAGTGTCATACCGAAGATCCAAAGACCAGCCTGAGGTCATGCCCATTCCCTGGGTACCAATATCAGTATTTAAGCTACAACCACAGCTAGCGCAAGCAAAAGCACTGGCCCCAGGAATAATAAGTGCAACAGCAATAACAATTTTTTTCAACTTCAATTTACTTCTCCACGCATATTTACGGCAACGAATAGATTTTGTTGCCAACTACATAGCTAAGCTATGCCCTAATGTTGATTAGGCTTTTGCTGGTGGAGCTGCTGAAGGTGGAGTTACCCAAACGGAAAGTGGTTTGGGTGATTGGTAGAAAAGCTGCGGGAGCAAAGCAAAAGTCTGCGGCGCTTCAAAACTGAGATTGGTATTAAAAGCTGGAGTAATAGCACTCTGGGCTACACAATAAGGACAAGGCTGTATTTGCTTGGCAACTTCTTGTCCATCATCCTGAATATCGATTTGCATCTTGCTACCGTCAACCGAACAAATCTCCATTGCAAAACCTTCGCCATGCTTTGCCATTGAAACTGCTTGAGAAACAGCTGGCGCAAGAGCGCTCATTGCAATTGCTATGGCAGCAATCCAGTGAACGAAGCGGTTTTTATGGAAATTCATGATAGGGGGATTTTATCTGATTTTTGCCAATAACAAAGGGGCCCGAAGGCCCCTTTGTAGCTAATAAAACAGGATCAGTTAATGACCAGCATTCTTATTAGCGTTATCAATGAAGCGCTTACGTGCTGGAGCCAAAATAAACTTGGCACTAAATGCCGCAGTAATCGTCACAATTGCGCCTGCAATAAATACGGTATTCCAATCGCCTGTGGAAGAAAGAACCGATGCCAAAGGCACCAATAAAGAAGCTGTTCCTTTTGCCGTGTATAAAGTACCAGCATTCCCAGCCGCATTTTTGACGCCGAATGTATCCGCACAGATCGCTGGGAATATCGAGAAAATTTCACCCCAGAACAAGAAGATTAATGCTGCAAAGGTCATAAATGCATAGGGATCCTTTCCAAAATGCATCAAACCTAGCATTGACAAGCCCTCACCCAAGAAGACAAAAAACATCGTGTTCTCACGACCAAAACGATCTGAAATAAATCCGCAGAGTGGTCGAGTGAAACCATTACATAGATTATCAATTGACAATGTCATGGTGAGCAAAGGCAAAGTAGTGCCAAATAAAACCATTGGTAATTTGGCAAGACCCCAATCTTTAGCGATCGGACCAATTTGCGCAGTCACCATTAAGCCACCAGCAGCCACCACTACAAAGATTGCATAGATCAACCAAAACAATGGCTTTCTGATCATCTCGCCAGATGTGTAGTCAACCTTAGTGGTAACGATGCGTGGCGCAGGCTGAACGCCTTTTGGAGGGGTTGGTTTTGTCATTAACAAAGCCAAACAGAAAATCAACGCACCTTGTGCAAGACCGAAAAACAAGAAGGCGTGCTCATATCCATCAGAAAGAATCATATTGCCAATGGGAATCACGGTAATCGCAGCGCCAGCACCAAAGCCAGCAGCAGTCAAGCCGGCAGCAAGGCCACGCTTATCCGGAAACCACTTTAACGCATTACCAACACAAGTTCCGTACACACAGCCCGCGCCGATACCGGCCACAACTGCGGCTGCATAGAGCATTTCGATTGAGTTCGCATAACTATCCATAACCCAACCAGCAGCAGCAAATATTGAGCCGATCAGAATGACGATTCTTGGCCCAAATTTATCCACCATCCAACCCTCAACTGGGACAAGCCAAGTTTCAACGACAATGAAGATGGAAAATGACAATTGAATTGCAGATAAAGCCCAACCAGTTTTAATTTGAATTGGATTAACAAATAAAGTCCAAGCGTATTGAAGATTGGCAACCAATCCCATACAGATAATTCCAAATACCAACTGCGCCCAACGGTTATGCCAAGGCTTATTCACTGTTTGTGCTCCTTTTGATTATTTCTCTTATAAATTTCATGCCCTCTTGAGGGGCACGTTGATTCTCAAACATCACCCTCTTTATTATCTTGATGAGCATCAAGAAATTTTCATTTGCTGACTAGTGATTACCCCTAAGGCAAGTGATTGAATTACATGGCACTTTTACCTCACTGTATCGCCATAAACGAATTGAGCAGTTGCATACGAGCATAAAAAAACCACCCGAAGGTGGCTTTTGAGCTGCTGCAAGTCTTTTAATTACATGCCACGATAAGCGCCGTCAAAATCATAGTGACGAGCAGCCTTTTCTTGGCTTATTTTGCTTTCAGTGAAAAGCTGGTTAATCATATTCAATAGAACAGTCATTTGAATCTCCTTAAGGGTTAGTACCTAGATTATAACCCTTACACATATTACAAGATGGAATTTATTTTCATATTATGAAATTAAAAAATGGCTCATGGGTGGGTGGGCCGCCCCTTACCTGAATCGAACCAGCGACCTTCACTGCAGTATTTAACGGAATCGGTCTAGCAGTTTTTTGCTGACTTTATCTAAAGTGGTGGAGTCTTTAATTAGGAACTGCAGACCGTTGGAATCAGCAATCAGCAATGTATTGCCAGCAATGCGCCGGATATCTTCTTCGCCCTTGAGGCGAATTCGAGTGGGGCCACGATCCGTTTCGATATCCCAAATACTAGGCGTGGCGAATGTAGAAACCCCGGTGATCTTTTCGATCACAGGCATGAACTCCCGTTCAGCCAATTCTTCCTCAATCAATTGAAGCTCTGCTGCAGAAATAGTGGTGATATCCGGAAACCAGCAAAGCTCTTTTCCGGATTGATTCATGATGCCAATACCAGCAGCAGGCGCGGTAATTGGAAAAGCTCTGACAGGATGAACGCCAACATGTTGCTCGCCCTTGCTATCGATAAAGACGAGACGCCCTAAGGCATCGCGCTTGAGTTGATGGGACTGACTCATACTCCACCCCCAATATTCTTAGTCACTTCTTGAAGCTGCTCTTCTTGTTGCTCATCTTGATTTTCTTCCAAGCTTTCACCAATAGCGCCGCCCTCAACGAGTTCTGCAGCATGACGCAGTTGCGCTTGATACAAGGTGTAATAAGCACCTTGAGCCTCCATCAATTGATCGTGAGAGCCCATTTCTACAATCTCACCCTTATCCAATACCACCAAGCGATCAGCTTTTCTTAAAGTGGAGAGACGGTGGGCGATAGCAATCGTAGTGCGGCCTTTAACCAAGTTATCCAAAGCGCGTTGGATTTCTTTTTCAGTAGTGGTATCAACCGATGATGTGGCTTCATCCAGGATCAAAATACTTGGGTTAATCAGCAATGCACGTGCAATAGAAATCCGTTGACGCTCACCACCAGAGAGCGATTGACCTCGCTCCCCTACTAAGGAATCATAGCCCAGAGGAAGGCGCAGAATAAATTCATGGGCGTGCGCTGCACGTGCAGCTTCAATGATTTCTTCGCGTGTTGCATCTGGCTTACCGTAGGCAATGTTTTCAGCGATCGTGCCAAAGAATAAAAAAGGTTCTTGCAATACCAAGCCAATACGCTTGCGATAGTCAGCAATACCGATACTGCGAATATCGCGCCCATCCAATGAAATCGATCCCGAGCTTACATCATAGAAGCGGCAGATCAAGTTCACCAGAGTACTTTTACCTGAGCCGCTATGCCCTACTAAGCCAATCATTTCTCCGGGGGCTATATCTAAGTCAATACCTTTAGATACTGCACGGTTGCCGTAACGGAAACCTACACCACGTAAGGAGATGCGCCCTTTGACTTCGCCTAAAGGGGCTGGGTTGATTGGCTCGGGGACGCTAGAGACATGATCCAAAATATCAAAAATACGTTTAGCGCCAGCGGCCGCTTTCTGAGTATGGGAAACAATCCGACTCATAGAATCTAGGCGAATATAGAAGCGCCCGATATACGCCAAGAAAGCAATTAAGACGCCAACAGAAATTTTCTGGTGCGCAACTTGCCAAATACCAAAACCCCACACTACCAATAAACCAGTTTCGGTAAGCAAAGTTACCGTAGGAGAAAATAACCCCCACACGCGATTCACGCGATCATTAATGTGTAAATTGTGTTTATTGGAATCGACGAAGCGCTTCAGCTCGCGATCTTCTTGTGCAAATGCCTTCACCACCCGAATCCCTGGAATGGTATCGGCCAAAATATTGGTTACTTCCGACCAGATGCGGTCAATCTTTTCAAAACCAAAACGCAAACGATCACGCACCACATGAATCATCCAGACAATAAATGGCAGCGGCGCCAAGGTCACCAGAGCCAGCAAAGGATCGATGGATACTAGGATGGCCGCAGTCATTGTGATCATGAGCACATCGGTCGCAAAGTCTAGCGCGTAAAGGGAGAGGAAGACGCAGATGCGATCGGTCTCTGCGCCAATACGGGCAATCAAGTCGCCCGTTCTCTTGCCGCCAAAATATTCCAATGACAGTTTGAGTAGATGTTCAAAGGTGGTGTTGCGTAAGTCAGCGCCAATCCGCTCGCTCACTAATGCAAGTAAATAAGTCTTCCACCAACCCAGACCCCAAGCAACAATGGCGGCACCAAATAAAGCCAAGAGATACATACTGGCCAAATGGAAATCAATCGGATTGCCACGCTCATAGGGAATCAACACATGATCCATCAAAGGCATGGTGAGATATGGCGGAATTAAAGTTGCACCCGTGGACAAGAGAGTCAATACAAAACCCAGCAACAATTGTTTTTTGTAAGGGCGCGCAAAGCGCCAAAGCTTGAATAGCGTCCAAGTAGATGGCGGCACATCATCCTCGGGATCACAAGTCGGACATGAATCTGAATTTGCCGGTTTTGGACTCAAACAAACCGGACAGACCTGCTTGTCGTATTCGCCAACCTCACCATTGCTAATCTCCTCGCCACAAGTTAACTGCTTAAAACTAGATTGCAAGCGAAGTACTTGCGGATTTACCGCCAAGGTGAAATTCCAGGATCTCAACAATTTATCGGGAGTTTCCAGGCGCAAATGCCCCACTCCGGCATGATCACCGTGAACTAAATGGGTATTTGTCTCTAGCTTCCAAGACTCAAACACCTTGCCATCGGTCCAAAATAGGCCTTGTTCGCTGAGTAAAAGCAGGCTTTTTTCAAAGCGTAAATCGAGACCCAAATCGATCTCGACCCATGCTAGCGGGGCTTCAGAGCTCTTTAGCGGGGAAGTTTCAGCATCCAAAACAGCCAGCCAATAGCTCGGTAGCACGGGGGCAAAAGGTAGGATTTGTGGCTTCATTGACCTTAAAAGTATAGTGGAGCTGAATTTTTTAGATTTATTACTCCTGTCAACTTTAGGGGGTCAAAAGCCGTTAAATTGTCTAAGTAGTCGCTTTTATGTATTTTTGCCAATATTGTGAGTTTTTCAATAACTATTAGAAACAGAGAGACTGTCTGACGCGTCAACGCCAAAACCTGGCGCCGGCCATCGCAACACTGCATATGCCCCAATTACTAGATAAATCCATCGAGATTCTGAGCGTTAAGCATCTCCGTGGTCCCAATATGTGGACTTACCATCCCGTAATTGAGGTTTGGCTCGATATTGGCGATTTAGAGGACTACCC
>CAITHY010000067.1 GCA_903892315.1 uncultured beta proteobacterium | reverse complement strand
AGTCGTCGCGTAGCAAAGATGTATGTTCAAGAGGTCTTTAATGGCCGCTATGTAGATCAGCCAACTTTAACGAAGTTTCCGAATGTGAGCCGTTTAAATGAGCTCATGATTATTGGGCCTATTACCGTTCGCAGCGCCTGCTCACACCATTTATGCCCCATCATGGGCCGCATTTGGATTGGTGTATTGCCAAGCAAAGACTCTGCATTGATTGGTCTTTCTAAGTATTCACGCTTAACTGAGTGGGTAATGTGTCGTCCACAGATTCAGGAAGAGGCGGTAGTAGAGCTGGCTGACATGCTCGAGAAAAAGATTAAACCGATTGGTGTTGCTGTTGTGATGGATGCCGATCACTTCTGCATGCAATGGCGTGGTGTAAAAGACCGTGATTCCAAGATGATCAATAGCGTGATGCGCGGTGCTTTCTTAAAAGACTCTAATTTGCGCCGTGAGTTCTTGGCTCTGATTGACCGAAAATAGGCCAATGAAAAAACTCCTCATTCTGTTAATCGTCTCGCTGGTTGGCTGTACAGTCGGCCCTCAGCGACAGGATTACCAAACGGCCATGAATGAAGGGGTGGAATCACCGTTCTTTTATATTCCGGCGCTAAATCAAAAAGATTATGAGGATCGCACTTGGATTCTTTTGGCGGAATCTCAGTCTAAGGTCTGGTTTTATGACCCCTACACCTTAAGCGAGGATGAAGAGGGTATTGTTACTTTTGATGCATTCTTTTCCCCTAGAGAGAAATATACTCTAGCGCCGTATAACGCTACTATCGTCGGCCCTTATCGCCAGAAGATTGATTGCTTTGCCAATTACCAGTGGTCAGAAACTCTCTACACCCAAAATATCGTTTCCAAGGCGCCTCTAGTGGGCGACACCAAGCCAGTCAATGGTTCTGGCTGGGTTAAGATTGCCCCAAGAACCGCTATGGCCTATATGCGTTCCCGAGTATGTGGCAGAAAATTTATTGATGATCAGAACATCAATTACTTTTTGTATCAAGATAGCTCATTGCCAGCCCCCGTTGCCAAGAAAGCCCCAGTTGAAGTCTTTGATGAAAAGCTTAATAAGCAGATAGCACCTCCTAAGGAAGATGCAGTTGTTGAATCAACCGATGCGAAACCACCAGTTTTCTATGAAGTCATTAATAATGAAGTCACTATTGTTGATGCCAAGAAAGATATCCGCCAATTGAGGTTGAGCTCTTACTTCTTAAATAAAGATTTTCCTAAGCAAGCGGATTATGTATTTACGGCAAATTGCCAAAGCAATACTTATGCCCTGACCGCTCAGGGGAAAAGTGAAAAGTCTGGCGGGGCAGTTGGTGCAAAAGATTCTTTAGCGGCGGTGGCATTTAATCGTGCCTGCGGAGATCATGGCAATTACATGAAGTTAGCCAGCAAGGGAAGTAGATGACAAAAGCATTATTCAGGGCAACACAAGCTTTCTGGATCATCTCCATGCTGGGGATGCTTATCGCTTGCTCCAGTTTCCCTTCTGAAAATGAGGATCCTGCAAAGAATAATAAAGCGACTTATAACAAGGACCTCAGGGACTGCCAAGAAGACTACCCAGAAGCGGGCTCAGGTGTGCATATCAGGCAATGGATCAATTGCATGAATTTGAAGGGCTGGAAATAGCTTCTCTTCGAAGTAACTTGTTTCTTTTTGGGTGTTGAAATAAGTCTTATCTTTCCCGGCAATCTTGCATTGCAATATTTGAGAATAATTCTCATCTATATCTCCATATAAATCATGGACTTACATGCTAGCTGGATAGATTAATTCTTCTCCACTATGATCACCTTTAGTTTTTAGGGTGCATTGTCATTGCACAACATTCGCTGTTTTATTTTTTGGAGAATCCATGAAAAATAGTCGTCGCCAATTTATGATTTTGTCTGCTGCTGGTGCTTGTACATTGGCTTTGAACGGTAAAGTTCAAGCTCAAGCTATGGTT
>CAITHY010000066.1 GCA_903892315.1 uncultured beta proteobacterium | reverse complement strand
TTTATCTGCATAAAATTTAGTGGAATCTTGAGCGGGCTGATATTGATAAGTGGTGCAGGCTCCAAGGGCTCCAACAAGCAATAATGCACAAATCAATTTAGTATTCATCATAATTTCTTCAGTAGATTCAATGGTTCAGCAGTATCGTAAAAAACTTGTACATATGCCTATTATGAAGCCATTTTAACTTATTAGCCTTGCACGGTATCAATAGGACTTGAATTTGCACTTTTGAAAAGGGCTAAGTCAAACATGAAATGTGGTGCCCCTTGTCCGACTCGAACAGACCACCTACTGATTACAAATCAGTTGCTCTACCAGATGAGCTAAAGGGGCATCAGTCGTCTATTTTATCGGATTTTTACCCTAAATTGGCAATCCCAGCAGATGATTTAACCGCGTAAATGCCGCCTGATCCAAGCTTTGAAAGAGCGGCCAACCTTGGGTTGTTTAGGCAAAGGATCCAAGCGGCGTAAGCTGCTCTGTAAGCGCGTCCAACTTTCTAGGATCTGATCTCGGTTCGCACTCTTTTCAAGCTGCGCAAAAAACTCAATATCATTAGTTTGAGTGTCGTAAAAAGCGCTACACCGAAAATTAATGAGTTCTAAGCGAGCCAGATCCTCCATCAAAAGACAAAAAGAAAGTGGGGTAAAAGTCCAGCAATGCACATCATGGTAATTTCCATTTTGAGCAATGTCTTGCGCCAGCCAAGCTACCTCATTTAGCTCTTGGACCGTATTGATTCGCCGTGAAGGATATTGGCCTTGCCAGGCCTGCACAACATCGACATGCTGGTTACTGAGTACATGCTCCATCACCTCGCGCGCCATAGGAACGCGAGCCTTACAAAAATACGCATTGAGCAGATCAGCCAAGCGTGTTTGGTTACGAGCATGGTCAAAGGTGTAACGTTGATCAGGAATGGCTAGGGTTAATCTACCTTGTGCACTTAAAACGGATTCAATTTCTTGCAGCCAACTGATCAGATCTGGCACATGCTCAATCACATGGGATGCGAGCACATAATCGACCGGAGAAAAAGCGGAGGTTGCTTGAGCTAATGAATCCTTTCCCCAAATACCATCCACCTCGACAATCTCATCAATATTGACGTTGGGATCAGCTTTATAGCGATCTTGTAAAAACACTTTATTGGCGTAATCCACATAAAAAACTTGCGACTCTAATTTGCTAAGGATGGGGCGACACAGCGCACCTATTTCAATCCCTTTTACCCGTGGATTAGCAAACTCAATGCCATTGAGGAGCTTTTCTTTTCTATTCATATAAGGTTAACGTCAAAATTATTTGTATCTGACAATTATGCCCTTACACATGCACCAAGCCATGAGCAAAGTCGGCCGCGGCTGAAGCGATATAAATATCATTGCCTGACAAAATACTTGTGAGGGCACTTAACGAGGTAGCATCTGACAGTTGATTAGACTGCGTGGGAGCAATGGCAGGAGAATACATTTGCTTGATTGCATTTACTCCATTAAGTGTCACATCCAGCTCAGAAATTAACCCGGTAATATTTTGGGCGTTTAGATCAGCCAAAGTATGGGGGATACCGACTAAATTGGATAAATCAAATTGACCTTTCGTGATCAGCATAAATACGCCACTGGAAGTGGGCACAGAAAAATCCAGTTCGGTATTCGATAAGCCGTTAACCAAAATCGTACTTGGATCAGTTGCGTTTGAGCTCGTCTGTACCTGCGTATCTGAAGAATGCGTGCCGTAATCAATAAAAGTAATCGCCATCTTTTATAACCCCTGCCTAAAAAAGTAAAAATAACATACTGATTTACTCGTTTCCTATAGCTAGGAATTGACTAAATAGCGCTATTAAAAATTGATAAAGCTAGTGACGTGATTGCAATGCACTTGGCGGCTTTAAGGGAGCGTCTTCTCCATGCCCCAAAAGTTCTCGCAAAGCAGCGGCATAACTTGCTCTTGCTGTTTGGGCAATTGCTAAATCGCGCTGCAATTCCGCTATTTTTTGATCGGTTTGTTGTACGGACAAAAGCTGGGCCTTGACCTCCTCGGTCAACAGGTCTTGTTCGTACTCCACATCATCAATTCGAATAATTGCCATAAATTAAAAGCAAACCCCAAAATATCCAGCCCATGTGAGCTTTCAAGCAATTATAAGGAAGCGGACCTTAAAAATCAGGGCATTCTTATAAATAATGATCCTATTTTTCGTTTTAGGATAGCCAAAAATTACTTAAAAACCAGTACAATTAATGCCTTAGCGCAGTCCTTGGTGACTCCAGTTGCATTTAATCTTCATCTGCCTTTTTATTTGAAAGCCCTGTTTTATGACCACTATCACAATCGATAACAAAGAATATGAATATGAAACATTGTCCGATAAGGCCAAAGCTCAATTGAGCAGCATGCAATTTGTTGACAGTGAACTAGCTCGTTTGCAAGCCCAAGCTTCGGTTTTGCAAACTGCGCGTATGGCTTACTCCAAGGCTTTGCAAGATGAGCTCAATCCGCTAGGCACAGGCGATACGATTCAGTTCTAATTTAATTTAATCCAAGCTTCTCAAGCCAGGCCAATGAGGCCTACTGAAAAGCAATGCCATGTGCCTGCAGTCCCACTAAACCAATGTGGGTTTGAGATTGAGCTGATTGAGCAATCCAAGACAAGAGGGTGCCTTGGGTGGCGCCTGCCTCACTATTGAGTTCAGTAGCTGCGATATCTAAGAGTGCTTGGCTAGGAGCAGTTCCCAGGACATTGGTTAAGAGGTAATTGGCAATCTGGCTATTGGTAGCATTAGCATGCCCAGTTAAGGCATCCCAAATGGGTAAACGCATCAGAACACCCGATAAAGTCAGTAAGCTATTGCCTTGGTCAAATAGACCAATCACCACTCCTAGTAAAGCCTGATGAGAAACATCAAAAGCTGTTTGTCCTGGTAATACTGCACCAATGAGTA
>CAITHY010000065.1 GCA_903892315.1 uncultured beta proteobacterium | reverse complement strand
TGCAGCAACTTTATATTGTTTGCCACCGGTTTTTATGACCGCGTACATGGTTTGAAACCTCAATTAATATCTACATTTAAGCTAATCCACCCTGGACCAGCTAAGCCCATTATTATATCTTGCATGCCCAGCACTGTCAAAACCAATGACTTAAGCCAAATCTTGGCCCCAATCGCCTTAGATTTCAAGGCCTTAGACGCGGTTATCCGACAGCGTTTGGCCTCAAAAGTCGCCTTAATTGACCAAATTTCGACCTATATCATCCAGGCCGGGGGTAAACGGGTCAGGCCTGCCCTATTGATGCTGGTGGCAAAAGCCTTAGCTAATGGCGAAGAAACACCGCACACCCTAGAAATGTCAGCTGTAGTCGAATTCATCCACACCGCCACCCTGCTTCATGATGATGTGGTGGACGAATCTACCCTCAGAAGAGGTCGCGAGACTGCCAATGCCGCTTTTGGCAATGCTGCCAGTGTTTTAGTGGGCGACTTCTTATATTCCAGAGCCTTCCAAATGATGGTTGGCCCCAATGACCTTCGAGTCATGCAAATTTTGTCAGATGCAACCAATACGATTGCCGAAGGCGAAGTTTTGCAACTTCTCAATATGAATGACCCAGAAGTAGATGAAGCGAGTTACTTAAAAGTCATTCGTTACAAGACAGCTAAGCTCTTTGAGGCCTCTACTGAGCTAGGAGCCATTCTAGCGAATGCTACCGAAGCACAACGCGAACAAGCTGCTGCATTTGGACGTCATATCGGCACCGCTTTTCAGTTGATGGATGACTTGCTTGACTATACTGCCAACGCTACACAGATGGGGAAAAATGCTGGTGATGATTTACGCGAAGGTAAGCCCACGCTCCCACTGATTTACTTGCTAGAAAATGGCACCGCAGAAGAGCGTCTTCTAGTGCGCGCAGCAATTGAGCAAAACCAAGATTTACCAGATGATGTATTTGCGCAAATTCTTGCCGCTGTCCAAAACTCTGGTGCTCTTGATTACACGCAAGCAGCTGCACAACGTGAGGCAGGCCTAGCCTTGACTTGCCTCAAAGACTTCCCGGAAAACGAGGCCAGTACTGCGCTTAAAGCCCTGTGCGCATACTCCCTTACGAGACAAGCCTAAGCACCCAGAGTATTCATTCTGAGTTCACGCGCAGTCATTCGCACTTGCTCTGCCTCTTCACGCAAGCGTGCAATTTCTTGCGGTGATAACTGCTCTAGATTGGAATAATCTAATTTCCATGAAGGGTCCGAAGACCATCGTAATGGCGATTGAACTGTAGTACGCGGTGCGGGCGCTGACTCCAGAAGCTGCAAAGCTAACTCAAAATGTAGATCTTGCGAAGGGGTGTCGTTGGGTCTAGCGGCCGCATTACCTAACGGAAAATCACTAAACAACAGTCGCGGTACTCCGCAATATTCAACAATATCTTTAGCGGCACCCATCAGTACCGTTGAAATTCCTGCAGCCTCTAAATAACGCGCCAATAAACTTTGGCTCTGATGGCATATTGGGCAATTCGGAATTAATACCACCACATCGACACAGTCAGCCTTCAACATCTCTAAAATGAGAGGGGCATCAACCTCCAATGTGTGGCGCTGACTCCGATTGGTCGGCAAGCCATAAAAGTTTGCCGAAACTGCGCCTATCCTTCCTGCTGCAAGCGCTCTTTTAGCAGCGCCCAGTGGAAACCAACAATTACTGTCTTGCATATCGGCATGCTTGCGATCAATCCCCACGTGGGCAATTCGTAGATCGACACTTCCTGCGATGGATTGTTGATAGGGTTGATAAAACTTGGCGGCAGCATTGTAGGGAGCGCCCTTTCCCTGGGGCCCTTTGTCTGGATCATAAGGAACTGCGGTGGTGATTAAACCCAATACAGATTGGGCGAGCGGCTTTTTCAGTAGACTAAATGGCACATCAATATAGTGAGCCCATGCATATGGATTCTCATAACCTAAACCCAAGTAGTAACTGCGGGTACGCTCTATATAGCGAATCGGCTGATCCTGTTCTGGTGCAAATACGAGCTCAGAAGTCTTAGACATCAATCCATCCCTGTAAGATATTGCATATCAAATATTTAACATCATAGGAACCCATTATGGCTCAGTGGCTTAGATTTGAGCATCAAGGAAAAAGCGGTTTAGGGCAAGTACAGGGCGACAAAATCGCAGTGTATGAGGGTGAGCTATTTAAAGAGCCCAAGGCCACCGGTGAAATACTCAAGCTGGCTGACGTCACGATTGATATCCCATGCACACCTTCCAAGATGGTTGCCATGGTAGACAACTTTCACGCGCTGGTAACTAAGCTTGCACATGCCGTACCCGTAGAGCCCTTATACTTCCTTAAAGGAAACAACTCCTTCTTGGCGGCAAATCAAGTGATTCGTACGCCCAAATCCTACTCCGGAAAAATCGTTTACGAAGGAGAGCTTGGCATTGTGATTGGCAAGCGCTGTTATGAAGTCGATGAGACTGAAGCAGCTAACGCGATATTTGGCTATACCTGCATCAACGATGTCACCGCCATTGAAATCCTGAATCGCGACCCTGGTTATGCCCAGTGGACTCGCTCCAAAAGTTTTAATACCTTCGGTGTATTCGGCCCCTACATCACTACCGATGTAGATCCGAGCAAGCTAACGATCAGAACCATCCTGAATGATCAAGAGCGTCAAAACTATCCGATTGCAGATATGATTTTCCCACCCGCAAAATTAGTGAGCCTGATTTCCCAAGACCTACCCCTTGAGGCTGGCGACATCATTGCTTGCGGCACTTCCGTTGGCGTTGGCTCCATGAAACCTGGTAGCAATGTCAGCATCATTATTGATGGCGTTGGACAACTAGATAATCGCTTCGAGTAACGCTTCGAATAACTTCTAGCTCTAAAACAAAAACCCTTGCTATGTTGAGTAGCAAGGGTTTTTTGTTTGAAAAACTGAAGCTTTTTAGTAGCCCGAAACTGATGGCAATGACAAACTGCCTTTCGATGCCTGGACGTTTTCATCCAAGTATTTAGTTAAGGCAAATACCGTATTCAAGCAAGGTGTCGGAGTTTGAGTGATTTTGCCTAACTCAATCACTGATCCTAACAAAGCATCAATCTCCAAGCTGCGGCCAGCCTCCAAGTCTTGCAACATCGAGGTTTTGTGCTTACCCACTTTTTCAGCACCAGCGATACGACGTTCAATATCCACGCGAAAAGTCACGCCCAACTTCTCAGCAATCGTCTGCGCTTCAGCCATCATGTTGCGCGCTAACTCTTTGGTTAAGGAGTATTGGCAGATACCCTCTAAAGTGCCATGCGTCAACGAGCTGATTGGGTTGAAGGTCATATTGCCCCAAAGCTTGAGCCAAATTTCAGAACGGATATCATCCAAAATAGGAGACTTAAATCCAGCAGCGCCCATCATCTCCGACATCTTCTGAATGCGCTCAGTAGTCTTACCATCCAACTCACCCAATGGGAAACGATTCCCTTCAACGTGACGAATCACGCCAGGGGCTTGAGTGAAGGTTGCTGGATAGACTACACAACCAATAATGTTATTTGGGTTAATGGCATTCTTAGCGACACCGCCAGCATCCACTGTTTCTACTGAATGATCTTGATACTCGCCGCCCAACTTCTGGAAATACCACCAAGGAATTCCGTTCTGCATGGGGATCAAAATGGTTTCGGGACCCATGATCGCTGCCAAATCATCGATGATCGGCTCCACTTGATGAGCCTTTACCGCGAGAATCACAACATCAGGAGTCTCAGCATCACGAATTTTTTCTACTGCTTTAACTTGCGCAACCAAAGGCTCTGGTTGGTCATCCATAATTAAGGCCAGGCCACGCTCTTTAATTGCAGCCAAAGTAGCGCCGCGCGCAACAACTGTTACATCATTGCCCGCTCGCGCCAACATGACAGCTAAGTAGCCGCCAATAGCGCCGCCCCCGCCGATCACACAGATTTTCATAGGAACCCCGTAAGAATATAAAATTTTGTATTAATGTCATCTTAGAGGAGAATATTTTGCGGTGCAATATATTCTTAGTTGCATCATTTTTAAGCAAAGTCTGCTCTAAACCGCTTTTAATGAGTCTTTCGGCACAAGGCTGCCTAAGATCATGCCGGCAATACTGGCAAATAAGCCGGCCAATTGGGGTGGCAAAATCGCATTGGGAGCCAAAACCTCACAACTAATCCAGATGGTTAAGCCTCCAACTACAGCCAATAATCCCCCGAGGGAATTTGCTCTAGGCCAATACACCCCAAACGCTAACGGTACAAATGCCGCAACTAGGGTCACCTTATAAGCGCTCTCCACCATCTTAAAAATAGAGAGCTCAGAGTTCACCGCAAAGAAAGTGACTACTACAGCAAAACACAAAACCGTAATCCGCATCACCTTCAATAAATCCTGATCAGATAAATGCTTAAAAAAACCTCGCACAATATTTTCAGCAAAGGTGACTGATGGCGCCAATAAGGTAGCGCTGGCACAACTCTTAATGGCCGAGAGGAGTGCGCCAAAGAACATCACTTGAGCGATGAGTGGTGCGTGGTTGAGGATGAGTTTGGGCAAAATCATCTGTGGATCAGTCGAAAGATATTCCTTTACCAAATCCGGGCTAATCAGGGTTGCTGAATAAGCCAAATACATAGGCACAAAAGCAAAAATAAAATAGAGCACACCGCCTAGCAAAGCTGCTTGGACGGCAATGTTGACATTCTTAGATGAAGTAATCCGTTGAAAGACATCTTGCTGTGGAATAGATCCCAGCATCATGGTGCACAAGGCAGCAACGAAGCCCAAGATCGAAGCTAGATTCATATCAGGCCAGAAGTTGCTAAATTGGCCGGCAGCGGCTGCATGTTCAATCACCACACCGATACCACCAGTCTGTGAGGTCATCTCACCGCCGATGTAGAGCATACCGATCACAATGATGATCATCTGAATAAAGTCTGTAACCGCAACCGACCACATACCGCCAAATAGGGTGTATATCAATACGCTAGCGGCGCCAATCATCATGCCGCCTGTTTGAGAAATACTTCCTTCGGAGACAACATTAAATACCAGACCCAGAGCTTTAATTTGCGCAGCAACCCAACCCAAGTAAGAAACCACAATGCACAGCGTTACCAAAACCTCGACCGTACGGCCATACTTCTCGCGAAAAAAATCACCGATAGTCAGCATGCGGCGGTTGTAGAGATGGCGGGCAAAAAAGAGTCCCACCAAGATTAAACAGAGTGAGGAGCCAAATGGATCTGCAACCACGCCCCCCAAGCCCTCTTTGAGAAAAGTAGCCGGAATACCTAAAACAGTTTCAGAACCAAACCAAGTGGCAAATACAGTCGCTGTCACGATTGGCAGAGGAAGGCTATGCCCAGCCGCAGCAAAGTCAGCAGTATTTTTAACCCTTAGGGCTGCCCATAAGCCAATGCCCACTGAGATGACCCAGTAAATAATGACAAACCAAATTAGCACGCCTGAATACTCCTTGTGAAATTGGTGAAATTATATGGCTATGTCACTTTTGATAGTTAGTAAAAAGTACCTATTTGGATCACTCCAAATCGAGCATCGGTCTGACATAATTCAAGAGTGAGAACACCAGAACAAACCTCGATATTGAGTCCAACCGACGATATGGCGTACCAAAAGGCCATTTTGGGATCCGTCTCACGTACTTTCGCCCTTACCATCCCACTCCTACCGCCAAGCATCGAGAAGGTAGTCGGCAACACCTATTTGCTGTGTCGCATTATTGACACCATCGAGGATGCCGCAGATTTAAGCGCAAAAAGTAAGCAATCTCTTTCAGCACTATTTTTGGATGCGGTGCTTGAAAAGAGGCCTGTTGAAGCATTTGTTACACCCTGCCTCAATGCATTAAAAAATTACAGCAATCAAGATGAGCTGGATTTAATTACTCATACACCCACTGTTCTGCGAATTTTGCATACGTGCTCTACCCAAGATGGAGCAGCAGTCAGTCGCTGTGTTTCTATCATGTCTGAGGGCATGTCTTTTTTCCATGAAAGACAAAACCAAGCAGGCCTTCAAGATCTTGCTGAGTTTGAACATTATTGCTATGTCGTGGCCGGCGTAGTTGGCGAACTACTAACAACGATCTTTAGCAACCACTCCCCAGCCTTTAAAGAAAAAATGGCGGGGCGCGAACATTTGGCAATCGCATTTGGTCAAGCCCTGCAAATGACCAATATCCTCAAAGACTCCCCAGAAGATAAGGCCCGTGGCGTCTCCTGGAAACCGGTCAATATTAGTCATGAAGCGCTTCTCAAGCTTGCTTATCAAAAGCTCCAAGACTCCCTGGATTACATTCTCTTAATTCCCAAACAGGAACAGGGCATGAGGCGTTTTTGCTTTTTAGCTTTTGGTTTAGCGGTAATGACTCTGTCAAAGATTGCAGATCGGAAAGAATTCGACAGCAGAGATGAAGTAAAACTTTCTAGAAGCACCGTCATGAGTTTCTACAGCTTTACAAAATGGGCCGTTCAAAGCGATAGGGTGATGAAGACTTTTTTCAGTCTTAGTAGCAGACGACTCGCTAAATAAGTAAACCTATACAGCGCCCTCATGCCGTAAAAGCCAGAGCTTAATTTGGCGATATAAACCTGGGGAGTTTTCTTTCATAAAACCACCAATACCTTGGGCTGATACCACGCGATGACAAGGTGCAATAAGGGGGTAGGGATTGGCACCGCATGCTGTACCGACTGCACGCGCCCCACTCTGGATCTTCTTCGCCAAATCACCATAGGTTCTTGTTTGGCCGGCAGGTATATCTTGAATGCTAGCCCACACTTTTCTTTGATGCGCAGTACCAGCAGGTTTTGTGGGTAAATCAAATTGCCAATGGGGATCTTGGAAGTACGCCTTGCACTGTCGCGCAACCTCTTTGGCTAGCTGATTCTGTGGGACGATTAAAGGGGTATTGGCGGGCAAATAATCCATTCTAGAAAGCATCAGACTGCCCTCAACCATTTCCGTCAAAATGCCCAGGCAGCCGAAAGGGGCGGCAATAACGCAGTAGTTAGCGCTACTTGAGCTCGAAGAGGTTAATGAGGAGGCCATATAGAGCGATTCTCACATAAATAAACAAGAGGGATGACAAACCTTTACTCCATGGCTATAGCTTGAGAAATGCCACTTTGCTATATTGACTCATCCTTACTTTTTTCAGGCAGACCTCATGGACACCTTTTTTGACGATTGGCCTCTTTATAGCCAAGTTGCTCTTGTCCTATTTTTACTCGCGCTCTCTGGCTTTTTCTCGATGGCAGAAACCAGCATGCTCTCGTCTAATCGTCACCGCCTACGTGCCATGGCCAATGGCGGCAATGCAGGTGCAGCACTAGCCGAGAGACTCTTAAAGCGGATTGACTCATTGCTATCCGTGCTGCTGATTTCGAACAATCTAATCAACACCGTTCTACCCATTCTAGTAACTGGGATTGCTCTGCATATTTTTGGTGATAGCGGCCTCGTACTCTCTATTGCCACTCTAGTTGTTGCCCTGCTCATCATCATCTTTAGCGAGATTACCCCCAAGGTGATTGGCGCAGCCTTCCCTGAAAAGATTGCCTCCAATGTTGGCTGGCTTATTTTGCCCCTCACATTTGTACTGAAGCCTTTACTTTGGTTTATCAATAGCTTTGTTTCGAGTCTGATGAAGGTATCTGGCCTGCAATCCTCCTCCGATAGCAGAGCTATGAGTAAGGAAGAGTTACGCAGCCTAGTCTTGGAGTCCAATCGCTTTGTCTCCAATCATCATCGCAATATCCTGCTCAACTTATTTAATCTAGAAAACATTACCGTTGATGACGTGATGACGCCCAGATCCAAGATTGAGGTTTTGGATCTCTCAAGACCCATTGATGAAGTGGTCCAACAATTAGAGACTTGCTATCACAATAAATTGCCGGTTTGCGATGGTGACTCTGAGCGTATTGTCGGAATCCTTTCAGTCAAGAAGGCCTTGTCCCTGCTGGGCGATACCGACCTAAAACATGAAGACTTTAAGGCTCTATTGAATGAACCCTACTTCATTCCTAGTAGCACCCCCGTTTTGCAGCAAATGCAATTTTTCCAAGACAACCAACAGCGCTTAAGTTTGGTTGTGAATGAATATGGCGAAGTTCTAGGGCTCGTAACTTTTGAAGATATTGTGGAAGAGCTGATTGGTGAGTTCACGACCTCCTTCTCCAATCTTTCAACCGATCCACACTGGCTCCCAAATGGAACCTATTTGGCAACAGGTGGTGCCTCATTAAGAGATCTGAATCGCTTGCTTAACCTGAACCTCCCATTAGAGGGTCCACGCACCTTAAATGGACTCATTCTCGAAAAACTCGAGGCCATCCCCGATCATGATGTAAGTATTCGCATTGCTGGCATCGTGATGGAGATCGTTCAATTTGATGAGCATGGTGTAAAAACAGTGAAGTTGTATCGTCCCGCGAATCAGACTCAAGAGCAAGATTGACTATTGCCACTGATGACTCACTCATCATTCGCACATGGTATGAAATTGCTACACATGCCTTAGATGCTAGAGCGAGTGATATTCATATAGAGGCTGGGACCCAAGCCACACTTGTTCGCATTCGGGTCGATGGCCTGTTACAAATACAGTCGCATTACCCAATTGAATTTCATGACCGCCTTCTCACACGCATTAAAGTTCTGGCACGTTTAGATATTGCAGAAAAACGCCTGCCGCAAGATGGGCGTCTTAGTATTGGTCATCATTTTTCAAAACCCAACATTGATTGCCGGGTCTCTATTTTGCCAACTCTTCATGGGGAAAAAGCAGTTATTCGCATATTGCCAAGTTGCGTTGAAGAGCTTGATCTGCAAGAAATTGGTCTTCTCTCGGATCAGCTCGAGATATTCCAACAGGCCCTTTCTCAAGCTAATGGTCTGATCTTGGTGACGGGGCCTACCGGGAGTGGCAAGACTCGAACGCTATATAGCTGCCTGCATCAGCTCAATCAAAATCATCGCAATCTTTGCTCCATAGAGGATCCCATTGAAATTCGTCTTGCCGGAGTCAATCAAGTGGCCTACCACCCACGGGCAGGCTTAGATTTTCCAACAATCATTCGCGCCCTTCTTCGGCAAGACCCGGATGTCATCATGATCGGAGAAATCCGCGATGCTGCTACAGCTCAGCTTGCCATTCAGGCAGCACAGACTGGGCATCTCGTTCTCAGCACACTGCATACCCGCAATGCTTGTGGGGCAGTTCCTAGACTCAGTCATCTAGGAGTTGATCAACAAGCGCTTGAGTCCTGCCTGTTAAGCGTCAGCTCACAGCGCCTCGTACGCAAAATTTGCTCGCAATGTCTTAGTGGTAACAACCGAACCCAGTGCCCAAAATGCAAGGGAAGTGGTTACCTGGGGCGCATTGGAGTTCATGAGGTATTAAGCAAAGCCCAACTATTTAACTCATCTGCCTCATATGTCAGCATGCGAGATGCTGGATTCATCCATATGCAAGCAGGCCTGATTACTCAAGCAGCTCTAGATACAGAAATAAGCGTATGGCATTAAACAAGCAGGAACAACTCCACTTTGCCGAGCAACTTGTCACATTACTAGAGGCAGGCCTACCCCTCCTGAATGCGATTGAACTGATTTATACGACTGCCCCAAAGGTCTGGCTTCCTTGGGTGCATAGTATTTATACGCAACTCAAAAAGGGGGAAAGTTTTTCTCAATGTTTGCGTGCCCAAGAAAATCTATTCTCTATGGAATTTATCAACCTCATTCGCGTTAGTGAGCGCACTGGCGACTTTGATCTGGCGCTAAAAACCATCTGTCAGCAACTTGAAGCCCAAATTGAATTGCGTCGAAAGATTCAACAGGCGATGAGTTACCCCGCTATCACCCTAATGAGCTCTTGCCTTCTAGTAATCGTGATGATGATTTGGGTTGTACCCGTCTTTAAGGATGTGTTTTCTCATTTTCAAGCGGAGTTGCCAGCTCCAACCAAAGTGTTAATTCAGACATCATCATGGCTTGAAAAGTGCTACCTTGAAATCGTGATAGCCCTCATTAGCTTTGCAGCACTCTTTAGCCTTGCATGGTCTAGGATCCCTAAAATCCAAAAGTATTGTGACCGACTGAGCTTTGCTATACCCATGATTGGACAGCTCCTCAGATTAGCCACCCTGACCTACTGGTGCCGAACGCTAGGCCATCTCCTGAAGTCTGGACTACCCCTTCCAGATGCATTGAGGGTTACCGCACAATCCTCTAACCACTGGCTTAGCCATGATTTCAGCGCAGACATCTTCAAACACCTAACCCGCGGCTGGTCACTCGGAGATGCCATAGCAAAAGCAGATCCTAAGCGCCTACTATTTGATTTAGAAACATGGCAACTCTTACGCATCGGATCTGAAAGTGGTGCACTTGCTGAAATGCTACAAAAGCGCGCATCAATATTAAGTTCTCAATTAAGTAATCGCTTAAATACCTTAAGCCAAAGCTTGGAACCCTTATTAATCATTGTTGTTGGGCTCATTATTGGAAGTCTGGTCATAATCCTATATCTCCCCATCTTTAACCTAGGACAGATTGTTTAATGGGTAATTTTGTTTTTTTCGACGGGATCCGAATCTGCCTGATAGTAGTCTTGGTGTACTTGGCATATTTCGATTTGCGCACCTTTCGATTACCTGATGTCATCACCTTACCGCTCGTCTCACTGGGTTTATTGTTCAACGGCCTTTCAAATGAAAGTTTGATTTCTTTTCAAGACTCACTCATTGGAGCAATCCTAGGCTACGTCTGTCTTTGGTTACTCAACCTTCTTTATCGGATAGTCAAAAAGCAAGCTGGTATTGGCATGGGTGATGCTAAGTTATTGGCAGCTTTGGGCGCTTGGCTAGGCTGGTTCGCATTACCCAGTATTTTGCTAATCGCATCCCTGACCGGATTGATTGGCGGCATTATCTGGCTGCAATGGAATAACCAAAATCACCGCTCAGCTTTTCCATTTGGTCCTTTTCTGGCTATTGCTGGCATCATGGAGTTGTTATGGCCTCAAACCCTACAAACCCTCCTTCTGAGCAAGCTAGTCTAGATACCCTCAAAGGGCATGCCCTCTTTGTAGGTCTCACTGGTGGCATTGGCTCAGGGAAGACCGCTGTGAGCGATCAGCTGGCTCAACTGGGCGCAGGGGTAGTTGATACCGATCTCATCGCCCATCAGATCACCGCCCCAAATGGAGTGGCAATCCCTTTGATTCAAAAAGAGTTTGGCCCAGAGTTTATTGATTCCAGCGGGGCCTTAGACAGGGTCAAGATGCGTAGCCTAGTATTTACCGATCCCCTGGCTAGACATTCCCTAGAGGCAATCACTCACCCCCTCATACGGGAAGAAACTATGCGACAAGCCAAACGGCTCATACAAGAACAGGTTGCTTACCTTGTTTTTGTCGTACCTCTGTTGATTGAATCTGGGACTTGGGTATCACTACTGGATTACCTCGTAGTGGTGGATTGCCCAGAAGAGACTCAAATTGAACGAGTGATGCACCGCAGCAAATTGCCCCGAAACGAGGTAGAAAGAATTCTGAAGGCTCAAGCCAGCAGACAAGAGCGTCTTGCCAGTGCAAATATGGTGATTGAGAACCAAGACTCTCTTGAGAGCTTACAAACTGAAGTTTTGAAGTTGCACCAAAAAATCTTACAGATTCAGAAAGATCGCACCAGTTCGTCATAGAATATGGGCTTGTGATTGTCTACGAATACCCCTTTAACGAATTAGTTCGAAGCATGCTTCGACTGGAGTATTTGTTCGCCCGCTTCAACCACTTTACCCGCTCTGATGACCCAGAGTTGCATCACAATGCCATCTCTATTTTATTTGATCTCGGTGATATTGGTGCTCGGGGTGATATCAAGTCTCTGCTACTCAAAGAGTTTGAGCGTCAAAAATATGCGCTCAATGGATTGAAGTCATCGCAGAAGGTTGATCAAGAAGCGCTGACACAAACTCTTTCAGAAATTGATTCCGTTGCCAGCAGTATTAACCAATCCACCGGCAGACCAAACTCTGCGATTACTGAGAGTGAATGGTTGAATGCGATTCGCACTAGATTAAATATTCCGGGCGGCACTAGTCCAATTGATTTGCCTAGCTATCATGCCTGGAAAAATAGTGCCTCATCTGAACGACGTGAGTTGCTTGAAAAATATATCGGCCCACTCTTACCATGGCATGAGGCATGCCAATTATTTTTACGGCTTTTACGCCAATCGGGTGAAGCTAAAGATGTAGTTGCACATAATGGAGCCTTTCAGCAAGCGCCATCTGGCAAGGTATATCAGTTGATGCGCATTGCTGTTGAGGATGACACATTATTTTCTGAGATAAGTGCAAATAAATATTTACTCTCAGTGCGCTTCTTAAAATCTGAGCGCGATAAAAAAGCACAGTTGGTGAATGCTGATGTGTCATTCAAACTCACCCTCTGTCAGTTCTAGGTCAAAAGGGCTCTTAGCCTTTCCAGCATGGGCCAGGCGGCCGGCAATAAAGGTTCAACGCTAGGCTTTTCCGCAGCCAGCAACTCCCACGATAAGGCTTGATTCTCACAGCCTTTAGGAATGCCCTTCCAGTCGCGAATAATACTCACATGCAAGCGAACATAAGCATGCGGGTAATCATGTTCTAGAACGGTTAGCTCCTCACTCGATTGAATATCAATGCCGAGCTCTTCTTGAAGTTCGCGCTGAAGGGCCTCGAAAACAGTCTCCCCTTTTTCGATTTTTCCGCCAGGAACTTCCCAGTAACCAGCGTAGGGTTTGCCTTCGGGCCTCTGCCCTAAAAGGTAACGGCCCTCAGCATCCAGCAAGATTCCTGCCGCCACTTCAGTCACTGGGCGCTTGATTTCGCTCATCAAAAAGATCTTAAGATTTTGAACCAGCCCAATACTTAGCAAATTGCCAAGCAACGCGACCTGAGCGTGAGCCACGCTCCAATGCCCAGACCAAAGCCTCTGAACGTGCTGCTTCAATTTGTGCAGCACTTAGACCAAAATGCTGCAACCAGTGCGCCACGATTGATAAATATTCGTCTTGTTTTGGTGGATAGAAAGATAGCCAAAGGCCGAAGCGCTCCGATAAAGAAATTTTTTCTTCAACTACTTCACCTGGATGAATTTCGCCATCGTCACCATGCACATAACCTTCGTTATCTTTCATGTACTCTGGCAATAAATGACGGCGATTAGAGGTGGCGTAGATCAAAATATTGTCGACTTGCGCAGAAACAGAACCGTCTAAGGCTGATTTCATGGCCTTATAGCCAGATTCACCATCCTCAAACGAGAGATCATCACAGAAAATGATGAAACGCTCCGGGCGATCAGCCAAGAGCTCTGTAATGTCAGCCAAATCCGCTAGATGCTCTTTCTCAACCTCAACCAGACGCAAGCCTTGACTGGCAAACTCATGCAAGCTCGCCTTAATTAATGAGGACTTTCCAGTTCCCCTAGCACCAGTTAATAGAATATTGTTGGCAGGCTTTTTTTGAATAAAGTTTTTAGTGTTATCACGTATGGCATCACGCTGACGATCGATATTCTGCAAATCCTCAAAAGTAATATCTGCAACGTGCTTTACAGGTTGCAAAAATCCAATGCTGCCAAAGATACTATCGCGCCGACGCCATCTGTATGCAGTGGAAGATTTCCACTGCTCCTCAGTCAAAGGCTTTGGTAAAAAAGTATCGAGATGGTCTAAAAGACGGTCTAATTTTTCATTCATATTTTGGATAGTCTTTTATGAGCGGTAATCTGCATTAATGGATACATAGTCATGCGATAAGTCACAAGTCCACATAGTTTGTGTAGCGTTGCCGCGACCTAAGTCAATCTTGACGGTAATTTCTGGAGCCTGCATGACTCTCTGACCATCAGCCTCTTGGTAATCGGGGTTGCGGCCACCATCTTTAGCAACCCAAACATCACCTAGCCACATTTGCACACGATTCACATCTAAATCAGTGATACCCGCGTAGCCAATCGCTGCCAGGATGCGGCCTAGATTTGGGTCGCTCGCAAAGAAAGCGGTTTTGACTAAAGGTGAATGCGCAATCGCCTTAGCGACTAAGCGACACTCTTCCGCAGTCTTTCCGCCAAGCACTTCGATCGTTATAAATTTAGTTGCACCTTCGCCATCGCGCACAATCATTTGCGCTAGCTTTCTAGCTAATGCAATTAAGGCATCTCGCAAGATGGCGTAACTAGGATCGTTCGCTGATTGAATTTGCACAGACGACTGACCCGTCGCCATAATGATGAAAGAGTCATTAGTGGATGTATCACCATCAATCGTGATCGCATTAAATGAAAGATCCGCTATCTCACGAGTAAGACCACTCAATAGGCCAGGTGCAAATCCAGCATCAGTAGCAATAAATCCCAACATGGTTGCCATATTGGGATGAATCATGCCGGCACCTTTGCAAATACCAGTAATGGTTACCAATCCTGCAGGTGTTTGTACAGTCGCTGAAGTAGCCTTAGGCTGAGTGTCAGTGGTCATGATGGCTTGGGCCGCATCAAACCAATTATCCTCACCTAGGTTTGCTACTGCCTTTGGCAAAGCGCTAATAATTTTCTCAATCGGTAGCGGCTCAAGAATGACACCAGTTGAAAAAGGCAGAATCTGCTCTGGATGGATCTTCAGATCTTTGGCTAAAGCTGCGCAGGTTTCTAGGGCGTGTTTCATACCAGATTCACCAGTCCCAGCGTTAGCGTTACCGGTATTCACCACCAGAGCTCGAATTTCACCATGATGACCCTCTTGCGCCAAATGCTCGCGACAAACTTGTACTGGAGCAGCGCAAAAACGATTTAGCGTAAAAACACCAGCAACCTGGGAGCCAGGAGCTATAGTCATTACCAGTAAATCTTTACGATTTGCCTTCTTAATACCAGCTTCGGCGATGCCCATCTTAAAACCTTTGATAGGCTTTAGTTCGGCTTTTTGGGGGAGGGGTAAGTTAACGGTCATAGTCTGATAATTGTAGATGAGGCCCAAAAATAAAGCGCACCTTCTAGGCGCGCTTTATTGGTTAAACCCCATTGCAGTTACTATGCCTTAATTGGCAACTCCCGAATTCGCCTACCTGTAGCAGCAGCAATGGCATTGACCAAAGCGGGGGCCACTAAAGGCACCCCAACCTCACCCAAGCCACCCGGCTTTTCCTGACTTGGTACTAGATGTACCTCAACCACAGGCACTTGATTTTGTCGCAAGCTAGGGTAGTTATTAAAGTTATTCTGCTGAACTCGGCCATTCTCAATCGTGATTTCATTGCTTAAGGCTGCGCTCAAGCCATAAATCACGCCGCCAGTGAGCTGCGCTCTTGCCTGGTCAGGGTGCACCGTAATTCCACAGTCCGAAACGAAAGTAATTTTCTTCACTTTAGTCTCTTTGGCCGCAGGATCCAGCTCAAGGATGCAAGCAGAATAGGTGTCATAACACTCCATCTGCGCAACACCAAAGCGCTTGCTACCAGGCGCGTATCCGGACTTTTTCACCGCCAACTCAAGAACAGCTTTTGCTCTGGGGTGTTTACTTAAAGCCGCCATCCGATAGGCCACGGGATCTTTACCGGCGGCCTTAGCAGCCTCATCCACAAAACTCTCAATTGCAAATGCATTCAGCGCATTACTGACTGAGCGCCAATAACCCACTCGAAGTCCAGTATCCGTAATCACGTTCGTGATTTCTAGATTGGGTATTTCATAAGTAATATTGTTAGAGCCTTCCACCATGAATGGATCAAAACCATCTTTCACAAAACCAGGAAAGGCTCGAGCAGTCACTGACTGAGAAACCATTTTGGCTTTCAGAGAGGCTAGCTGGCCATTAGCGCCCAAAACACCATCTACTTTATGAATGCTCATTGGACGGTAAAAGTCATGCGTAATGTCATCTTCCTTAGTCCAGAGCATCTTGACTGGCATGCCAGCTGCTTTAGAAATTTCAGCAGCCTGACATATGAAATCCAATTCCAACTTACGGCCAAATCCACCGCCCAAGAAAGTGGTCTCAATCGTGACATCTTCTGGCTTAACCCCAGCTGCCGCGGCAGCTACCGCTTGACCGCCCTGTTGAAATTGAATTGGCCCAATAATTCTGCACTTACCATTTGATACATCGGCAGAACAGTTCACAGGCTCCATGGTGGAGTGGGCTAAGTATGGCAAAAAGTACTGGGCACTCAGCTGCTTACCATTTGCAACGGTAGTATTGGAATCACCCACCGTTTTAATCACGGCACCTTTTTTTGATAAGCCCTCTTCTAACGACTTACGAACAACAGCATTACTGAGATTCGCATTAGAGCCTTCATTCCAGGTAATTTTCAGCAGATCCCTGGCCTTGCGTGCTGCATAAAAATCCCTAGCCAATACTGCAACGCCATCAGAAATCTGGACGACTTTAATTACTCCGGATACTTTCATTGCAGCGGCAGCATCAAAGGATGTAGGAGTACCCCCAATAACCGGACACTGTGCAAGAGATGCAATTGCCATACCCGGAATCTTGACGTCAATTCCATAGATTGCTTTGCCAGCAACTTTGCTGGGTGTATCCAAGCGACGCATGGTTTCTTTGCCGATCACCATAAAATTCGCGGGCGACTTTAGGGCTGGCTTTTCTGGAAGGGGTAACTTAGAAGCATCGGCAGCTAACTCACCATACGTGGCTGACTTACCACTCGCATGAGTTACTTTGCCATTCATTGCCTTACAGTCGGCAGCGGCAACATTCCAACGTTGAGCAGCAGCCTGCACTAAGACAGTACGAGTTGCGGCTCCGGCCGTTCTTAACTTATCAAAGGCTTCACGTACTGAAGTTGAGCCGCCGGTAATTTGGCCACCCAACATCGCATTGATATAAACAGGAGCTACTCCAGCAATCTCAACCCGAATCATTGAGAGAGGTAAATTTAACTCCTCCGCCAGCAAGGCTGGCAAAGAGGTGTATACGTCCTGACCCATCTCTGAGCGAGCGCAAATGAGTGTGATTTGATTATTCGGGGTAATTTGTACCCAAGCGTTTGCTAAGGCAGGCTTTGCAGCATCCCCTACAGCAGCCTCACTTGCCAAGGGCAGATGCATACCAATAACAAAGGCACCACCAAGAACGGCGCTTTGCTGAATAAATTGACGACGGCCGTTACTTTTTAAAGATTGGTTTTTCATGTGATCTTTACCCTTTATGCCAATTTATCTGCAGCACGTTTGACTGCTTTTTCAATACGGGAATAGGTGCCGCAGCGACAAATATTTCCGCTCATAGCATTTTTAATATCATCACTACTAGGCTGTTTTTTCTTTGCCAATAAGTCCGCTGCAGACATCATTTGCCCAGTCTGACAATAGCCACACTGAGGTACATCGAATTCGATCCAAGCATCTTGAAGCGCTTTTCCAACTTTTGCAGCTAAGCCCTCAAGAGTAGTAACTGACTTACCACCCGCAGCGGATACAGGAGTAGAGCAAGAACGAATTGCAGCACCCTCTAAGTGAACTGTACAGGCACCACAAAGTGCTGCACCGCAGCCATACTTGGGGCTGGTTACGTCCAGATGGTCTCGCAAGACCCAGAGAATCGGTGTTTCAGGATCCCCGTCGAAATTAACAGCTTTACCATTGAGAGTAAAAGACACGGCCATAACGCCCCCTTAGTTAAATTTGAGATTTTGAAGACAAAGCAAATATTTTTCTACCTTCAAATCATGACAGATCTCAGGGTCTCTGGGGGTCTTCAATCACTAGGGATTTCACCAAGAAAAATGGCCCAGACTAATCTGAGCCATTTAAGCATTGTCGATTGCAGACGAAAGTCCTAAGCTAGGGCGCCATGACAGTTCTTATACTTCTTACCGCTACCGCAAGTACAGGGATCGTTGCGACCTACCTTTGGGGCTGCGCGAAGAGGGGCTGGCTGAATATCTACTGCAACACCGCGATCACCAGTTGAGCCTGCCACTTCCTTATCAGCATCAGCATGTTGATACTGAACATCTGAAAGCTTTGCCAGATCTTCATTCATAGATTCTGAAGCCTGATCTAACTCGCTTGAGCTCCGAATCTGCACAGTCATAATATTTTTCACAACATCATTCTTGATGACATTGAGTAATTCGCCATAGAGCTCAAATGCTTCACGACGGTACTCTTGCTTGGGATCTTTCTGCGCATAACCGCGCAAATGAATACCTTGCCGCAAATGATCCAAGGCAGCTAAATGCTCACGCCAGTGACTATCCAAGCTATACAGGAGCACAGAACGCTCAAAGCCTGCAAATGATGTACGCCCAGAGAGTTCGACCTTTGCATCGTAAGCCTCTTGAGCGGCTTGCAATACACGCTCAACAATTTCTGTATCGTCCACAGTTTCAGCACCATCAACCCAAGTCTTGAGATCGATAGTAAGACCCCATTCGCTGGCCAAAACATTTTCAAGTCCAGTTAAGTCCCACTGTTCTTCCATAGACTCTAGCGGAACATAAACCAAGCAAACAGAACGCAAAACGTCTTCACGCAAATTGGCAATTAATTCCCCAATATCTGCACTTTCAAGCACTTCATTTCTGAGGCGATATGTTTCCTTACGCTGATCATTCGCAACGTTGTCATATTCCAGCAACTGCTTACGAATATCAAAGTTACGACCCTCAACCTTGCGTTGAGCAGACTCGATAGAACGCGTCACCATCCCCGCTTCAATTGGCTCACCATCAGGCATCTTGAGACGCTCCATGACAGCTCGCAAACGATCGCCAGCAAAGATCCGTAGCAGCGGATCATCTAACGATAGGTAGAAGCGGGAAGAGCCAGGATCACCCTGACGGCCTGAACGACCTCTTAATTGATTGTCAATTCGACGGCTCTCATGACGCTCGGTACCGATGATATGTAAACCGCCTGCCGTGAGAACTTGATCATGAATACTTTGCCACTCTTCTTGCAATTGCTTAATTTTGGCTGCTTTATCAGCATCAGCTAGCGAGCCATCAGCCTCAATCAAAGAAGACTGCTTGCCGACATTGCCGCCAAGTACGATGTCAGTACCACGTCCTGCCATATTAGTAGCAATCGTGATCATTTTTGGCCGGCCTGCTTGAGCGATAATTTCCGCCTCGCGAGCATGTTGTTTTGCATTTAAAACTTGGTGCGGTAATTTGCGTTGATCCAATAGATTCGCAATCAACTCAGAGTTTTCAATCGAAGTAGTACCGACCAACACTGGCTGGCCACGCCCATAGCAATCTTCGATATCTTTAATCACTGCGTCATAGCGTTCGCGAGAAGACTTATAAATCTGGTCCTGCTTATCTTTTCTTTGGCTAATACGATTTGGAGGAATCACAACCGTTTCTAAGTTATAGATTTCTTTAAATTCATAGGCCTCGGTATCAGCAGTACCAGTCATACCGGCTAACTTGCCATACATGCGGAAATAATTTTGGAAAGTAATCGTCGCTAAAGTTTGATTCTCATTCTGAATCTGCACACCTTCTTTGGCTTCGACAGCTTGATGCAATCCATCAGACCAACGACGGCCCTGCATCAAACGACCTGTAAATTCATCCACGATGATGACTTCGCCACCCTGAACAACGTATTGTTGATCGCGGTGATAGAGAGTGTGTGCGCGCAGAGCAGCGTATACGTGATGCATCAAAGTAATATTTTGTGGCGCGTAAAGAGAGTCGCCATCATTGAGTGCACCCAATTGAACTAATACAGACTCAGCCTTGTCATGACCTTGTTCAGTCAAATAAACCTGCTGCGACTTCTCGTCTACCCAATAGTCGCCTGGCTTCTCTACGCCTGTGCCATCCGCCTTCTCTTCGCCAATTTGACGTTCTAAATGAGAAGGCAAGGCATTAATCTTGATATAGAGATCGGTGTGATCTTCAGCCTGACCTGAAATGATCAATGGCGTACGAGCCTCATCAATCAGAATGGAGTCGACTTCGTCAACGATCGCATAAGCTAAACCACGTTGCACGCGCTGATCCAAATCCTGAACCATATTGTCGCGTAAGTAATCGAAACCAAATTCATTATTGGTGCCGTAAGTAATATCAGCAGCATAAGCTTCTTGCTTAGTGGTGTGATCCATTTGAGATAAATTCACGCCTACCTTCATGCCCAAGAAGTTATATAACTTGGACATCCATTCGGCATCACGCTGTGCCAAATAATCATTCACCGTGACAACGTGCACACCTTTGCCAGTCAAAGCATTTAAATAGACTGGAAGAGTCGCTGTTAAGGTTTTACCTTCGCCCGTACCCATCTCGGCAATCTTGCCTTGATGCAAGGCTAGACCACCGAGAATCTGCGCATCAAAGTGGCGCATCTTCATCACGCGCGTACTGGCCTCACGAACCACTGCAAAAGCTTCTGCAGCGATGTCGTCTAAGAGCTCTCCGGCAGCAAGACGAGACTTGAATTCTGCTGTTTTTGCAGCAAGCGCAGAGTCATCCAAAGATTGCAGGCTGGCTTCAAAAGCGCCGACCTTGGCAACGACTTTGCGATACTGTTTTAAGAGGCGGTCGTTACGACTGCCGACCAGGGTTTTAAGAAGACCGATTACCATGGGATATTGAAGAAAATGAAGTCCTTGAGTTTATCACCCGCAACCCTATTTTTTATGAACTTTAGCCCTAAAACATCCCGCAAGCGCACAGCTCATGACTGGATGGATTACCTACGTGACTCCAATGGTCTTGGAGGAATTTTGGCTAAAACTGAGGATCTAGCCAAACTCAAGACAATCATCCACTCAGCCCTAACAAAGCTTGATTTAGAACATCTGAGCACAAAAATTGAAGCTGGCTGGCGTTCTGGCTCACAAGATGAGCTATTTTTACTGGTCAGCAGCGCCAGTATTGCTAGTCGCTTACAACAAATATTACCCAGTCTAATCAATGAGTTAGGTAAATCTGGGCTACCTTGTAAGGCAATCAAGGTACGGGTGAAGCCTGCTCCACCCGCTTGGGAAGTCAAGCCTCGCCAAGATCAGCGTGAAAAGCCAAAAGGACTCAATGAGGTTGCCAAAAAATCCTGGGAGTCACTGCTTGAGAAGTTAGGTCCAGACTCCGGTTTACGCTCCTCCATTGAAAAGCTGCTGAAAAATAAACCGAAGTAGCTCAAAACTACTTCGGACCCCTTAGAAAAAGAGAGGCTGACTTTCCTGGGAATAAGCACCTGGAGCCTTATTTTCAGCAAAGGTGCTGATTTCATAAGAGCTGGGCTCTTCTAAAAGCTTCCGCAACAGTGCGTTATTAAGGGCATGGCCTGATTTCTCAGCTACATAAGCTCCCACAATAGGATGTCCAATGAGATACAGATCACCAATCGCATCTAATATTTTGTGACGCACAAATTCATCTTCATAACGAAGTTCTTCATTATTCAAAATTCGGTGCTCATCTAAAACAATCGCGTTATCCAAGCTACCGCCACGCGCTAATCCCATTTCGCGCAACGCCTCTACTTCATGCGCAAATCCAAAAGTGCGCGCACGACCAATTTCGCTACGGTAGGCTTGTTCTGCAAAATCAACAACAAAACGTTGGCCAGTCTTATCCACCGCTGGATGTTTGAAATCAATCCTGAAATCCAACTTAAATCCAAAGAAGGGCTCTAAGCGCGCAAGCTTGTCTCCTTCGCGAACCTCTACTGGTTTTTTAATCACCAAAAATTGTCGTGGCGCATCTTGCTCGACAATGCCAGCAGATTCAATTAAAAACAAGAATGAAGCAGCACTACCATCCATGATGGGCACTTCTTCACCATCGAGCTCAATCAATAAATTATCAAGGCCTAAGCCAGCACAGGCTGAAAGCAGATGCTCCACAGTAGAAACACGCACCCCATCCTTCTGAATAACAGAGGCTAGTCTTGTATCACATACCGCCAAAGCAGTTGCTGGCACAACTGACTGCTCAGGCGTATCTACCCGAACAAACTGAACCCCTGAATTTACTGGTGCAGGCTTGATGGAAATCGTCACCTTGCGCCCAGAGTGCAAGCCAATCCCCACGGTCTTCACCGGAGTGGCGATGGTGCGTTGCTTCATCATATTTAGATATTCAAATTCAGGGGGTATTAGTTTTGTATGGGTTCGAATTACAGCTTTTTCAGAATAGAAGCGGCGTCACTTACTTCAAATTTGCCAGGGGCTTCGCGGTCCAGTGACTTTACAACACCATCTTCAATAATCATGGCATAACGATCAGAACGCACACCTAGTCCGCGAGAGATCAAGTCCAACTCCAGGCCTAACTTTTTAGTGAACTCAGCGCTTCCATCACCCAACATACGAATCTTATTGCCAACTTTTTGATCGCGTCCCCATGCACCCATCACAAACGGGTCATTTACTGAAACACACCAAATCTCGTCAACACCTTTAGCTTTAATTGCATCGTAGTGCTCAACATAACCAGGAACATGTTTTGCCGAGCAAGTTGGGGTAAATGCACCAGGCAATGCAAACAGCACAATCTTTTTTCCAGCGGCTAGCTTTTCAACTTCAAAAGCATTTGGCCCTAAGGAGCAACCCTCAGTCTCTTCATTCATAAATTCATAAAGAGTGGCGTTCGGTAATTTTTGTCCAACAGCAATCATGACATCTCCAATAAATAATTGTTAGTAAGCATGCCAACGCAAGCGCGGGATTCGTCGTCCGGAGGGGCGCCGCGCTGGCATTTCGCAATTACCTATTGTATTAAGCAGT
>CAITHY010000064.1 GCA_903892315.1 uncultured beta proteobacterium | reverse complement strand
CGGCGGTATTCAAACTTATCTACCGCCTTCATCAAACCGATATTGCCCTCTTGGATCAAATCCAAGAACTGTAAGCCACGGTTAGTGTATTTCTTGGCAATGGAGATTACCAAGCGTAAGTTGGCTACGGTCATTTCACGCTTAGCTTCACGAGCGCGCTTCTCACCAGCGATCATCTGCTTGTTTACTTCCTTTAACTCAGGAAGTGGCAATACAACGCGCGTCTGAATATCAATCAGCTTCTGTTGTAGCTCTTGAATCGCAGGAACGTTACGCTCTAAAAGCGCTGAGTAAGGCTTGTTCTCTTTGAGAAGCTTGGTAGTCCAGCCTAAGTTCATTGACATCTTAGGGAATTCTTTCAAGACTTCACCGCGATTGACGCCAACCTTATCCACTAAGAGGCTCACAATACCGCGCTCCAGTTTCCAAACCTGATCAACTTGTGAACGCATGGTGTCGCATAACTTCTCCACACTTTTCGCAGTCAAACGGAAACCTAACATCTCATTACGAATATTTTCTTGCGCTTTAATATAGGCTGGGCAGTTATAGCCATCCTTATCAAAGGCTCTGCGCATTTTGTCAGCCTGAGTACGAACCACTGCAAACTTCTCTAGAGAGATTTGCTTCAGCTCTTCTAATTGCTTGGCATTTGCTGTGGAAGCGCCACCGCCACCGCCACCTTCTTCGCCTTCGCCCTCTTCACCCTCTTCGGCATCAGGATCAATCTCTGGCTCTTCTGGTCCCAACTTGATATCTTCTGCATTAGGATCAACCAGGCCATCTACAAACTGATCAATTTCCATTTCACCGGAAGTAATCTTGGCAGCGTTATCTAAAATCTCCGCAATGGTGACTGGGCAGGCAGATAAGGCCATCACCATGTCTTTTAAGCCAGCCTCAATCTTCTTAGCAATGACAATCTCACCCTCACGAGTCAAAAGGTCAACCGTACCCATTTCACGCATGTACATACGCACAGGATCGGTAGTACGGCCGAATTCTGAATCCACAGTAGATAAAGCAGCTTCAGCCTCTTCCTCAGCTTCTTCCTCAGAAGTAGCTGCAGCAGTGTTCTCACTCAGAAGCAATGTTTCTGCATCAGGCGCTTGTTCGTAAACAGTAATGCCAATATCGTTCAACAGACCAATCAAAGTCTCTAATGCATCCGCATCAGACAACTCATCAGACATCACGTCATTCATCTCACCATGGGTTAAGTAACCCTTGGATTTACCCATCTTGATCAGGGTCTTCAAACGGGCGCGGCGGAGTTCTTGCTGCTCCTCAGAACCCAACTGCTGTGCAGCAAATTCTTTTAAGAGGGCCTTTTCTTTTGCTTTACGCTCGCGGGCTTTTTGACGATCAGTCAGAACAACTTCACCACCTTCAACTGGCGCAGTTTCTGCCTTTGGCTTACGGCCACGGGTTTTCTTTTCTTCAACCACCTCTGCCACAGGAAGCGCTACTTCTTTTACTTTTTTACCCTTAGCCGCTGGCTCAGCTTTTGCTGCCTTGGCTGGAACTGCCTTAACTGCTTTAGTAGGCGCTTTTGCTGGCACCTTCTTTGCAACGGGTTTCTTCGCTACAGGTTTAGCTTTGACCGGTGTTTTTACTGGCGCCTTCTTTGCAACGGGTTTCTTAGCTACTGGCTTGGCTTTGACCGGTGCTTTTTTAGCAACTGGCTTTTTGGCTACAGGTTTAGCTTTGACCGGTGCTTTTTTAGCAACTGGCTTTTTGGCTACAGGTTTAGCTTTGACCGGTGCTTTTTTAGCAACTGGCTTTTTGGCGATGGCTTTCACAGCGGGTTTTTTTGTCTTGGTAGTTGGCATTTGTTAGTACTTACTTACATTACTGGTGATTGATATCGACTGATTAAGTACAGCCCCGTTTGCCACTTGCCCCAAATTTCATCAAAATAATGCGCAAGTGACTGAATTAAATCGGTTTTTTCCTGGGAATAGAGGATTATAGTCGATTACGACATTTTTACCCCCACTCCTCAGCAAAATAAAGGGGGAATTTCAGAAAATTCTTATGAGAATTTCAGTTTTTCGCCCAATTCTCGATAGCGAGCTCGGTCCTGCTCTGTAGCGCTGCTATCAGATAGCTTTTTGGTGATTTCAGTCATTTCCTTTTTGAGCTGATTTGTCTGCAGCTTTTTAAAAGCACCCTCAAGATCTGCGCTAGCACCAGCCAGATCTAAATCGGACTCCATGACCCGTTTGCGCAATACCT
>CAITHY010000063.1 GCA_903892315.1 uncultured beta proteobacterium | reverse complement strand
GAGCGGCCAACCTATCGACTCTCTGAGGCTCTAGCTCTCGCTAGATTGCATCCTAAAATTGTTGGATTAATTGCAGTAGTGGTTATCACAGCCTCGGTATTACTAGGTCAACATCTCTTGACATCTCAGGATGAAGAATTACATCGAATTGATGCCCTCTCTGAACTCAGTTTATCAACCTTGTAATGGGGAATATATGAGCTTGCTGAAATATTTTTATATACCTATAGTGCTGAGTTTATTGGCTTGTAGCTCTTCCCAGGTAGCTGTGACAATGGATTCTTTGCGACTAATTAGCTCAACTGATAGCCCTCAAGACGTCATGAATTTTGCGAATAACAATTGCAAAAAAGATCTTTACCAAGGGGCAAGTTTTATCTCAAAGGCTGGCGAAGAATATCGTTTTCGCTGCATACGTGCTGATGATACGCAGCCTCAAATCTTGATACCTGGAACAGTATTAAATTAGCAATAGCATAGGTAATATTACTCAAAGCAATGAAGTCGCCACTGCACCAGATCTTTTTATGTGTCCTTTCATTGGGTCTTTTGATCAGTGATGCTATCTTTGCGCAGCCTGCAACTGGTAGTAGGGCATCATTGCCACCTGCAATCGCTCCCCAGTCGCTAACTGGTTTAGAAGTGCCGCCACAATTCGTTCAGACTCCGAAATCAGCACTGCCGAGCGATCCGGCGCTATCAAATGTCAGCGGTAATCTCAATAGCAATACGCTAGCTAATCAAACTTCGGATTTGATTCGACTTTATCAGGATGCTGCATTTAGCGATCCCGTTCTAAATGCTGCTCGGTTTAACTATCAAGCTAGTAAAGAGCTCTATTGGCAAGGTTTATCTTTATTACTTCCTCAAGCTAGCGCCACGCCAGGAGGCACTCGTTATTATCAGCATGGAGTAGGAACCACTGTTGTGCAGGCTGGCCCTGGAAATTCTCGAGTGTTTGACCAAAAAAACTATACCGTGACCTTGACGCAGCCAGTCTTTAATTTGGCATCGCTTGAAGCATTTAAGCAGGGAGACTTAAATACCAAAATTGCAGATATGAATTTTTATCAAGCACAGCAAGATTTGATTTTGCGTGTCTCCCAGGCATACTTTGATGCGCTCGCTAGCCAAGATAATGTGGAGTTATATCGCAACAAAAAAAGCTTGATCAAGCAGCAATTAGAGGTGGCGCAAGCAAAATTTGATTCTGGTCTGGCGACAATCGTAGATGTCAATACAGCACAAGCGAGCTATGACTTGGCAAATTCTCAAGAAATTGCGGCGCAAGCCGATCTAGTAGTCAAACGGGGTGTCTTAGAGCAACTGGTAGGCCATCCGGTTGGACCGCTTAAACCATTGGTAAAGGAGGCCAAAATTGATGGGGTTCTTAGAGATCCGAATGGAATTGCCAAAAACGTAAAAGGTAATGTCATTGCTGAAAGCGTCAATCCCCAATTGCCCCCGGGTCAGAACTTAGAAGATTGGATTAATCAGACTGAAGCAGCCAACTTTAAAGTTTTAGCGGGCCAATTATCTGTTTCTTTAGCCGAAAGCACATATCGCGCGGCCCAAGCATTAAATTATCCTTCTCTAAATTTGGTGGGAACCAGTGGTTACAATACTTCGAATGGCACCCCCAATAGCTATCTGCCAGCGCAGACAAGTGTATATAACAATACGATTTCTCTGCAGATGACTATTCCCCTGGTCTCTGGCGGTTTTAATAACTCAGTGATTAGGCAAAATGCTGCGTTGGTAGATGCAGCAAAAGCAAACTATGACAATGCTCGTCGCACAGCTGCACAAAACACGCGTACCGCGTTTACTGGTTTTTATGGTGGCTTAGCTAGCGTAAAAGCCTACGAAGCAACAGAGCGATCATCGCAGTCGGCTTTAGAGTCCAGCATGTTGGGTTTTCAAGTAGGCACCTTAATTAATCTTGATGTTCTGATTGCGCTTGATAATCTCTTTACGACTCGCTCTCAGTTACAGCAAGCGCGTTACAGCACAATTTTGAATGCGATTCGACTCAAGTCTAGCGCCTCAACTCTCTCGGATGAGGATTTATTGGCGATCAATTCTTTATTACGTTAATATCTTTCTAACAATATATTGATGAAATTATTAATCCACTCTTCGCTAAAATTATTGGCACGTCTCCAGTCGTGCTGCGAATCATTTTTTCTAAGGGTGCCATTGGTTAAGCGGATTCAATCGGCAAAACTAAGGGGTGTGATTGGATTGTTTGTTATTGCCGCCATCTTTTTTATTTTGATTCGCATAACTCAGCATATCTTTGGTATTAATGCCCCTGAATATCGGACCGCAAAAGTAGAGGAGGGTCCCTTAGTCGCCACAATTAGTGCTAGCGGAACATTAAATCCAGTGAAGTCAGTTACTGTTGGCACCCAAGTAACGGGAATGATTAAAGAATTAGATGTGGACTTTAATTCTCCCGTGAAAAAAGGGCAGGTTATTGCTAGGATAGATCCTAGAGAATATCAAGCGCGCTACGATCAAGCTCTCGCTAACTATGAATTAGCAAAGCGCAACCATGAATACAACCTCAAATTAGTAGACAAAGGATTTATTTCTAAATCAGCGGTTGTGCAGACTGAAGGTGCATATAAGGCTGCGTTAGGTGCTTTAAATTTAGCTAAAAAATCTTTAGACGATACAGTGATCCATGCACCAGTTGATGGGGTGGTGGTTAAGCGTAGTGTAGAGGTAGGTCAAACAGTGGCGGCAAGCTTGCAGGCCCCTGAATTATTCATCATTGCACAGAATTTAGCTGAAATGCAGGTTGAGGCATCCATTGATGAATCTGATGTTGGTCGCTTATCGGAGGGGATGGATGCCAGTTTTACGGTGGATTCTTTTCCAGGCAGGGTTTTTCAGTCCAAGGTCTTACAAATTCGCAAAGCACCTATCACTATTCAAAACGTTGTTACTTATACGGTATTAATTTCTGCAGATAATCCGGATTTAAAGTTATTGCCTGGTATGACTGCTAATGTACGCATCATTTACGATAAACGAGAAAAGGTGCTCAAGGTTCCAAATGTTGCATTGCGGTTTAGGATGCCGAGCGCTGATGATTCTCCAATTGCTAAGCCTTCTCAATCTGGAAACACTTCCGTCAGCTCGCGCACCTCAAGAGGCGGAGCTGGTGGTTGGGGCTCTACAGGGGTGCGGAAGGTGTGGCTACTTGATAAAACTGGCCTCCAGGATAAGCCAATAGAGATAAAAATTCAAACTGGAATGACCGATGGTAGCTTTACAGAGCTTTTGCCAGATGCAGATTCTAAATTTCCTCTTAAAGTAGGTGATTTAGTTATTACTGGTATTCAATCTTCAGGCTCTAAAGAAGGACCTCCTAAGCGTCAAAATGGACCCAGAATGTTTTAGATAATTTCGTGCTCATACATACCGAAAATCTTTCAAAACTATATGGCGTAGGGGATCAAATTGTCCATGCGTTAGATTCCGTTTCTATTGATATTGATTCTGGTGATTTTGTCGCTATTGTCGGTGCATCTGGCTCAGGAAAATCTACCTTCATGAACATGATTGGCTGTTTAGATCAGCCTACTAGCGGCAGGTATTTTCTAGCCGGCGAAGATGTGGCATCTCTTGATCCAGATTCCCTAGCGGATATTCGGAATCGGCGGATCGGGTTTGTATTTCAACAATTCAATTTATTAAATCGTACCTCCGCTATTGAAAATACTGCACTCCCACTTCTATATGCTCGCTCAGGCTCTTTGGCTGGGCTTAGTAAAGAGGAGCGGTTGGACCATGCAAAAAAGCGTTTAGAGCAAGTTGGTCTTGGAGATCGGCTTGATAATATGCCAAATCAACTTTCAGGCGGGCAGCAACAAAGAGTAGCAATTGCGCGTGCATTGGTCAATGATCCGGATTTAATTTTGGCTGATGAGCCAACTGGCGCCTTAGATTCCAAAACTACTGCAGAAGTGATGGGCTTATTTACAGAGTTGAATAATCAGGGAATGACGGTGATCGTAGTTACCCATGAGCCAGATGTGGCAGCTTATGCAAAACGAACTATTACCTTTAAAGATGGCAAGGTTATAAGTATCAAAATAAATCACGCCTAATATGAAGATTGAAATTGCAACAAACTTGGCCATAGCCTTTCAAGCTCTGAAAGTTAATAAGCTACGTTCGTCTCTAACAATGCTGGGGATCATTATTGGTGTAGCTGCAGTCATAACGATGATTGCTGTTGGTGGCGGTGCGCAGGCTCGCGTAAAAGCTCAGATCTCTAGTCTCGGATCTAACTTAATGATCATTATTCCAGGATCATTATTGCAATCTGGGGTACGTCTTGGAACTGGGAATGCACAAACTCTAACTGAAGATGATGCAAATGCAATTTT
>CAITHY010000062.1 GCA_903892315.1 uncultured beta proteobacterium | reverse complement strand
ATTGGCGATGATATTTTGCTCACACTAGATGCAAATAATGCATGGCGCGATTTACCAACAGCGCTTGAGTATGTAAGACGTTTTGAAGCCTATAACCCTTACTGGATTGAAGAGCCTTTTTCACCAGATGCCATTGACTTACATGCCGCTCTAGCTCGTCAAACTAAGATCAATGTGGCCACTGGTGAGATGGAAGCAGGCCGTTGGCGTTTCAGGGAGTTAATTGATGCAGGTGGCGCAGCGATTTTGCAATCGGATGCGGCTGTCTGTGGCGGCATTACTGAATGGCGTCGTATCTCGGCATATGCCGATGCTAAAGGGATTACCGTATGCCCCCATTGGATGCATGACTTGCATGCTCCTTTGGTCGCAGCCACCCCGAATGCTCGTTTTGTGGAATTCTTCTTGGATGATCAAGTATTGAACTTCCGCAGATTAATTAATAAACAACTCACCTTTAAGAATGGGGATTTGATTCTCCATCAAACGCCAGGGCTTGGATTTGAGTTTGATGAAGCTGCTATTAAGAAATACGCTGGCAAAACTCCGTGGACCAAGATTGCATAGATCTATGTAGTCCTAAAACAATCAAGCCCGCTAATGCGGGCTTGATTGTTTCTAGTCATCAGCAAACTTGCCAATAAACCTTACGTTGTTCTAGGATGCAGCTTGAAGTGTCGAATGGTTTGTGTAATCAATACCAAGCCAAAGCCAATAAAACCAACTAAATCAGCCTCGGTAGACGGGTAGGCTAGAGCAACACCAGATGCGACCATGATGATACGTTCAAATACTTTCGTCTTCTCAATAAACCAGCCTTGTAGTCCGCCAGCTAAGCAGATAATTCCAACTACTGCTGTGAAAGAGACCCAAGCGATTTGAAGCCAGTCCGCCTTTTCAAGGGCATCAGTTGAACCCATCAGTAGCAAGCTCACACCAGATTTATCCAGCACAAACATGAAAGGAACCAAAATGGCTGGCGCAACATATTTCCACGTTTGCAAGGTTGTTTTATAAGGATTGCCTTTACAAATTGCTGCCGCTGCAAATGGAGAGAGTGCGGTCGGAGGGGATACCTCAGATAGAACGGCGTAATAGAAAATAAACATGTGAGCGGCAAAGTCTGGCACGCCTAAATTAATCAGGGCGGGTGCTGCAATCACTGCGCAAATAATATAAGAGGCCGTTACTGGGACTGCAAGACCAACCACCCAGACTACAAGTGCTGTAAAGATTGTCGTGAGCAAGAGTGAGCCACCTGCATACTGAATCACGATAGAGCTAAATTTGAGTCCAAGTCCAGTAAGGGTTACCGTACCCACAATTAAGCCTGCACCCGCGCAAGTAGCCGCAATTGCTAGGACACCAGTAGAGCCGGAGGCCAAGGCTTTGGTCAGGTTGGAGTTGTAGAGCCCAGAAAGAATTGGCTCTTTGCCTTTAAACCATGCCCAAGGAATGATGGCGGTGTCTTCTCTGAGCATGCTGGAGAAAGCCGACACCACCGTCGCCCAAAATACAGACATGATAGGCGAGAAGCCCATCAGCATGAACACCACGATGGAGATGAGGGAGAAAAAGTGGAACCAATACTTCTTGGTGAGCTGCCAAGCAGTCTCAGCAGATTCAAAGTGAATATTCTTCATCCCGTATTTGCGAACATCAATCTCTACCATGACAAATAAGCCGAGGTAAAACAGAATGGTTGGGATGGTTGCCATCAACAACACATCTAAATAGGAAATCTTCAAAAAGTCTGCAATCAAAAAAGCAGCTGCGCCCAATACCGGAGGCGAAATGATCGCGCCTAATCCACCAGCAGCTAAAAGACCACCTGCTGCGTTTCTTTCGTAACCTACTTTTTCAAGCATAGGCGCTGCAACAGAGCCCACCGTTACAGTCGTTGCCACACCAGAGCCTGATGGACCGCCTAATAAGAATGAGGACATCACAATTGTTCTGCCAACACCAGAGGATTTGCCGCCCATGGCCGCAAAAGAGAAGTCAATGAAGAACTTACCTGCACCAGTAAATTGCAAGAAGGCGCCAAAGATAGTAAACAAAATAATCAGGGTTGCTGAGACATCCACCGCAGTACCGTAAATGCCCTCTAGGGTCATGTACATATATCCAACTAAGCGATCGAGATCATAGCCTTTATGGGTCCAAGGCGCGGGTAAATAATTACCAAATAACGCGTATAGCAAAAATAGTGCGGTCACGGATACCAAAATCATGCCATTAGTGCGCCTTACGCTTTCAAGAATAAGCAGTATTAAAGCAATTCCCACCATGACATCAGTTGAATTTGGGGCGGTGTTTCTATCCATGAAATCATCGCCGCCACTCAGGATGTAATAAGCAATTGCAACCGATACTAAGGCGCAGACAATATCCCAGGGCATTAAACGATTTTTAAAGCGCGTTGCCACAGGAAAGCTGAGGAATACTAAAAATAGAACTAGAGCCACGTGAATGACGCGAAGCTCTTGTGTTGGCACAATTGAGTAGGCTGCGTAGAGGTGAAAAAGTGACATACCTACAGCCACTAAGGTGATGAACTTGGCTAGTAAGCCTTTGTAGTCATTTGAGTCACCTTCTTCCTGCTTAATAAAGGCATCTAATTTTTCTTGGGTTTCGTTATCTATGACGTTTTGATTCATGTCTCCGCCTGTCTACCTATTTATATTTATTGTGATGAATGATTAAAGAAAAAAGGGTGATTTCTCTCACCCTTTTGATGCAGTTTTAGTTGACTTTGATATTCTTTTCTTTAAAGTACTTTAAAGCACCCGGATGAAAATCAATTGGAGTTGCCTTCTGCTTTTGATTATCCAAATTAATGCTCATAAATTCCTGATGAGTGCGCACTAGTTCAAGCTTGTTATCAAATATAGCTTTCACAATTTTGTAGGCTTGATCATCTGGCATGTTGGCATTGACAACTAAAATGTTAGCTACAGCAGCTACTTTGTTGTCTTTAGCCATTCCGCTGTAGGTTGCCTTCGGAATATTAGCAACGAAGTAAAGATTGCCGTATTTTTTATTCATAGAGGCCACTTCATCGCCTGTATCAACCATGACGATTTTGGTCCCTGGAGTGTTGGCTAAGTCAGTAACGGCAGCCGTTGGCAAGCCACCTACCCAGAAGAATGCATCAATCTTGCGATCCTTGATAGCGTTGACAGATTCAGCAACGCTTAAGCGCTCACGTTTAACGTCTTTATCTTTATCTAGGCCAGCTGCTTCTAATAAACGAAACGCCATCACTTCTGTTGCACTGCCAGGGGCGCCAGTACTGATGCGCTTCCCTTTTAAATCTTTCATCGACTTGATGCCAGTTGAATCAACAGTAACCACATGCATCAAGTTTGGATAGAGCACGACCAATGTACGCAGATCTACTTTCTTGCCAGCAAACTTGCCTTCTCCTACTTGTGCATCTTTTGCGGCATCTGCCATGGAGAAGCCAACATAAGGCTTGCCAGTGCCGATGAGATTTAGGTTATCTACCGAGCCACCAGTTACCTCGGCAGTTGCAGACATCCCTGGGACTTTGCTCGAAAGAACAGAGGCTAAGCCACCACCCATAGGGTAGTAAACGCCGCCAGTGCCACCAGTCGCAATTGAAATATTTTGCGCTTGTGCACTAGCCCACAAAAAGCTGAGGGATAGCACAATGACTTTAAGTAGTTTCATGAATGTCTCCTGTTTATCTTTTTAATAGGTATGGATTAAAGACCGGGCATGCTGAAGTTAATTTGCTTGAGTTCACTCAGTAACTGTGCTTGTTGATCAGCGTTGAGCTGCATGAGTGGTGGGCGAACTCGTAACCATTCTGGATCTTTGCTGTAGTGAGCTACCGCAGTTTTCATGCCAGCAATCATTTGGTATTTGGCAAATATGCCGCGCACTTGATCTAATCCTGCTTGACGCTCATCCGCATTGGCGTCTTTCCAGTGAGCCGCTAAATCGGCAATTGCTTTTGGATTGACGTTAGCGGTCGCAGAGATACAACCAACTCCGCCAGCACGAAGTGCGCGCATGAGGAAGACTTCACTACCGGCATAGACACGGAAACCGGAGGGTGCTAACAGTTTGATAACGGATTCGGTATAAGCCCAATCGCCAGAGCTATCCTTCATGCCAACGATGGTGCTTGGATATTCTTTAGTCAAGCGCTCTAGCAGAGAGAGGCTAAAGCTAATTTTAGTGACAGGTGGAATGTTATATACATAAACCTGCAATGTGGAGCTGCCTACCTTTTGAATTACTTCTGAGAAGTAAGCAAACAGACCATCGTCGCTGACATCTTTGTAGTAGAAGGGTGGCAACATCAGCACGCCAGCACATTGATGATTGACTGCATGACGCGTCATGTTAACGGTGGCATCAATGGAAGATGCACCCGTGCCCGGCATCATATGCGCTGGATTTAAGCCGCCTTCAATCAGTGCGGTTAAGGTACTCATCTTTTGCGGAGCAGACATGGAGTTGGCCTCTGAGTTGGTGCCAAAGATTGCTTGACCAACACCATTGGATTCCAACCACTTACATTGTTTCAGTAATTTTTGGGCATCTGGATTACCGTCTGCCATAAATGGCGTTAATACAGGCGAGAGCACTGCCGGCAAAGTTGAGGGATGCAAAGTGATGGTCATTCTGACTCCGATTTAATAATGAACTTCTGATAGAAGGGGTTGTTGTGTAAAGAAAGCTTCCAAATTATCTACGGCTAAATTGGTCATGGCTATCCGTGTTTCTGAGGTAGCACTCCCAATGTGTGGCGTTAATAAAACATTATCCAATTCTAAAAAGGCAGAATTGGGATTAGGTTCATTATTAAATACATCTAATGCTGCGCCGGCGATCTTTTTATGTTGCAGTGCATATAAAAGTGCAGCCTCATTTACGACACTGCCCCGGGCAATATTAATTAAATAAGATGACGAGCCAAGGGCATCAAGTACAGCGGAATCTATCAAGTTATCCGTATCAGTTGTTGCTGGACAAGCTAAAAATAAAATATCGCAAGCAGCCGCCAAATCTTTCACTTCTTTGTAATAGGTATAGGGCACTTGTTTGGGGCTTGGTCCTGAGTAAGCAAGCTTCACTTTGAAAGGCTCCAAACGTTTTGCTAAGTCCTGGCCAATGCGGCCCATGCCTGCAATACCGACACATTTACCTGCTAAGGTGGTTGTGAGCGGAAAAGGGGCCTTAGACCAGGCAGCACTCTTGACATAGTCCTGAGATTCGGGGATGCGGCGCATTAAGCTCAGCATCATGCCAATAGCGAGCTCGCATACAGCATCATTGAGAACACCTGGCGTATTGGTCGCTTTAATGCCGCTTTCTTTTAGGTATGCCAGCGGTAGGTTGTCATAGCCTACGCCACAAGTAGATACCAGCTTAACGCTAGGAATCTGTTTAACTAAGGCTTCTGGCAACTTGGTATTAGAGCGAATCAAAATCGCCTGGAAGTTTCCGGTAGGGGCGGGCGCTTGAGGATCGGGATGGTGGAAAGGGGTAAAACGCCGATCTATTTCTGCCTGCATAATTTCAGGGAAATGGCCGACCTGTAGCACCGAATTGACGGGGATCATGTCTCACTAACTTTTTTATTGAAATAATGACCCCATTGTAAGAGGATTTTTCATAAAAAGTCCTCCCTTTTTTAGGAGAGTATTCATGTTATTTACCCCCGCTGAAACTAAGGTAGTCATTGTTGGTGGTGGCACTATGGGTGCAGATGTTGCCGCAGTCTGTGCTCGTGGTGGTTGTGCAGTCCAGGTGGTTGAGCCAACTACTGAGCGGCGCGCGCTCTTGCCTGATTACTTTGCAAATACCATGGCGGATCTTGGTTATGAGCATCGCATTCATTTGCTGTCTGTTGCGGGTTCGCTCGAAGAGGTGGATTGGTCTGATATTGATTTGGTGATTGAGTGCGTGCCAGAGCGTTTGGACATCAAGCGCGAGTTATTTACCAAGCTAGAGCAATACGCAAAGCCTGAAGCGGTATTGGCGAGCAATAGCACAAGCTTCCCAATTAGTGAAATTGCCAGCGGACTCAAAACAGCGGCTCGCATGATTGGTTTACATTTCTTTATGCCTGCCCATTTAGTGCCTTGTGTAGAGGTGGTCTATGGTGCGAAGACTTCGCCGATGGTAGGTGAAAGCCTGTCTCGTTTGATGACTGCGTGTGGCATGGTTCCGGTTACCGTAAAAAAAGATCTTCCTGGATTTTTAGCCAATCGTTTGCAACATGCCTTGTCACGTGAGGCTTTTGCAATGGTGGATGCGGGTATCTGCACTCCTGAAGATATTGATAAAGCAGTGCGCTTTGGCTTTGGCTTCAGGTATATCGCTGCTGGTCCGGCAATGCAAAGAGATCACGCTGGCCTGGATGTGCATGCGGCAGGGGGCACGACGATTTATCCATCACTCAATAACTCTCCGAACATTGCTAAGTGCTTAAGTGAACGTGTAGCCAGTGGAAAATTTGGCATGAAAACAGGCGAAGGGTTTTTTCCTTGGACTACCGAAACCATTAAAGCCGAACGTGAACGATATCAGGAGGCTTTAAGGGCGGGCCTCAAGATTATTCAAAAGGAATTACCAGAGATTAAGTAATGTCTCGGATATGAAATTTGTAGAGGTGTGGGGCAAGTTTGTATGTAATGAAGACAATGCCCACGGTAGCAAAGCCACCAAAAATAATAGATGGCACTAAACCCAGGAGGCTGGCAGCAATGCCAGACTCTAGGGCGCCCAGTTCATTTGAAGAGCCAATAAAGATCCCATTAATTGCGCTAATGCGGCCACGCATGTGATCGGGAGTGGTGAGCTGCACAATACTGCTACGGACCACTACAGAGACAGAGTCACAGCAACCAGAGGCAAATAGAAACAGGGCGCATACCCAGAGATGGGTCGATAGTCCGAACCCGATAATAGATAAACCAAATCCAGCCACTGCTAGTAAGAGATATTTACCAGAGTCGTTGAGAATAGGGCGCGTTGCCAGGAAGATCCCGGTTAAGACCGAGCCTGCTGCTGGCGCGGCTCTTAATATGCCCAGTATCTCCGGACCAGCATGCAATACCTCGCTTACAAACGCAGGAAGAATGGAGACGGCACCCCCAAACAAGACTGCAAACATATCGAGCGCCATGGTGCTCAGAATTAATTCATGTTTTTTAACGTAATCAAACCCTTCCATAAAACTTTTGAGGAAGTGGCTATTTGCATGAGAAGACTTTTCTTGTTGGGCTTTAATAAAAGTCACGCCATAAAGACTGACAACGCCGCACAGAGCGGCTAACACATATGTCCAAGTGAGACTAGTAAAGCCAATCATGAGTCCGCCCAATCCGGGCCCTGCTACTACGCAGATTTGGAAGGACGCATTAGCATAAGCCATGTACTTGGTCAGCTGATCGCGCGGAATGATCTGCCCAAACAGAGCCTGGTAGGAGGGGCGCAATAGCGCTCTTGCTACACCGATAAAACCAACGGCTGTATAAATCAATGGCACTGGGGGTGATAGCCAGCCCAAAGCAATCGCGGTTAAAAATAAAGCCACCAAAATATGGATTGTGGATGCAATAGCAGAAATCAGTTTGCGCGAGTAGTGATCTACAGCGTGGCCAGAGTAGAGCGCTAGCAGAAAGTAGGGAACCAGTTCTGCAAGACCAATAAGACCGAGCGAGACAACGCTGTGAGTAATCTCATAAAGATGCCAGCCAACTGCCACCATCATGATTTGATAGCTGAGGGTTGCGCCGATACGGTAAAGCAGTAAGGTTCTGAAAGCTTTGCTTGGATTCATGTTTTAGTGAGTTTAAGGGAGTTTCTGTTTTATCCTTTAGCTTATGAAGAAATTAATTCGGGTTTGGGATCTGCCGATCCGCTTATTTCACTGGTTGCTAGTGGCTTGCGTTTTGGGCAGCCTGATCTGCGTCAATATTGGCGGTAACGCTATTCAATGGCACGCTTATTTTGGCTATAGCATTTTGACGCTACTCATCTTTAGGATTATTTGGGGTTTCATAGGCTCTACCCATGCTCGGTTTGCCTCATTTCTTCCAAACCGCGAGGCGATCACCAATTACTTGCAGGGAAAGTCACCCCGCTTTTTGGGTCACAACCCGATTGGTGCACTTTCAGTTTTTGCCTTGCTATTGGTTTTGAGTATTCAAGCTGTTACTGGCTTGTTTGTTGATGATGAGATTGCATTTCAGGGGCCATTATCCAAATACCTATCTGAATCTTCTGTTTCTTTTTTCTCAGAGGTGCATGAGAGTAATCAGGTGGTGATTTATATCTTGATCGCCATTCATATTGCAGCAATTTGGTATTACAAAAAATTGAAGGGCGAAGATTTAATTCGCCCAATGATCAGTGGTGATAAGGAAATCGACCCAAGCGAGGAAGCAAGGTATTTGCCTTCTGACTTGGGCCGCCCCTCCAAGGATGGAGGCTTGCAACGGGGGTTGGCGCTATTGCTATTAAGCTTAATCGCCGTTGTAGTGGGTTATCTCATTACGGTAAGTTGATTATTTCTTTTTGAAATCTTCGTGGCATCCTTTGCAGGTTTGACCTGTCGCGCCAAATGCTTTTTTGATATTTTCAAGATCGCCTGATTGAGCGGCCGTATTCAGACTCGCTGCGGCTAACTGCATTTTTTCTGCAGCCGCTTTGAATTTCGCGCTATCTGACCAAACATCTGCTTGTGCTTTGCCGCCTTCATAGCCGGGGCCAAATGCTGACCATGGCAGAGTAGAAAGCATGGCAACTACCGCTGCATTTTTAGCTACCTCATCTTTGTTGTACGGGGCCTCACCTTTAACCACGGCTCCAATTCTGGCGAAATGGGTATTAATAACCGTCATAACGCTTTGACGGTAATCCACTGCTTTTTCTGCATTCTGAAATTGCGCAAAGGCAGCGCTACTCATCGTGAACAAGGCTACTGCACTTAAAACAATTTTTTGAAATTTCATAAAGGTCCTCCGTTAACGATTAGGTTTTGCCCAAAATCAGAATAGCCTAGAACACTATTTTCTGCCAAGATTAAAAAATCATCCGTAAGGGGCTGGTCAATAGGAGGATGAGCCATTCAAAGAAGCTGATGAGCGGTGCCATCCAGAGGCTGCCAATGACTCCTGTAAAGACGAGGCCGAGGACAATAAAAAAGCCCCAAGGCTCTAATCTGCCCAGTGCAATCGATTGGCGGGCTGGCAAAAGACTAGAGAGAATGCGTCCACCATCGAGCGGTGGAAGCGGAAAGAGGTTAAAAACCAATAAACCCAGATTCCAAGAAATGCCAGCTTGAGACATAGAAATTAAGAATTTTTCATCGATTCCGAGGCCCATTAGTAGGATGAGCAGAATTAGCCAGATCAGTGCTTGAATAAAGTTAGAGCCAGGTCCAGCCAAAGCAACCCAAATCGAGTCAATTCTGGGATTTCTGAGTCGACCAAAATTAACCGGTACTGGTTTGGCATAGCCCACCAAAAAAGGGGATCCCGTCAGAATGAGCACCAAAGGAATCAGGATCGTACCAACGGGATCAATATGTTTAGCGGGATTCAAGCTGACTCTCCCCAGCATGTATGCCGTGTTATCCCCAAATTTACGGGCGGCAAAGCCATGGGCTGCCTCATGGATGGTGATGGCAAAAATCAGGGGAATCGCATTAATGGCGACAGCTTGGATAGAATAGTCAGTAATCATGGCAATATGATATCCATAGGAGCTCAAAGTGACTGAAGAAAAGAAACCCGATTCAAAAACCCCAGCAAAAGCGCTAGCAGCGAAGCCGCCAGCACGTCCACCCGTCCCAAAAGGACCGTCTGGCCCAGCCGGAAGGCCTCAGGCAGGCTTTGGCGGGGGAAAAGGCATGATGCGCAAGGCTGGTCGCGGTCGATAGTGGATAATTGGTCTATTCATTAATGAGTTTATAGAGGATTTAGCATGAACGAATGGCATAACGAATCTAAAGAAGAGATCAATAAAAAGATCATTACATTGGTCGTGATGTTGGCTGCTGCTACTAGCTTGGCTATTTTGTTTGCATTGGTTGCGGCTCATACAGGTTACGTATTCGGTTAATCGGTATTAATGACTAGCCATCGCCAACCTGCAATATTTGCTGGCCATGGCAGTCCGATGTATGCCATAGAGCCCAACCGCTATACAGCGGCATGGACTGCTCTTGGAAAATCATTAAAGCGTCCTGACGCGATATTGATAATCTCAGCGCATTGGGTAACCCGCGGAGTTTGGGTTACTGCAATGTCAAAACCAAAAACAATTCACGATTTCGGTGGCTTTCCACAGGCGCTGTTTGATATTCAATATCCGGCACCAGGTAGTCCTGCGTTAGCGGATCGTGTGCAGGAATTATTAAACATCCCCGTTGTGCTCGAAGAGAATGAATGGGGCATTGATCATGGTGCTTGGTCGGTTCTGAAATACCTGTATCCCAATGCGGATGTGCCTGTAGTGCAGTTGAGTCTCGATGGTGCAATGTCAGCACGTGAGCACTATGAGCTGGCCAAACAATTGCGGCCTCTGCGTGACGAAAATATTCTCATTTTGTCTAGCGGTAATGTGGTGCATAACTTGCGCACTATTCATTGGCAAGCAGGCGCTGAGCCTTACCCTTGGGCAAAAGAGTTCAATGATTTCTTTGTTTCAGAAATTCGTGCTAATCATCATGAGACTTTGATTGATTGGGAGCGCTATGGTGAAGCAGCTCACCTCTCTATTCCAACCGCTGAGCATTATTGGCCAGCGTTGTATACCTTGGCCTTGCAGGAAGCTGGAGAGCAGGTCAAAATCTATACTGATGGAATTGAGATGAGTTCAATTGGCATGCTGGGTTTTTCAATTCAATAACAAGAGTAGATTATGTGGCTTCCTATCTTCGCAATCTTTTTTGGAGCAGGCTTCGGTGCTTTATTGAGAGCTGGCTTTAATTACGCTACTGTTGGGATGGTTTCTTCACTGCCATTAGGTACTTTTATATCGAATATGGTTGGTGGATATTTGATTGGTGTTGCGGTTGCATTCTTCGGCAACAATCCTCACCTATCGCCTGAGTGGAAGCTATTAGTAGTAACTGGCTTCTTGGGCGGTTTAACTACCTTTTCCAGTTTTTCTGCCGAGGTGGTTGGCTTTATGCAACGCGGGGAATTTACTTGGGCTTTGGGCACGGCGCTGCTCAACCTTATTGGCTCGCTCACTTTAACTTTCTTGGGTATTCTGACTTACCAAGCCCTCAAATAAAATTGGGGGCAGTTAAGCCCCCAATGTCATTCAAAATCGAATTCTTTACTCCGGCTTGATATTGGCTATTTTTACAATAGCACTCCATTTGGTGCTTTCAGATTGAATCAGGCTGGCAAATTCAGTTGGGCTACCCCCACCAATCTCATTGCCTTGCGAAAGCATTAATTCACGTAATTGAGGATCTTTTAAAGCCTCGTTAGCGGCTGCATTTAATTTATCGATGATAGCCTTCGGTGTTCCCTTGGGTGCGATCAAGCCTTGCCAATTGAGTACTTCAACCTTGGGGTAGCCTGCTTCAGCAAAAGTAGGCAGGTTTGGCAGAAGAGGAGAGCGTTTCTTGCTAGTAATCGCAATGGGGCGTAACTTATCGGCTTTGATGCTAGGCATCGCTGAATACATTTGATCAAACATCATGGTGACATTACCAGCCATAAGATCAGTTAAGCCAGCCGACCCACTTTTATAAGGCACATGAATCATATCGATGCCGGCGCTTTGTTTAAAGAGTTCGCCGGATAATTGATGGCTTCCGCCAATACCGCCTGATGAGAAAGTTAGCACACCCGGTTTCGCTTTAGCCGCCACAACAATTTCTTGTACGGTTTTATATGGGGAGTTTGGATTGACCACCAGTACCAAAGGCCCTTTTTCAATCAAAACGATAGGCGTGAGATCTGTCTCTGGGTTGTAACGTAAATTGCCAAAGAGTGTTTTGTTTACGGCCATGGGTGCGAAGTTGCCCATCCCAATGGTGTAGCCATCAGGAGCGGCTCTAGAAATAAACTCTGTGCCAATGTTGCCGCCAGCCCCTGGCTTATTGTCGACGATGATAGGTTGATTCAGAATGACACTCATTTTTTGGGCAATCTGACGACTACGAGAATCTGCGCCACCACCTGCACCATAAGGTACGATAAAGTTAATGGGTTTTGTTGGGTAACTGGTCTGCGCAAAAGATGCGGTAGTTGCAAGAGAGACGAGACTGAGAAGTGAAGCTGAAATTAATTTAGATAGCTTCATATTCATTTTGTGAATCTTTCTTAAATAAAACCAAGAACCCCAAGTGCTGCACCAATGGCAATTAAATATAAAGGGTGCCAACGTGTAAAGAAGACTATGGCAATAGTACTTATTGTTAGCACATAGGCTGCCACACTTTGATTGATTTGCAAAGCAATTTGCCAAGCAGCCGATAAAACCAGGCCCACGGCAAGGGCGCCAGCCGCAAGCTGAATCGCTTGCTGCTTTTCTTTATCTTGCATATTGAGAATCGTGCGCTGCAAGAAATAAATCATGATGGATGAGGGCCAGGAGATGGCCAATGTTGCAATGGCTGCTCCGAGGACACCACCTACATTCCAGCCAATCAAGGTGACGGTCATGAGATTAGGGCCGGGGGCCGCTTGCGCTATCGCAAAGTAATCAGAGAACGTTTGCCCGTTAATCCAATGTTCTTGGTTGACCGATAAATCATAGAGTACTGGGAGCAGGGCATTAATGCCTCCAAAGGCCAGCAATGAGAAGGTCGATAATTTCAAAAAGAGGCTAAAGAGGGTGCTCATCATTTCTTAACCTTTTTCCAGGCTAAAAGAATCGCAAGTGGCGATGCGAGGAGAACGACCCAACCCAAGCCTAAATGAAAGTAGGTCGCGGCCAATACTGTCAAAAAAATGACGGCAAGCATGGGGGGATATTTCAGCTCGCTGCGTAACATTTTGAATCCTGTACTGGCAATTAAGCCAACACCTACTGCAGATACGCCTCTTAGCATTCCTTGCACAATTGGCATATAGCTATAGTGCTCATAGAGAACCGCAATCACCAGTAATAAAGCAACTGGCCCCAACATGAGTCCAAGCACAGCTGCAAAAGCACCCGGCACCCCAGCAAAGCGGCTACCAACACAAACTCCAAGATTGACAATATTGGGGCCCGGAACAATTTGGCAGATACCCAGCATGGCGCTAAATTCTTCAGCGGTGAGCCACTTTTCCTGCTCAACAATCGTACGTCGGGCCCATGGCAATACCCCACCAAAACCAGACATACCGATTTTGCTAAACCCGATAAAGAGTTCCTTGGGGGTTAGAGTTTTCAAGATTACTGGGGTTTGAAAGGGTGGGGTACAGGTTTGTTATCGAGCCATGCTTCTAGTGCTTCCGTAATGCCTTTTGAGAATGCCTCAAAAATGGGCTCAGCGATAAAGCCTAAATGCGGAGTCACCAAGAGATTAGGGGTGTTGCGCAAAGGATCATTTTCTGGAAGTGGCTCAACATCAAATACATCGACTGCTGCCTGACTTGGTTTTCCGGCTTTCAGGGCCTTTTGAAGATCGGCCATATTGATTAATGCAGCACGGGAGGTGTTGATCAAGATGGAATCGGGTCGCATCAGTGCAAGTTGATCAGCGCTAATGATTCCTTTGGTTCCAGGACCAGCTACAAGATGCATCGAGACAACCTTAGAGGTGGAAAGTAACTCGTCTAAGCTCACTGATTTTGCATTCTCTGCAGCAGCACGCTCGGGAGTCATGCGGGGGCTCCAAGCTACTACCTCCATCCCAAAGGCGGCGCCAACACGCGCAACACGACTACCAATGGCACCAAGACCCATGATGCCTAAGCGCTCGCCAGAAAGCATCGGCAGAAGAGACAGCTCATCTCGCCAGCCGCCAGAGGCAATCAATTTATTTTCTTCAATGAGTCGCTTGGATGCGCCAAGGATCAATGCCCAAGTGAGCTCAGCAGTGGTTTCTTTAGAGGGGCCTCCAGGTGAGCAAGCCATTGGAATATTGCGTGATACCAAAGCTGCTGCATCGAGAGTGCCGTTGCGCTCACCAGTAAACATTAAAAATTTGAGCTTTGGTAAGCGGGCAATCATCGCTTCATTGAGAGGCGCTCGATCGCGCACAATAGCAATAGCATCGGCATCTTTGATGACTTCATAGAGAGCTTCATTACGCAGGGAGTCATGATGAAAGCTCAGGTTTGCTTGCTTCTCTAATTTTTCCCAATTGGAGAAGCGACGCAGGGCGCGTTCGTAATCTCCGAGAATGACGATGTTTGGTAATGAAGCCATTGATATTTACTCTTTTTTAAATTTAGTCAGGTGTGCAAAGGCTTAGGATTTGCTTAAGATCAGCAGCTTGACCTAATTTCCATAAAGCAGAAATCAGTTGACGGGTTTTCTCTTTGCCGATGATGGGCTCAGCCAAGCTAGTAAACTTCTGCTCTAAATTGGCATCGCTCATTGGGTTTTCAACGGAACCAATCGCGTTCTTCACAAAGATATGAACTTCTTTGCCATCCTTTAAGAAGGCTTTGACGTCAACGGAAGCTTCGCTAATAGAGGTATCGGTTGTGGCATTGACTTTTGCACGTAAGGCAACCACATCAGGACGGTTCACGATGTCATCAGCGTATTCACCTTCACCTGCTTGACCAAAAATCAAGCCAACAGCACAGCCGTGATACACGCTAAATTTACCTTCGAGACCATCTTTAGGTGTTTTCTTGCCAGTGAGCTCAAGAACGAGTGGATGTGCACGTAATTCAATACGCTCTACATCTTCTGCCTTAACTCCTTGGGCGCGTAATTGTGCACAAGCATCAATTGCTGGGTGGATCACGATACCGCAAGCAAAAGGTTTGTAAGTATTTAAAGAAATCTCAAATGATTTTCCGAGGGCGCGATCAATTTCAGTCCAGTCACATTTTGTGGAAACGGTTTGCATATAACCACGACCTGCTTCAAGTGCTTTAGGACTGGCTGTAAAGCCATGCTTAGCCAACATTGCTGAGAGTTGACCGGCACGTGCTGCGCCACCTGGGTGGAAAGGTTTGGTCATCGTGCCAAACTGTTCACGCATACCAACTGGCTGTGAAGCAGCAATGCCTAAGGCCATAGTCGTTTTTTGTAGGTCAAGACCCATCATGCGAGAGCAAGCTGCAGCTGATCCCAGCATGCCGGTGGAGCCTGTGATGTGCCAGCCACGGTGATAGTGGTCGGGGTACATCGCATTGCCGACACGACAGGCAACATCAATACCCAAGATGAGGGAGTCGATGATTTGACGGCCATTTGCATTGATATGCTCACCTAATGCCAAGATAGCTGAAGCTACTGGACCTGCAGGATGAATCACTGTTTTGAGGTGTGTGTCATCAAAGTCAAAGGTGTGAGAGCTAATGCCATTGATGAGGGCAGCGCCGCCCATGTCCACTTTGTCTTTGCGGCCAAGAATGCTAGCTTGGGCAGCAGGCTGAAATTCACGAATGGCAGCCAAGGAGGATTCAACGCTTTCATGATTAGCCGCACCAATGGCGCAACCCAACCAATTCAAAAATGTGCGATGGGCTTCATGATCTACTTCTGGGGTCCAGCCTTGGCTTGGATGTGAGGTAACAAATTCTGCCAGAATTTTTGTAACTGGTGGTGCGTTGAGATCGGCTGCTGCGGCAATAGCGTGGGACATATATTTTCCTAGTCTGATTTCTTAATGGGTTATTTATTCAATTTCAATATGGCGATCTTTAGCGACCTTAGTCCAGCGCGATATATCTTCTTTGATGTAGTTGTTAAATTGTTGTGGAGTCATTGGCATCACGGTCATGGCCTCGCCTGCCATTTTTTCTGCAAATTCTGGACTTGCAAGTACTTTATTCAACTCCGCATTGAT
>CAITHY010000061.1 GCA_903892315.1 uncultured beta proteobacterium | reverse complement strand
GTCGGGTGGGTGAGATGGCCACTTGACAAAGCGTACGCTTTTGCGTACTATATTGAAAAGGAGTGAAATCATGACCACAATAACCGCAAGCGAAGCACGCGCCGGTCTCTACCGGTTGATTGATCAGACAGCAGAGTCACACAAGCCAGTAGTTATTTCTGGTAAGCGAGCAAATGCGGTTTTAGTTTCTGAAGAAGATTGGAGCGCTATTCAGGAGACGCTGTATCTATTGGCAATTCCAGGAATGCGTGAATCAATTAAAGACGCTATGGCTGAGCCTATTGCTAAAAGTAAAAGGGCATTGAAGTGGTGACTTGGAATTTAGCTTATTCCAAATATGCCATTAAGGATGCAAAAAAACTATCTGCCGCAGGCCTTAAAGATAAGGCCCAGGACTTATTGAATATTTTAGAAGTAGATCCTCTCCAAAATCCGCCCCCTTATGAGAAGTTAGTCGGAGATCTAAAAGGGGCATACTCACGCAGAATTAATATTCAACATCGCTTGGTTTATGAAATTTTGCGCAAGGAGAAGATGGTTCGAATCTTAAGAATGTGGACTCACTACGAATAAAGTAGGCATCAGTCCAAAGCTATAGTCAGACATCCTATGCCTTAGTTGATAATGCCCCGTGCAACCAAGAATCACGATAGCCCACTTGTTGGGCTATTTTTCTCCTTAACTCGCAATGTAGTTTTGAAAGATCATTTCAATAATCGCTGAGGGTAATCACTAACGCAGACTTCTATAAAAGTAGCTATTCTGATATGAGCTAAACAATACTGTGGAGGAGACAGCCATGAATTCAGAAAACTTTACCAATAGACGTAAAGTCATTACAGCAGCTTTAGCTGGTGGGGCCAGTTCATTATTGCCATCTTGGGCAATGGGCGCAGAGAAAACAAATTTACCCATAGCCTATGGTGAACGCGAACTCATGTCCTTTCCTGAAAAGAAGCCCATGATTGTGCTGACTTCTAGGCCACCGCAATTAGAGACTCCATTTAAGTATTACGACAATCATGTCATTACGCCAAATGATGAATTCTTTGTGCGTTATCACATGGCAGGCATTCCAACATCCATCGACCCTAATACTTATCGGCTAAAAGTAGGTGGTAATGTAGAAAAACCTTTAGAGATTTCTCTAGAGTCCTTAAAGAAAAACTTTCCATCCCAACGCATTGTTGCTGTTAATCAGTGTTCTGGTAATAGTCGTGGCTTATTTGAGCCCAGAGTCAATGGCGGTCAATTGGGCAATGGGGCGATGGGCAATGCTGCTTGGGTTGGCGTTTCCTTAAAAGATATTCTGAAGGCAGCTAACCCTGGCCGGGGTGCTAAGCAAGTCACGTTTAATGGCTTGGACCAACCAGTTTTGCCAAGCGATTCAGATTTTGTCAAAGGCTTAGACATTGATCATGCAATGGATGGCAATGTCATGGTTGCCTACCAAATGAATGGAACAGATATCCCATTCTTAAATGGCTATCCAATAAAGCTGATAGTCCCCGGTTACTATGGAACTTACTGGGTTAAGCACCTTAGTGAAATTAAAGTAGTTGATGACGTGTACAACGGCTATTGGATGAATCCTGCCTACCGAATTCCGGATAATGATTGCAATTGTGTTGAGCCTGGTACGGCCCCTTCAAAAACTATTCCCATCAATCAATTCACTATTCGCTCTTTCATAACCAACTTTACTGATAGCAGCATTGTCACGGTAGGCAAGCCTATTCAAGCTCGAGGCATTGCCTTTGATGCTGGTTATGGAATAAAGAAAGTATTGTTCTCACAAGATAATGGTCAAAGCTGGACTGAGGCCAGATTAGGCCAGGACCTAGGGCGCTTCTCCTTTAGAGAGTGGCGCACTGAATTTACGCCCAAACAAAAAGGCACCCTGAGCCTCAGGGTGAGAGCGTTTAATCATGCTGGACAGGTTCAGCCTATGACTGCTACTTGGATGCCAGCTGGTTATATGCGAAATATTGTTGAGACTGTTAAAGTCACTGCGGTTTAAGGAGAAGCACATGAAAAAAATGATTCTTCTTTCCTCCCTCTTCGTAATCACATCAATAGCTCAGGCCAAAACGATTGAACTACCCTCCGATACAGTTTTGTGGAGGCCGTCCGATTTGCCTGGCTATGAGCTGACTTTGCAGAAATGTTCAACATGTCACTCGGCTCACTATGCCGAGTATCAACCACCAAATACGGGTGTAGGTTATTGGAATGCTCAAGTATTGAGAATGAAAAACGTCTTCAAAGCGCCCATTACTGATGAAGAAGTGCCAGTGATTGTCGATTATTTAAATAAGACCTATGGAGCCAATAGAAAGTAAATCC
>CAITHY010000060.1 GCA_903892315.1 uncultured beta proteobacterium | reverse complement strand
TCAATCAGTTCTTGACGGCGTTCACTGGGTTCCGTTGGCTGCGGAGTTAAAAAATCAGCCAAGCGATCTAAAAGGGATTTATTGGGGTCAGGCATATAGCAAGAATAGCGTAGAAATATGGCAAATCAAGAATAGGGGTTGGCAAAGCCCAGTTTTTGGAGAATCTGGATTTCCAGAGCCTCCATTTTTTTTGCATCCCGGTCTACCTCGTGATCATGGCCTTGGGCATGCAAGCAGCCGTGCACAATTAAATGGGCCAAATGGGCTTTTAGTGATTTGCTTTGTTCTTTAGCTTCTTTTTGCAGTACAGGAAGGCAAAAAATAATATCTGACACTAAGTTATTTTTTGAAAGCTCGTAAGGAAAAGTTAAAACATTAGTGGCGTAATCTTTTTGACGAAAAGCGAAGTTCAGATTTTTGCCTTCTGCAGCATTGATAAAACGCAAGGTGATTAAACCATTAAGAGGCGTGGCGCTCTTGACCCATTTCTTCATAAGAGCAGAAGAAACTGCCTTACCCACAGTGGACTCAATTGCCGGACTGGCGTATTGAAAATCAATTATGAGTTTGGTGGAAATACTTTTGCTATCAATTGACATGGGCTTCTACTAACTCACCTCTCAGGGTGTAGTTGAGAACTTCTGTAATGCGAATGTCTACGAATTGCCCGATAAGGCTCTCAATATCTTGATCGGGCGCCGTAAAATGGATTACGCGATTATTTTCGGCGCGACCTTGTAAGTTAATGCCATCCTTGGCAAGACCTTCAATCAACACTCTTTCGGTATTACCCAACATTTTTTGGCTAATTTGGTTTGCCTGCTCCTCAACCAATGCCAATAAAGTTTGTAGACGCTTGAGTTTGATTTCGTAAGGTGTGTCATCGTGAAGGTTAGCTGCTGGTGTTCCTGGGCGTGGACTAAAGATAAAACAAAAGCTGTTATCAAAGTTCAGCTCTTTCACCATCTTTAATAGTTTTTCAAAGTCAGCCTCAGTCTCACCAGGAAAGCCCACAATGAAATCACTAGACAATGTTAAGTCGGGGCGAACAGCGCGCATCTTACGGATAATGCTCTTGAACTCTAGTGCCGTATAGCCACGCTTCATTGCCGAGAGCATGGAGTCCGAGCCATGTTGTACGGGTAGATGTAGGTGACTAACAAGCTTAGGTACTTTGGCGTAGACGTCGATGAGTCGTTGTGTAAATTCTTTAGGGTGGCTGGTGGTGAAGCGAATCCGTTCAACCCCAGGAATTTCAGCAATGTATTCAATCAATAGAGCAAAGTCAGCGATTTCTTCGGTATCACCCATCTTGCCAAGATAGGCGTTTACGTTTTGACCCAGCAGAACTATTTCTTTAACACCTTTACTTGCTAAGCCAGCTACTTCAGTCAGCACATCATCAAAAGGTCTGGAGACCTCTTCGCCGCGCGTATAAGGGACAACGCAGTAGCTACAATATTTGGAGCAACCTTCCATAATAGAAACATAGGCTGAGCCACGAGTTTGGCGAGACGCAGGTAGATGGTCAAACTTTTCAATCTCTGGAAAGGAGATGTCTACTTGAGATACACCTGTTTTACGTCGCTCAGCAATAAGGTCGGATAAGCGATGCAATGTTTGAGGTCCAAACACAACGTCAACATAAGGGGCGCGACTAACGATTTGTTGACCTTCTTGGCTGGCCACGCAACCACCAACACCAATCAGTAAATTCGGCTTCGACTTCTTGAGCTCGCGTAGTCGACCTAAGTCCGAAAAGACTTTATCTTCTGCCTTCTCACGGATAGAGCAGGTATTGAGTAGCACGACGTCGGCATCTTCAGGTCGATCTGTCATGACCATGCCTTCATCGGCATGCAGGAGGTCTGCCATTTTTCCCGAGTCGTACTCGTTCATTTGACAGCCAAAGGTTTTGATATAGAGCTTTTTCATAGGCCGTTCTCAGGTTTATAGCTGGGGGCGAAGGTCTGATTTTACTGCCTAAGGCCTAAGTTGCACTTATATGAGCCTGTAAGCCAGTATTGCCACGATAGTAGGCGGAATAGCCGCCATCAATAGATATAGTGCTGAAACCGTATGTCCAGGAAAGTGGCTACGTAAGATCGCAATACCTGCAGGGTTAGGAGCATTGGCAATGACGGTAAGACCCCCGCCGGCAACTGCCCCGCCCACTAATGCCAGTTTGAACTCTGGTGAGGTTCCGGTTACCAGCGATCCTAAATAGGTGAGTGCCGCATTGTCGGTAAAAGCAGTTAGAACAAGACTGCCATAAAAGACTGCAGTCGGACTCATCATTTCGAGAATGGGCTGCAGCCACCATCCTTGTAATGCACCCAATACAACCAAGCCGCCCAGGAAGAAGCCTACTAAAAGCGCTTCTTTCAGAATGAGAGGGCTTTGATATTTTGGATAGGCTGTGGTGTAACCAATAAAGAAGAGCAGAATCCAGGTAAAAATAATAGGATCATGCGCAAAGTAAACCACTCCAAATAGGAACAGTAGGTGCGTCAAAATGACTGCCAAAGGAATTTTTACTTCCTGTTTATCGGTATTAGGTTCAATCAATTGACGATGAAAAAACAGGGTCGCTGCCAATGCATTGATGAAAATTGCAACGCAGGATTCCAGCCCGAAGTTGCTAAACATAAATGCTGAACTCCATCCCCAGGTGGAGGCCACCATCAGAACGGGCGGAGCAGCAAAGTTGGTGAGTGTGCCCCCAATTGAAATGTTCACAAAGAGCACGCCAAGAGTGCCAAACAGAAGTGCTTTAGAGCATTGATGACGATAGACTAGATCGCGCAATAAAAAAGCAGCCAGAGTCATCGCTGCAGGCTCAGTAATCAGTGAGCCAAGGAGGGGTGTGGCTCCTAGGGTTAAAAAATATAAAGCAGGAGCACTTCGGATGCGGAATAGGTATTGCAGGCCGTTTGCTAGCGTATGCAAAATTTGAGTAGAAACATGCAGAATAGGTTTTGTACCAGCGACAATCATGATGGCAAAGACAAAAAGTGGTTCTGTGAAATTGCGTTTATTGAGAAAGTTCTTAGCAGTCCCCAAGTCGTCATATACGGAAATGAAAATAACCAATATGGCAGCCCAAAAGCCAAAGACAATTTCTACTTCGCCAAGCAGATGCCAAAGGCCTGCATGTCGAGGAGATTTTTTAGCAATCGATTCAAAATAGCCTGTGCAAAAGGTATGCAAAACCGCAATTGCAAAAATAATGCTCGCACCAAGTTCTGTAGGGGTAAAGTTCATAACAGAATGGTAGCAGGTGCTTGATGTGGCTAAGCCATTAGTAATTTAGGAGATTTTGGTGAAATTAAAGATTGGATATCAAGGACTTATCCAGGAGGCAATTGCTGAAATTGAGACTCTTCCAGTGGAAAAGGCGTCGGATTTGCTGGCGGACGCAAATGTGGTGTTTGTGGACATACGGGATGTTCGTGAGCTAGAGCGAGAGGGCATGATTCCAAATGCGCTGCATGCCCCTAGGGGGATGTTGGAGTTTTGGGTTGACCCTGACAGCCCATACTACAAGCCGATATTTGGCGAAGGTAAGCGGTTGGTGTTGTATTGCGCCTCGGCTTGGCGTTCGGCGTTAGCAACGCAAACTCTCCAGAGAATGGGGGTGCCCAATGTATGCCATTTAGAGGGAGGCTTTACTGCTTGGAAGAAAGCGCAATTACCCATGGCAAAAAAAGCCAGTAAATCCCATTCAGGTTAAATTTAGCCTTGATGATTTTTTCGCGTTAATAATTTTTTTAGGATTCTTATGAGAAAAGTAGTATCGCAGTTTGGTCAAGGTCCTCTTCAGCAGAAATTAACTGTGGGTGATTTACATTTTTTGTCTGATGCTGAAGTTTCTAAAGGCGGCTCTGGCACCGGCCCAAGTCCTCACGAGTATCTTGGTGCTGCTTTGGCAGCCTGCACTTCAATGACTTTAAAGATGTACGCTGGGCGCAAAGAAATGAAATTAGACAATGCGATTGTGACTGTGGATATTGAGAGGCATGATGATGTCGAAACATTTTCACGTGACATTCAGTTGCAAGGCAATTTAAGTGCTGAAGAAAAAGAGCGCTTACTTGAGATTGCACATAAATGTCCAATCCATAAGGCCTTGTCAGGTCAGATTCAAATAAAAACCCAGCTGGTAAATTAATACGCGCTGGGTTGGTATTGATGAACTCAGGCTTCTATAGGCCTGAGTATTCTGCTTAGCTTGATTGATTAATTGGGTGCCTGGGCTGGCTGATTCTTTTTTCCAGCGTTATATCCAGAGTTGTATTCAGAAGCCTGTTCTTTCTTGTACGCATCATAGACATAGCCGGATGCTGCGCCAACTGCTGCACCACCAACCGCACCCCAGATAGGATTGCCGTGGAAGATTGCCGTGCCTACTGCACCGGCTGCTGCACCAATGCCGGCACCTGAAAGTGTGCGTTGCTCTGTGTTGCTCATGTTTGAGCAACCAGCGATTGCTAAAGTTGCTGCAGTAATTGCGATAATTTTTTTCATCTCAACCGATCCTTTAAATGGGTATTAGTTTTTCTAAGTTTCTTTTATTATTTTCTAGCGCAAGGGAAGCGTGAAGCTAAAAAGCCCAAGATAACGCCTGCTGCTGGTTTGTCAGCAACTTGCGGAGTGCTGTTTGCAAATTTCACAAAATCACCAATAACTTCATCGCGAGATGGAGCCGGTTGCTTAACGCAAATAAAGGGCTTTGCACGTTGTGGATGGCGAGTGGCTAAATACGTTTCATAAACCGCTGAAGTAAAGCCTACACAGAAACTGCGTGATTCTGGACTTGCAGGCAGCTTACAAACATTCACGAGTTCCTGTGTGCTTAATACTTTGATGGTTTCTTGTGCTTGAGCAAGACTGGAAAATGCAGCTAAAGCGGCCAATGCGATGAGGATTTTTTTCATGGGTTCTCCCTTGGGTGTGTGTAAAAAGATGATAAACCATAAAATTTCCACTACTTCTGAGCACTAGCCAAGTTAGCAATTGACTATTAGCAAAATATCGCCTATCTATGGCCCATTCCATACCTATAATAAGCTATGGCTATATTTGAACTAGACGGAAATGCCCCTCATTTAGCTGAGGGTGCTTGGGTTGCCGACAGCGCAGAAGTGATCGGCAAAGTGGAGCTTCATCAAGATGCCAGTATCTGGCCCAAAGTGGTGATCCGCGGCGATAACGATCTTATTCAAATTGGTGAGGGCAGCAATGTACAAGATGCTGCTGTTTTGCATGCCGATCCAGGTTACCCACTCACCATTGGTAAGCACGTCACCGTTGGTCATCAAGTGATGCTGCACGGTTGCCAGATTGGAGATGGTAGTTTGATTGGCATTGGCGCAGTCATTTTGAATGGTGCGAAGATTGGAAAAAACTGTCTCGTTGGTGCGGGCGCGCTTGTTACCGAAGGGAAAGAGTTTCCCGATGGCACTATGATTTTGGGAACCCCCGCCAAGGCAGTAAAAGAGCTGACCCCAGAACAAATTGCTGGCATCCACGATATCGCTGGTCGCTATGTCATAAATGCCCAGCGTTATCTCAAGACGCTGAAGAAAATTTCCTAATTCCTTAGCTATCATCCGTTCAATATTTTGCTCTACGTATTGAATATAGTTCTTCCTGTTTTTTACTCCTCTTGATTAGGTGAATCTCACTCGCAATATTCATTGCGACAGAGCGAAACCATGTTTTATCAATTGCTAGTTTTGGTAGGAGTGCTGGCTCAGATTGAATCTTTTCAAGGTGCTCAATGATTGCTAAGGATTGATGAATGCTTTTTTCACCATTCTCCAGAAGTGGGGCTAAGTGATTGGGGTTTTTTGCTATATTCCTCACCCAATTGATCTCTGCCATTTTTTTTACTCAAATGTACGGGAATGATTTCGTAATCCATACCCTTTAGATTGAGGGTAATGCGAACATGAAAAGCAGCGGAGCTGCGCCAAAAGCTATAAAGCCTGAAGGTCATATCAACACCTTATTTGCAATCATGGCTAACAGTATATTTAGGGCGGTCATTCAAATTAAAGTTCAAGCAAAGTGCATTAGACTCATTGCTATGGAAGATATTAATTTCTGGATTGGCATCATCGCCACTATGGCCTTTGCGGTAACAGGGGTCTTGGCTATTGCGGATCGTGGCGTAGATCTCTTTGGTGTTCTTGTGTTGGGCTTGATTACCGCCATTGGCGGCGGGACTATTCGTGACATCATTTTAGAGGCACCCATTTTCTGGTCTGAGAACCAAATATATGTGTGGCTTGCGCTCGGTGCTAGCGTCCTTACCTTCTTTGCAGAATCCTTCTTTACCCAGCCACAAATTTATCGGTGGATGTTGTATATCGATGGTTTTGGTGCCGCGCTCTTTGCTATTCAGGGTGCTGACAAGGCCTGGAGTATGGGTTATGGCCTACCTGTGGCGCCAGTCATCTTGGGTGTTACTACTGCCATTGGCGGCGGCTTATTGCGTGATGTCTTGGCTGGCAGAAAAACGCTCATCATGTCGCACGAGCTTTATGCCATTCCGGTGACGTTGGGGTGCTGCGCGTATGTGCTGGTGCTGAACTTTTTACCTCAGTATGTGGTCGAGGGCTCTGTGATTTGCATGCTCGGAATTTTTGGACTACGTGCAGCTGCTATTCACTGGGATCTGCGCGTACCCAAAATGTTTATTACTAAAACGCGCTAACTTTGCCAGTTTTATGGTGTGCGTTTATATATCCTTGTTATCTAAATGCACCGATCAGGCATTAGACGCTGGGCTAGTGCAGGTTGCGTAATTGCGTCCAGTTTCTCGATTTCTCGGGAAAACCCCGATCCTATTTGATGGGGAATTACCCTAACTAGTGGATTTCTTTGAATTTTTTCAAAGCATAATCGATCCGTTGTTTTTTATTTAATAAAAATAGTTAGGAGCTACTGATGTCAACATCAACTAAAGCAGCCCCAATGACCGCAGAAGAACGCAAAGTTATTTTTGCTTCCTCACTTGGTACGGTTTTTGAGTGGTACGACTTTTATTTGTACGGTTCGCTTGCAGCAATTATTGCTAAGCAATTCTTCTCTGGCCTAGATGCTGGCTCTGCCTTCATTTTTGCTTTGTTAGCGTTTGCTGCCGGTTTCATCGTACGTCCATTTGGCGCGTTGGTGTTTGGTCGTCTAGGCGATTTGATTGGTCGAAAATATACCTTCTTGGTAACCATCTTATTAATGGGTGGTGCAACCTTTATCGTGGGTATTCTGCCTAACTATGCAACTATCGGTGTTGCTGCTCCAGTAATCTTGATCGCATTGCGTATGCTTCAAGGCTTGGCTTTGGGCGGTGAGTATGGTGGTGCCGCTACTTATGTTGCAGAGCACGCTCCTCATGGTCGTCGTGGTGCATATACAGCTTGGATTCAGACAACGGCTACCTTAGGCTTGTTCCTCTCCTTGCTCGTGATTTTGTTCACACGTGAGTTCACTGGACCGGACTTTGACGTTTGGGGCTGGCGCGTTCCTTTCATCGTTTCTATTGCATTGTTGGCGGTTTCTGTTTGGATTCGTTTATCCATGAATGAATCACCGGCTTTCAAGAAGATGAAAGAAGAAGGCAAGTTATCAAAAGCACCTTTAACTGAGTCATTTGGCCAGTGGAAAAACTTGAAGATTGTGATCTTGGCATTGTTTGGTCTGGTTGCAGGTCAAGCGGTGGTTTGGTACACAGGTCAGTTCTACGCTTTGTTCTACCTCACTCAAGTGTTGAAGGTGGATGCTAAGACTGCAAACTTGTTGATTGCTGCTTCTTTGGTAATTGGTACACCATTCTTTGTGATCTTCGGTAGCTTGTCTGACAAGATCGGCCGTAAAGTGATCATCATGGGCGGTTTGTTATTGGCTGTAATTACTTACATTCCTAACACTCCAGTTTCCGTGTTTAATGCTTTGACACACTTCGCTAACCCAGCGTTGGAAAAGGCAATGGCAACAGCACCAGCTACGATTACTGCTGATCCTGCTGAATGTACATTCCAGTTCAACCCAACTGGCACTGCTAAGTTCACAAGTTCTTGCGATATTGCGAAACAAGTGATGGCGTCTAACTCTGCTAGCTACACCACTATTCCTGCTCCAGCTGGATCTGTTGCTGTGGTGAAAATCGGTGAAGTAGAAATTCCTGGATACAGCTCTAAAGGTATGGATCCTGCAGATGCAAAAGCGAAGGATACTGAGTTTAAAAAGGCAATTCGCGAGGCTTTAAACAAAGAAGGATATCCAGTCAAGGCGGATCCAGCACAAATTAATTATGTTGCTGTATTGCTCTTGTTGGTTTACCTAGTGCTCTTGGTAACCATGGTTTATGGCCCAATTGCTGCGATGTTGGTTGAGATGTTCCCAACACGTATTCGTTACACCTCTATGTCTTTGCCATACCATATTGGTAACGGGTGGTTCGGCGGCTTGTTGCCAACAATCTCCTTCGCCTTGGTAGCGCAAAACGGTAACATTTACTACGGTCTCTGGTACCCAATCATCATCGCTGCGATGACATTGGTAATCGGTACACTGTTTATACGTGAAACTAAAGACGTAGATATCTACGCACGTGACTAAGCAGTTTTAGTCTGCATCAAATAAAAAACCCGATCAGAAATGGTCGGGTTTTTTTATTCCCACAAATCTTTTTGATTGCGATTATTCAATAATGTTTGATTTTGCTGGGCAATAGTCATTTCTCTTGGACCTGGAATTAATGTAATCCCAGCTCCAGCAGTCAGAATGCCAGTTTTCAATACACGCAAATACCACCCACTAAAGCCGGATTGAAGCATTGCTTTGCTTGCACCCTTGTAACCAACAGCAGCATTGAATTTGAAACAAGGCTCACGGAGTTTGACAACAGCGAATTCAAGTTCGCTAATAATTAATTTATCCCCAACAAATACTTCTGTTTCTAGTAAGCCTTCAATAGTGAAATTTTCGCCGATAGCGCCATGCTTTAAATCAACCGGCCGCTTGGTTTCTCGAGTGAGTAGTTCATTCCAAAAAATGTAGTGCTCTGCTGGATAAACATAAATTGCCTTTTCAATCCCCCCATGTACTGATAAGTCAGCTTGCTCGTCACCCTTGATGCCAAGCGAAGTAATTTCAACCGGGCTAGGGTTATCTATATTACTCACCGCCTGCTTGCGAATGGCTGAAGCGACGGACTTATAGTTGGGGTGATGATTGCCGAACAGAGGAGTGACCTTGCCGGCGGATATGGAAAGAAGTCTCATGGGGTAACTGGATGGTAGTTAGTAGCGACAGCGTGCATCACCCTTGTATTTGGTGAAGTACACAATAAGGTCTGCCTCAGTTTTGTATTGGGTGTAGTAAATCACGGCACGTGCATCACTTTTATATTTTGTATAGAACCAAACACCAGGCTCGTTATCACTCGAGTATTGAGTGTCATACACAATACAGTTTGCTTCTGATGGATATTTAGTGACAAAAACTTTGGCATTCGCTTCGGATGGGTAGTTGGTGATAAAGATTTGCGCTCCATCGACACTCAGAGGAAGTAGGCCGCCCAAAATAGTGACCAGAAGAGTATGAAATATACGTTTTTTCATATTTCTATATTACGACCTTTGGTGATGCGGTTTTAAGAATTGAATGAGACAATGCTGATATCAAAATCAATACCTTTCTATGGAAAACGATTTAATTCTTTTTGCTCTTCCAATTTTCATCATTCTTATTTTGGTGGAAATTGTGTATGGAATTGCAGTAAAAAGAAATACTTACAAATTAAATGATGCCATTAGCAGCCTGAGTCAGGGCTTAATTAGTCAAGCGGTTGCTATTTGCACTCCATTTTTTCAAATTGGGGCCTATACGCTGATTTCTGAATGGATAGGTGATGCATCGCCACTGCATTTTTGGCAGCACTGGTATGGCTGGGTAATTGCATTATTGATTTATGACTTTTTGGATTATTGGCTGCATCGGGTTAGTCACCAGTGTGCCTTTTTCTGGGGCGCCCATGTAGTTCATCATCAAAGTCAATTCTTTAATCTTTCTACGGCGCTGAGGCAAGAGAGCTTATATCCCATAGTGGGCTGCTGCTTCTTTTTCCCAATGGCCTTATTAGGTGTTCCACCTTACCAGTTTGCAGTGGTGAGTATCATTATTTTGGTTTATCAATTCTGGATTCATACAGAGCATATTGGTAGCTTAGGGTGGTTTGATTTCTTCTTCTCTTCACCCAGTAACCACCGAGTACATCATGCAATAAATGAGAAATATATCGATAAAAATTTTGGAGCGATTTTGATCATATGGGATCGCCTCTTTGGAACCTTCCAGCATGAAGATGTCAAGTGTATCTACGGCACCAAAACCCCTTTACGCAGCTGGAGTCCATTCAAAGCCCTTGGCGCCACTTATTCTGAAATATTTTATAAAAGCTGCGCTGTTAAAGGCTTTAAAAATAAATTGAGAGCCCTCTATAAAGGCCCAGGTTGGCTGCCGGAGGGGGGCATATTAGTAGATGATCGCTCCAATAGAGAGGTTAATGCTACCTACGACCCGCCATTTAGAAAGTATGGGCACTACTTTGCAATAGGCATTTTTATTGCAAGCGTCTTTTTTGTCTGTTTCTTGATGTACTCAGAGGATCAGCTGAGCTATCGTCAAAAAGTGGCGGGTTTGATCATTCTTCTTTTGACCTTGTATTGCGCCAGTTTTTGTATGGAATCAAAAGAAAAGTCTTGTTAGACTTTTGATATCAATTATTTCATTCGGTAAGAAAGTAAATAATGTCTCTGTCTTTATATGGCAGGTTTGCCCTAGCAGTTCTGTTCGCAATCATGAGTCAGGGTGTGTATGCCAAATGGGATGAAGAGCGCGACACCACTACCAACGGCAAGGAAGAGTTGGTTTATTACTTTAAGATTAATGAGCAGGGCCAAAAATTGGTCTTGGATAAGTATGTAAAGCGCCTCATTTTTATACGTCCCGATAGGTTCTACAAGCGCTCAATCAAGCAAATCAAGATTGATGGGGTAGTAGTGGATGTCAACAGCGACCCTTTTTCCCATTACCCTGAGCAAACCGCGATTGTGTTTGAGAACAAGGACGAGGTACTTAAAAAGCTCTTTTTAGCCAAGAAAATCGAATTTAATGTGCTTTATGGCCGAGATGAGGCTATCAGTACCTTTCAGATCAAGTAGGGATTTGAGTGTCTCCAGCGGCCATGGAGTTGGATTGGTTTAGACAGATGCATTCCGATCATTTACAATAGTGAGTTCGGCGAATTAGCTCAGCTGGTTAGAGCGACGGAATCATAAAGCACAAGGTTCTTAGGTTGCCAACCCTTTTCCCAATAAAATCAATCACTTAGAAAACCAAGGTTTTCACTGTAGCACACACCGTGTGACACACCGCCCTGAAAGTGCCAAAGAATAAGGCTTTGCTGGCAAAAACTCATATGCCATATGGCTTGGAGCGGATGGTGTCGGTCTGAAGGTGTCGTTTTAAACGACACCTAAATTCAGGCGGGGGCAGCCTATACTTCTTAGATAAAGATCAAAGGATCCAAGGAATGCCCGAAATGAACTTCTCAGCCTTTTTGCCCGAGTTTGAGGCTGTCTATGATGTCGACAAAAAAAGAGCCGTATGGAGCGATCAAAGCGCCCAATTTAGGGAATTTTGGGCGAGTAGGGTTATGGGAAATGATTCCAACCCAATCTCAGATGAGGACTGCGACAAGGTAATCAAAATCCTTGATCGAAATGGCAAAGGCAATAACAAGGACACCGAGGCTATTGCGAGGGCAATGGTTTCTCAAGGCGCTTGGCGCCGACTTTTTAACGAACTTCATACCAATCGTAAGTTAGGAAGCGTAGTCAATAAAATTCTTACGGAACAGGATTCGTTAGCAAAAGCAAAATATATCGATGAGCTGTACGGGATGGAAGAGGCTCAAAAGATTTACCTCACAGGAAAAAGTGGCAATACGATCTCTGTATTTCTAGCAGCGTTTGACCCTTTCAAAAACTTATCTGTCATTTCTCTTAAAGACAGGAAATTACTGCTGGAGTGCCTTAACTCGCCGTATGCGGCTGAGTTCGATGCTCAGACTATTGGCACTAAAATTACTCATTCCAATGGGGTTTTAGCAGAGGCAATCCAAGCAAGTGGTGTTTCTGGAGATGCTCGAAAGATTTCAGAATATTGTTACTACGCCCCAGTAAAAGAGCTATGGCGTGGCGAGTTTTCTGCGCCACAAGAGGTTTCTACTAATGACCAGCCTAAGGAATTCATTGTTACTGTTGCGTCAGATGATGCAGATGAGCAATTGGATGAAAGTGAAGTAAGGGAATCAATCAAGATTCAAGGTTTATTGGCGAAGATTGGTGAGCAGATGGGATTTGATATCTGGTTGCCTAACCCTGATCGAGCCAGGGTGGCGAAAGTTTGGCAGCCAAGAGATCCGCGAACCTTGCTAACTACACTGCCACTTTCTTATGACAAAGCCACTCAAAGTACTATTGGATTAATAGATGTTATTTGGATTAAAAATAAAAGATCTATTGCAAGGGCATTTGAGGTTGAGCATACCACCTCAATTTATTCAGGGATTTTAAGGATGGCTGATTTGGTTGCATTGCAGCCTGATATCAAAATCAAGATGCATATTGTTGCGCCGTCAGATAGACAAGAAAAGTTTTCAACTGAAATCAGAAGACCAGTCTTTTCCTATATGACTAATGGGCGTTTATCCGATATGTGTACATTCATTTCCTATGATGATGTAAGACACATCGCTGAGTTAGAGCATTTGAGCTATACAAGAGACGGGATCTTAGAGAACTTTGAGGTTAGTGCAGAACGATCAGATGAGTAAATTGCACGCCTAAAAAGGCATAACTAACTCATATCCCACGCCTCAATTGAGAGTTCTTCTTCTAGGCTACATTTATTAATTCGTTCTATGAATAACTCTATATTTGAGTTAAAGCCGCCAATATAGGCGTAGTCTTCACCGACAACTGTTGGACCATCTGTTTTCGCTTGAAGTTTAAGAATTAAAGGGATTACATCTTCAGCCTTAGCGGAGTAGCTGCGTGGATATCCACCATATGAGCCCAAATACTTTGCTTTGCCTTGGGCGATTAAGTCTTCTAACCAATTGCAACCATTTATACCTGTTTGCCAAGTAGCCAACAAAGACTCATCCATTAGTCGATCTTCATGAATGCTTCCGCTGGTATCAAAAGGCTTGCGATTTATATAGATTTCCCATCCCAACATACAAAACCTCTTTTCTAGTTATGAGAATTTTTACTTAATTGAGCAGGCTATTTCCCATGTTTTATGACCAACTTTCCCAGGATCTGGAACTGAGCCACCTTGATCATTTACTTGTGTATTGGAATAGATTATTTCGCCATTTGCCATTGGTGAGTTGTATAAGTAAATTTCCAAGACACGACGAGTTTTTTGCATGCAGTCTATCTCAAATAGCACCCTGTCAGATCTGTATGCCTGTCCAATGGCGTTCACTTTGTTAACGTGGTAATCGTTAATAATCCAAAAATTTACTTTGTTCCCTATCCTTTTCGAGCTATCTATATCAGCATAGGTGGTGAACTCATTTGTTTCCCAATATTTGGTTAGCGGCATTTTTTTTCCATATATGAAAGGCGAAGAAAAGAGTAAGTCAAAAGGTTAACAAAATCATTCTGCCCAAGATACAAGATAATTTGCTTCCTCAGGAGTGCTAATTTGACGATCAACTGAGTAGCCTAATTTTTTTAATAACTCCTCAAGTGCGAATTCTTCATAAACAGTTTGCATCTCTGCTTTATTTTCAAACCTAATAGTATTTCCATTTGGATTATTTAATAGTGAGATATGAAAAGAATGGCTGCCTCTAGATATCTCTTGTTCTACTGAAACTTTAAAAGCGTTTACAAATAGTTGACCATGTAAAGATTGAAGATAAGAAAAGCTAATGGCATCTGAATAATCATGAGTTGTATAGTCTAAAACCTCGTCATCTTCCAGTTGGTTCCATTTTATGTATTTCGCATACTCAACTCCTTCATCAGGAATTTCATTTAAGTTCAGTTTTTTAAATATTGAATCTAGATAATCAAAGCTTTCTTCAAGCTTTGATTTTGAGTTGGTAAGGAAAACTTTTAGGTCAGCATCCTCTTCCCAGTCAACGTCAAAATTTATCTCTTTATAAGACTGATAGGCATAAAATGCATCCAAAATATTTCGCTTCAACTTTTTTCCGTCATCAAGAACCTCATCAATCCGATCGAAAATGTGCTGCAGTTGAAAGTCATCATCTGAACAATTTCTCAGTCCATTTAGGTCTAGTTTGATTGACCTGCATTTACTTTTAATGGATCCCTGAAGTTCATATTGTTGTTCGGGAGAAAGCTTTTCTAATTCATAGCTAATTTGGCTTAAGCAAAAATCTTCAGCATCTAGATAGGTAATATCAAGCCACCTGTCCTCCAAGGACTTTTCAATTGACTCTAGATTATTAAACTTGTTACCTATATCAATATAACTCTCACCATCCATGGCGGCTTCAAGACAGAGTTCAAGTACTTGAGTAAGAAGTTTTCGTCTTTTTGCCTGCTCTTCAAATAATTTGGCATTAATCTTTCTCTGCGACTGTAGTTTGTCATCAAGATTTTTCTTTATTGATTTTGCAGAAAGTTTCATGTTTTAAATTTAATACATACTTAATGTTTTTTTAAGCTCAGAAACCACCCGCTCCCTCAAACTTTTTGGGGCTAGAACTTCAACGTCGCTACCATGTTTTAGAATTTCCATTATTAGCTCTGGATCTTGGTTATAGTTGAATTCCAGTATATAACTACCATCTTTCTCATAACTCGCCACTTGCTGTCCGTGCCAAGTTTCTGCAGAAACCCACCTAGCTCGCTCGGGAGTGAATTTCAGTTTCGCACGCTGCGTGGCTTTACCAGAGAAGATTCCATAACTCTCAGCAAAGTTTTCATGCAATTCTTTTTCTGAAACTTCTTCCGCCTTTTTATTTAGGAGTTCAGCTTTCCTTACGCCATCAAGGGCGAAACTTCTTAAGCCTTTTCGTAGATGGCAATAGCCATCTAAGTACCAATTATCTCGATAAAAAATTAAACGCTGTGGAGATACCTCCCTATTTGTAGTCTCATCCTTGCCTTTAGAGTAGTACTCAATTTGTAGTCGTTGACGCTTAAGAAGAGCGTTTCCCACTTCCTCAAAATTTTCTAGTGAATTCTTACGAGCAGACATTCCAAAAACCTTGATGCGCTTTCTAAGCTCTTTTGCTGAAACCTCTGACTGCCCCAAAATCCCATCAATAATCTCTACTAGTGGGTCTATATGAGAGCTGATCAATCCTCCTTGGTCTAGATTATCTAAGAGATGCTGCATCAGAACTAGGGCAGTGGCTTCTTTTTCGGAGAACCATAGCCCGGGTAGCTCAATCTTCTCGCCAGCATTAGGCTTGTCAAAGCGATACCCGCCCTCAGCACGGTCAAATACTATAGAGGCGTTCATACGGTCTCGGAGGTACTCTAAATCTCGCTTAAAGGTCGCCTTAGAGATTTCTAGTTCATCCAGAAAGTCTTGAATAGGAACGCATGTTCGAGCCTGAATCATGTACTTGATACGGTGCAGTCGCTCTAGGTTACTCATGTTCAATTTCCCGAATTAAAAACAGTTTTTATAACTATATGGGAATACTGGCTCATTTTGTGAGCTTCTGAATAATTAATCTAAACACATCTTGAAAGGGGCTTGAAATGATTAAATTTATTGGACTTTTCTTTATGTTCTTAAGTTGGATGGCTCAGTCTGCTGGTGGCTTAGACCTAAAGTTATGCCTGTGGTTTTTATTGGGATTATTTTTGGTTTGTAGCGAAGGTCTTTTTGCCCACTTAATGTTTAAGGAAAGAGAAAAAGTTCGTTCTCATTACAGGAGAAGAGGATGATTGCAATAACAAAAGAGGTTGCAGCAAAGCATCTTGATATTGCTATTTGGATTATGACGATTTGCTCATTAGTTGATACCGTCATATCTTTGGTGGAAAAATTTAGCTAAGACTGTGGTTTGATGACCCAGTTAGCAATGGCGTTCACTTCACGAATGTTGATACCAGTATTAGAGTTGCAACGAATTAATTGAGGGCAAGGCGAAGGAAACTCCCAATAGGAGTCATCTAAAGCTCGCCAATCAGTAATGTCTTTTTGGGTATTTAGGTAATTTACGATTTCGTTATAGCGTGGATGCTTGCCTACTACAGCAGAACCAGTCACATCAACAACCTTTTTGGAAATCTCACTAGGCAGCTTTCCCTTAAGCTCTCTCATAGAGTGTGTAAAGCGCCATGATGATGAGATAACGATAGGAAGGTCTATATCGTATAGCGCCATAGATAAAAGAGATGCTTTAGAAAACAAAGGATCTGCACCGAGACTAGATGGATGTAAGACGCCATCAAAATCTAGAAATAACATTTTCATACGCTTTAGATGTTATTCATGAAACTGCTTTTAACGTACTGGGAATCGGTAGATAAATTAGATAATTCGCAGACTTTACGAATTTTGCTAAAACCAATAGATCGAGCATTTACGCGAATAGGGGTAGAGACTGGTTCAATAGGTTCGTCAATTAAGGATCCTTTGGCAAAATTATCACTTAGCAGATACACCTTAGTCACGGTAACTGTTTGATTAAAGCAGTCAATAGTTTCATAAGAAACTTGAGATTTATAGCTGATACTTTTATCGCTATCGTCATCGAACTGGGGCTTAAAGTAATTTCTCATCGTTACTATGTCTACGGTGGAATCTAAACTTTTCTCCATTTTTCTTGGTTCAATATATTCAGAAAAGTTATCAGAGGAAGCTACTTTTTGCCACGCACCCGAAAACAGGCTAGGTTTTTTCACGTAGACCAAATCAGGATCAGACGGTTCGATAGCTTGCAAAGCCACATAGGCTATCAAAGGAGTCGCCAAGATTAAGGCTAGCGAGATATATAGTGTTTTCTTCACAATTAGCTCTTATTAACTACTTCACCAATTAATCGCCTTGAATGACCAAGTTCTTCTCGTATTAATGCGATACAGCGATTGTTCACGACATTACTGATGAGCTCCGCATCACTCTCACATAAAAAAACTTCTTTTTGACAATCCAAACAAAAGCGAACTCGACCGTCGGTATCAGTAGGCGTCATGATGTCCCAGTTTGCTTTACAGCGAAAAGCAAAAGTGCAGTTTCTGATGGTAATATTTTGCATAACGCAATTACCGCTTTGAAGGTGTGTAACCAATACGATTGCCGTTATTATCAAAGTAGTTAATTACTCCGCTTGGCGCTTTCACTTCGTAGCCAATCCTATTGCCAGTATTGTCATAAACCCCATTTTTAGAACTAGCGTTATATGCGCTGTTATCCATGTTGTATGGACTATTGCGCATGTTATATGGCGAGTTTTCCATGTTGTATTGACTGTTTTGCATGTTGTATGGTGAATTGTCTAAATTTGTTACTTGGGCAAAGCTCTTTTGGGCATATAAAGCTGCCTGAGCCAGCAAAAAGATGGTGAGTAGATATTTCATGAGCTTCTCCTAAAGGGGGTCTTTAGAGGAAGATTAGTGAGTTATAGGCTCATTAAGTGAGCTACTGAGCTAATAATGTCGTTTTAAACGACAAAATTGATCATGGACAGCAAATAACGCAAAATAGTAGTTATAAAAATAATTGCAAGAAAGCTAAAAACATATAAATGAGCATTGAAACAAAAGAAGGGGCTTCAGACTCTCAGGTTGTCTCTAAGCAGAGGGTGGCGGATCACGGCGAAGTCTATACACATAAGCGTGAAGTAGATGCAATGCTTGATTTGGTCAAGCATGAGACAGACCGAATTGAATCTAGGTTTCTGGAGCCTGCCTGCGGGACGGGGAATTTTCTTGCCGAAGTATTAGATAGAAAACTTGCTGTAGTGACCTCGCGCTATGGAAAGAGTCAGGCTGACTGGGATCGCTACGCAATAATTGCTGTGTCATCAATCTATGGGATAGATATTCTTTCAGACAATATCGAGAAGTGTAGAGAGAGGTTATTTAAGCCTTTCATAAAATGTCGGGAAGAAGTTAGACGCTCAGTCAAATATATTCTTGATAGAAATATAGTATGTGGAGATGCCTTGTCTCTAAAGGATATTATTTTTTCAGAGTGGTCCCCAGTTGGCAGTGGTCTAAAGAGGAGGGATTTTGCATTCCATGAGCTTATTGCTCAATCAGCAATTCAAGATTTACCTCTTTTCTCCGATTTAGGTGATGATGTTTTTATTCCAGATCCTGTAAAGGACTATCCAGTAACTAATATATTCAAAATTGCCGATGTCTGAGATCAACTACTACAACCCAGATGTACTAACTTGTCTGGCGAATCTAAGTAATGATGAGGTATTTACTCCTCCGCAATTGGCTAATCAAATTTTGGACTTACTGCCAAAGCAAATCTGGTCAGACAAGAATGTTCGCTTCTTGGATCCATTCTCAAAGTCAGGAATATTTCTACGGGAGGTCACAAGAAGACTTGATGCTGGGTTAGTGGAGCTAATACCGGATCAACAAGATCGCATCAATCACATACTGACTAAACAAGTTTTTGGCATTGCAATTACAGAACTAACCTCACTATTATCGAGGAGGTCAGTCTATTGCTCCAAGTCACCTAGCGGGAAATATTCTATTGTTAACTCTTTTAAGGATGATTCTGGGAACATAAAGTTCGACAGAACAGAGCACACCTGGAAGGCTGGTCGATGCACTTATTGTGGAGCAAGTCAGGCACTTCAAGATAGGGGAAGCGAGCTGGAGACCCATGCATACCAATTTATACACACAAAGAATCCTCAGGAGATTTTCAGCATGAAGTTTGATGTAATCATCGGCAATCCACCATATCAGCTTGGCGATTCAGGTCCCACTGCAAGTGCATCACCAATTTATCAGCTATTTGTTGAGCAAGCTAAGAAATTAAATCCTCGTTATTTGGCAATGATTATTCCTTCCAGATGGTTTGCGGGAGGAAAAGGGCTTGATGATTTTAGAAATACTATGCTTAATGACGATAGAATCAGGGTTATTCATGACTACCCGATAGCTGCAGATGTTTTTCCAGGGACTCGGATTGCGGGCGGTGTTTGTTATTTTCTTTGGGATCGAGAAAATAGAGGCACATGTAAAGTTGTAACGCACACAAAAGCTGGTGTTACATCAGAAGCAGACCGACCGCTTCTAGAGAAGGGGTTGGATACATTTATCCGAATGAACGAAGCTATTCCAATATTGCGAAAGGTGATTGAAAAAAACGAGATCTCCTTTTCAACAATAGTTTCATCTAGTAAGCCATATGGCTTACGCTCTGATTTTCTTAATGACCCTGCCAAGTATTCTCTTCCGAGCATAAGCGTGGAGCCAATTAAAAATGGACTAACTATTTACGGCACACTGAAATATAAGTCAGTGAAGCGATATGTCCCAAAAACATATCCAATACCAACCGGAGAGGATTCAATCCCGATGTATAAAGTCTTTGTTTCTCAAGTTCTTGATAACGGATTCGATATTACAAAGGAGAGATTAAAGCCATTTTTAGGTGTCCCCAATGAAGTATGTACTGAAACATTTCTGAGAGTTGGAGCATTTGAGGACGAGGCTACAGCACTAAATGTTATGTCATATATGAATACTAAGTTTTTTCATATCTTGATGTTTCTAAAAAAGATTAGTCACCATGTGACGGCTAAGGTATATGAGCTTGTTCCGCTTCAGGATTTTTCAAAGCCTTGGACAGATGAAGAACTTTATAAAAAATATGGTTTATCTGATGAAGAGATTGCATTTATAGAATCTACTATCCGCCCAATGGAGCTCTCTAATGTCTAAGGAGTTTTTTCCTCCTAAGGTTGAATCTAACCCAACCATCTACGCCTATCAAGATACCAATCCTCAATATGTTGGTTTGCTAAAGGTAGGATTCACTACTAGGGATGCACAAACTCGAATAGCCCAGCAGTACCCCATAGTTAAGCCTGGTAAGCCCCCATACATCATCGTTCTCGAGGAGAGTGCGATGCGAACTGACGGCAGTGCGTTTAGTGACCATGATGTGCATAGAGTGCTCCGCAAGAAGGGTTTAAAAAACCCAGATGGTGAATGGTTTGAATGTTCCGTTAGAGATGTAAAGGCGGCGATACTTCAGGTCAAAACTGGTGTTAAAAATGAAGATGATCGAACCTTAGACTTCGGACTTCGTCCAGAACAAGAGGCGGCAGTAGACAAGACTATTGCTTACTTCACAAGCTTTAAAAAAGAAAATAAGGATAAGACACCCCACTTTCTCTGGAATGCAAAGATGCGTTTCGGAAAAACCTTTGCAACCTATCAATTGGCGAAGAGGATGGGTTGGAAGAAGATCCTTGTATTAACTTTTAAACCTGCAGTACAAAGCGCATGGGAAGAGGATCTTGCTACTCATTTGGATTTCAAAGGATGGCAATTCATTTCTCGCGACGGTCTCTCTTTTGATGATGCCAATAAGAAAGCTCCTTTTGTATGCTTTGGATCATTTCAGGATTACTTAGGAAAGAACTCAGCAGGTGGTATTAAAGCAAAGAATGAGTGGGTGCATACGACTAATTGGGATTGCGTGGTATTCGATGAGTATCACTATGGATCTTGGAGAGAGCATGCAAAAGAACTTTTCGAGGCTGAAAGTAAGAAAGAGTACAACTTTGGACAAGGTGAAGGGATTGAATACTTCGATGAAGAGATTATGCCCATCACAACCGATAATTACTTGTATCTTTCAGGTACACCATTCCGAGCAATCTCCTCCGGAGAATTCATTGAGGAACAGATCTTCAACTGGACCTACTCAGATGAGCAAAGGGCTAAGAAGGAATGGAAAGGTGATAACAATCCCTACCTTTCTCTACCAAGGATGGTGCTGCTAACCTATCAGCTGCCAGATTCGATCAAGCAGGTAGCAATGCAAGGTGAGTTTGATGAGTTTGATTTGAATACATTCTTTTCAGCTTCAGGCGAAGGTAGTAGTGCAAAATTCAAGTATCAGAATGAAGTCCAAAAGTGGCTTGATCTCATTAGAGGATCTTTCTCCGAAACCACAGTAGATAATCTCAAGTTGGGTGCTAAGAAGCCCCCAATGCCCTTTTCTGATGCTCGTCTATTAGATCTTCTTTCTCATACATTTTGGTTTTTACCTACCGTAGCATCTTGCCATGCGATGGCAAATCTACTCGCACAGAAACAAAACAAGTATTACCAAGATTACAAAGTAGTAGTGGCTGCAGGTAATGATGCTGGGCTAGGTGTTGAAGCTCTTCCTCCTGTATATGCTGCAATGGGTGATCCACTTAAGACAAAGACCATCACTCTATCTTGTGGAAAGCTAACTACAGGTGTGTCAGTAAAGCCTTGGGGTGGAATTTTCATGCTCAGAAATTCATCAAGTCCTGAGACCTACTTCCAAGCTGCATTTCGAGTACAAACCCCGTGGACGATTAAGAACCCAGATAGCCTGACTCCTAATAAGCAACAGATCCTTAAAGAGGAGTGCTATGTATTTGACTTTGCACCCGACAGAGCCTTGAGGCAGATTGCAGACTATAGCTGTCGCTTGAATATGGATGAAACTAATCCAGAAAAGAAAGTTGAAGAATTTATTAGCTTTTTACCAGTACTTGCATATGACGGAAGCTCAATGAAGCAGATTGATGCTGCTGGAATATTGGATATTGCAATGAGTGGTACTACAGCAACGCTACTTGCTAGAAGGTGGGAAAGTGCTCTTCTCGTTAATGTAGATAACAACACATTAGCTCGCCTTATGAAAAATGAAGCGGCTATGAAAGCATTAATGAATATTGAGGGTTTTAGAAATCTGAATCAAGAAATTGAAACAATTATTAATAAATCTGATTCAGTGAAAAAGCTTAAGGAAAAGGCTAATGATAAGAATTTAACGGAGAAGGAGAAAAAGACTCTCACAGATGAAGAAAGGGAGTATAAGAGTATTCGTAAACAGATCCAAGAAAAGCTTATTAAATTTGCCACTCGTGTACCAGTGTTTATGTACTTAACGGATTATCGAGAGCGAAGCCTTAAAGATGTTATCACCCAACTTGAGCCTGGTTTATTTAAGAAGGTAACTGGATTAAATGTCAAAGACTTTGAGCTTTTGGTGAGTCTAGGCGTCTTCAATAGCTCTCTCATGAATGATGCTGTCTATAAGTTCAAGCGATACGAAGATGCTTCTTTAGCTTATGTTGGAATTAATAAGCATGAGGGCGAGGAGGTTGGTTTATATGACACAGTCTTGAGCTCAGATGATTACCAAGCTACATTTGAAAATAAAGCCCTTGGTTAATTAACCATCCAAATAATAACGGTAGAACTTATGAGTAACGAATCTGAACTCAATCCGATAAGAAATTGTGAATTTAAATTTAAGTGCTCAAAAGAATGGGATAGCTTAAAAAGCCATGAATCAATTAAGAATGTAAGGTTATGTGAAGAATGCAAAAGCCTCGTTCACTTTGTTCAGAACGAAGAAGAGCTGGCTTTTAGGATTTGGAGAAACGATTGCGTTGCAATTCCGGCAGAGCTTGGAAGAAAGATATTTGATAAGCAAATTATTAAAAGCGCAAGCAAGCCATCAATGGGTAGCGTCCGTTTAAAAAAGTGAGGCTTATATGTCGTTTAAAGCGACATATTAAAAAGCCCACTACAAAAGTGGGCTCGAAATAATGGTTATGCAACACTCCAATATGAACTGGCAATATTTAATGCCGTAGATGTAGCATTATTTTTCTTGTCACTCATACCTTGCCATTGAGGTGAATAGCTACTATCTAGATCTTGTATTGACAGGATAAAAAGGTATAAAGCTTTATCTAGCACGAGCAGTTTTGCTAAACATGCTATGTCAAATTCATTATTGTTGTCACAAAAACTAACAATTAAATCAATTAGAAAAAAGTTAATATCTTCTTCAGTAAATTGAACTCCATTATTTGCTTCCTCACAATAAGTTCTAGCAAACTTTCGTGCTGCTGAAATTAAGTCAACACCAGTTTCAAGGTCAGTGTTTATGTTGACTGCTATCCCTATAGTGCTCGTGAAGCTATCGGCTAAAAAGTCAAACCTCCCCATCATTCTTCTCCTTAATAATTGAAGTTAGATGTAGCTGGCTCTTGCGTCTTGCCAATCTTCCTACGTTATGAAATAGATTGCGGAATGAGCCATTAGCCGCTTGAATAGTTATTAATAACTCAGCCTCATTAATCTCATTGCCTGTCTTGGCAGCAATGGCATTAGCAATCGCAAGATACTCACTAGCTTGCGCTGCATTCATCTCCACCAATACGCACCTATCTAATAAGCCTTTGTCTAGCTGCGAAAGATTATTAGTTGTAAGAATAAATACACCTCTTGTAGTGTTTAATGCTGATTTCAAACTTTGTTGTGCTAGCTTACTTAGGTTATCTACTTCATCAAGGATAAAATAGTGCAACCCGCTCTCATTAAGCGAAGAAGTGCTTAAAATTTTGTCGATCAATACCATCACCTGTGGACCTGTAAAACCTTGTTGACAGGCAATCATTTCCTCGGGCAGATTTAACTCTTTCCCAGTTTTGCCCTGTTCAATTGCGTTAGGTAGCATTTTTGCGAGAGTGGTTTTTCCTGTGCCGAAGGCTCCGTAAAGAAGAATGGCTGATTTGCCGCAACTAGGTATCGCTTCGGTATTACTGACAATATCCTCGACGCGCAAACGACTCTCGGGATTGCCAAAGATAATGTCGTTAATGGTTTGAGGCTCATGAAATAACTCCTTATTAAACATAGTGATTCCTTTATTCATTATTAGGAATTAGAGGGGTGCCTATAGCACCCCACCCTGATTTATTAGGCTGCTTGTGTTGTTGTAGCCACTGCTCCATTAGCGTCATTAGCCGCATTAACTTCCTTTTTAAGGGCTACCTGATTGGCTTTAATGTCGCCATAGAGTGCTGTAAAGGCAGCATTAACGGCTCCGTCTTTACGCACTAAAGCACGAATTGCAAATCCTCCGTCTGCTTGTTGTTCAGCAATAAGAATGCAATCCTCCCCAATAAAGCCGGCATCGGCTAGCTCGCTTAGTGCTTGTGACTTTGCTACTGCTAAAACAGGTAAGTTTGCAAAGTTGGATTTAGCAACAGAGGCTTTAGTTGAAGGGCTGACAAAAGTCTCACTTCGTGCAAGCTTAATTTCTTGAATACCTCCATTCTCTTCAATCCATTGAGCTAGTTGAGTTGGAAGTACACGAGCTTTTTGCGCCTGGCGTAATACCAACGAATACGTGCTAATGCGACGACGATCAACACTGCCAAATACTGCTCGAACAATGCGCGATACGAGTGGGGATTCTTTTTTGTACTTGTAGCCACGCTCCTTAAAGAATGCCTCCAAAGCGCCGCTACGCTCCTTAGATTCTGCTAGGGACAAATCTCCAGCGTAAATTAAACAGTCAGCCAAAACCGCATAAAGAGCTAAGTTGCTGATCCTATAAGCACCTTGCTCCCATGAAATGCGTTTTGCCTCCATGCTGGCTAACAATTTTTTTGCGTTTATAGCGATATGGGATTTATCTGCACCTTGTACTGGTTTGTCGTTGGAAACGACAGTGCTAGAAGAGGCTTGGTTTGTTGCTGCTTCGGCGAATAATGTAGTCATATTTAATGCTCCTTTAGTGTAATTTATTGATGGTTGCTTGTTAATAAAATAACCGCTTAACCATATATAAGATCTTATATGAGATAGGGTAAAATCGAAATTACCTACATAATTGCACTATTTAGGATGTTAATAAAATGGTTAAATTTTTCGAGCCCTACCCAACTTTTGGAACAAAAAACAAAAGGCTGCCCCCATCTCGACAAGAGCAAAGCCCTTATTACTGGTGGTGGGAGTACTTAAGGCGCAACAAAGACTATTTGGCTACTTGTGAAAATGGTGGCAAAGGAAAATACGCCAAGCTCTATGCTGACTTTGGTGATATTCGTGGTGATAATTTTAGGATTTGGTGGCAAGCTAAAGGGGTTAAATTATTTGCTGAGCAAATGTCTGTCTATCAATTTAAAGAATTAGAAAGTAAGGAAGAGGTTCCTGAGCAATGGAACAAAAAAGAATTTATATTCCTGCAAGTGCCATTAACTTACGATAGGAAGTCGCTAAAAAAATACTTCAATAAATTACTCATGGATCGACATGGTAGAGAAAGAGGTAGACCGTCTAAGAGTGCAAGTAGAACAACAGCGAAATATCCACTAAATGGAACATACACAATTGCAAATCTAAAACTCTGTTTACAGGTTTATGACTGCTATATGGAAACAAGAGTTGGAGCTAATAAACTCAAGCTTTGGGAAATTGGAGTTAAAAAAGGTTTGGTCAAGAAAGAGCTAATGCCTGACCCAAAAGATGACTCCAAAGACCGCCTTATTAAGAGGAATAACCTTGCCGCAACGGCGAGTCGATATGTCAGACAGGCACAAGCCAGAATCGAAAAGGCTGCTTTAGGTATATTCCCTGTGGCATAGATGTCTTTAAAAGACATATTGAATGCTTATTGGTATTCTTATAACAACTTATAACGAAATATGAGGGGTTATATGGATTTCTATCTAACGGCACCAAAGTGGAATGATAAAAAATGTCCACATAAAGATCCATCTGCAAAACCAATTAAAACGAAAATATTAAGCGGCGTGACCGTTATCAAAGTCAAGAACGCCAAATATAGGCTTGCTGAATTTGACGGTGTTTTTGCTGTTGTTAATGGCAGTGACATCAAAGTATCTAAGTCGGGAAAAGCGACTAAGAAGGTATTTTGTTTATGGCATGGGCATAGCATTCCAACCGACTACCCTGAGCTTACTTTGGATTTAGCAAATACTGAAGTAATTGAGGGTTATAAGGGCAAGGTAGTCGTTGATATAGGCAAAGTTAAAAAAATATCTAAATAAGCTCAACTGCAGCCTTAAGTTGGGTTGGGCTTGAGTACAGGTATGAGGCGGTAGTGCTGATGTTGCGATGCCCTGCCAAACTCTTCAATATATGTATTGCAGTTCCCTTATTGGCTAATCCAGTTAAGAAGCTGCGTCTGCCACTATGGCTACTGGCGCCATCTAGTGCACATGCGCGATATAGATAAAAGAAATATTGGGCTAATGAGTTAGCTGAGAACCCGGCTTGCTTTTGTGTATAGAACAAAGGTTTACTGGCATCTTTAATACGAAGAACACGCAAGTACTGGCTAATTTCTTTGCGCATACGCTCATTGAGATAAACGGTACGAGCATGTTTGCCCTTAGTTTGCTCTGGTAAAAGTCTCACCTCATCTTTAATTGTGTTGTCGCTGTTTAAAACGTCGTTTATGCGTAGGGCAGCAACTTCGCCTACTCGCATACCCGCATAGTGCGTAAGTAGCAACATAGCGCGATTACGTGCGCTGTGCCTACGTGTAGCAACGTGATCTAAAACTCTGCGTAGTTCTTGTGGATTTAAAACTCTAGCTTGTGACATACGTTCTCCCTGAAATGTAATAAATACAGAGTTACAGTATGTTTTCTTAGATTCGGTTTGGGCAACCGAAAAAGGGTGAAAAAGAACCGCTGTTTTATCAATGAGTTAGGCAAAAACATAAGAGTTGCACAATTCTCTTATATTTATCGT
>CAITHY010000059.1 GCA_903892315.1 uncultured beta proteobacterium | reverse complement strand
GGCAAGCTGACTCTTGGTGAAGTCTGGCCCAGGAGTACTAGTAGTCACAATAGGCATCACCAAAATAAAAGTCGCTAAAGCGGTGAGTACAGCCAGGGCGGAATTGGTTCCTTCATTACGAAAGACCATTTCATGATGCTTAAAGCCACCCATAAAAATACATAGACCAATCACGCCATTGATCACAATCATGACTGTTGCAAATACGGCATCACGAGCGATAAATTCCGATCCTTCATGTCCTGAAAGCATCATCGCAATAATGAGAGACACCTCAATAATGGTCACGCTAATGGAGAGTACCAAGGTGCCAAATGGTTCACCCGTTTTATGGGCAATCACCTCCGCATGATGAACTGCAGAGAGAACGGCCCCAATCAAAATGGCCGCGAGTAGCGCAATAAACCAGGAGTGGGTGAGCAAGTTGGCCATAAGATTTGTGATCAGTTGATGTATCCGCTTGAGTGAATGTGAAGAATGCTAATAATGAGTAATATAGAGCAATCCCATCTTAAGGCGTTTAGAGGTATGAAGGCAATTGTTCTGTTTGGTCATGGTGCACGTGATGCCCGCTGGCGTGAGCCATTTGATCGTTTAGCTGCTCTATGGAAGGCTCAGCACTCGAGTACCCCAGTTCAGTTAGCCTTTTTAGAAATGATGGAGCCGAGCTTAGAAGTGGCGGTTGCTAGCCTTGTTAACGCAGGCGCTTCTGAGATCGTGGTCGTTCCGGTATTTTTTGGTCAGGGTGGTCATTTGCGTAATGACTTTCCAGTACTGCTCAACTCTTGCCGGGAAAAGTTTCCCCAGGTGACTTTAAGCGCGACGCTTGCTGTTGGCGAGGATGAAGCTGTTTTGCAAGCCATTGTCGACTTCGGTGCTAGGGCTCTGTAAACCTTCTTTTACCTTTGCATGAGATTTTTCTTGTAGAGCCTCACCAATCATAATCAGTGCCGGTGAGCTAATATCAAACCAGTGATCAGCTGCTCCTTGGGCCAATTCTTCTAGGGTGCTTGACCAATGTCGCTCTCTTGGGGTGCTTACTGCCTCCAAAATATGCACTAGTGTTTTGCTTGTGTGGTTTGAATGTTGATTGATGAGTTGTTGGGCAATCATGGCTGCATCTTTTCGTCCCATGTAATACACCAAGGTATCTGCACTAGGATTGGCAATCGGCTGAGTTGTAGTTCCCATATTTTCTGTAGCTTGTGCCAAAGTAATAAAGGCCACGCTTCTCGAGACACCACGCAGAGTCAAGGATTGCTGCAGGCTCGCTGCACCAGCTAATGCCGCGGTGATGCCAGGAACTACTTCTACTGCAATACCTGCATTCTTGAGCGCTTGCAATTCTTCATCGGCTCTACCAAAGAGCATTGGGTCGCCACCTTTTAAGCGCACGACCGTTTGATGTTGTTTGGCAGCATCTATCAGGCGCTTATTAATAAAGTGTTGAGCAGAGGAGAGTTTCCCGCAGCGTTTACCAATAGCCACTTTAATGGCTTGGGGACAAAGCTCAAGCATCTCTGGTTCAACCAAGGCATCATGAAACACGATATCGGCTTGAGTCAAAAGCTTAGCACCCCGCACAGTAATGAGATCCGCAGCGCCAGGGCCGGCGCCAACCAAATAAACTTTTCCGAGGGTATTGTTGTTCATGAGATTGTGATGAGCTGTGCTTAGGCTTCTAGCAAGGTTCTTTTCCCACGCCAACTATTTTGAGTTGTCACTGAGAACAAATCAAATTGCTGAAGACCTATAGCCAGATCTTGATCTGGGCGCAGTTCAAATGCATCAAAACCAACACGCGCACCCTGGAGCAATTGATCAATCAGTACGTCGCCAATGGCGCGTACTTCATTGTCCCAATAAAAGCGTTGACGTAACAGGGCAGCGGTACTAAAACTTCTACCATCCCTAAAAATCGGAAAATGCGCCGCCACTACCGGCCACAAGGCTTTGCCTGCTTCGATAATCTGAGCATGCTTGAGGATGTCATCATCCGCGGCAAACCAAACACCGATTTCACCTTGTTTGACACGCTCCATGATGTCGGTATTTTTATGATCTGCGTTGTAATGACTGCACCACCAATGAAACGGCACCAGCACCTTATTGAATCCATGTTCTTGATTTGGCGATTGCAATAGAGCACCTTCATCACCTTCACCATCCCATACTTGCCACTCATTGACTGCTAGGCTTGCCTGCCCATCTTTAGGAAAACGAATAATTTGCTTGTTCATGATGAGCTCGCAGCACTTTCCGTTTTATCTTCCGCCCTATCTTTTTTCTTAGCGTTTTTATAGGCGGCCTCTTTGAAGGGCGCCACACCAATTCTGCGATAAGAGTCGATAAAGGATTCATCATCCGTGCGATGTTCAACATAAGTGTTAATGACCTTGGTTATCACATCGGGGATTTCGTCGGCGTAAAAAGAGGGCCCAATCACTTTACCAATGGCTGCATGATTGCCTTGTTCGCCACCTAGGGTAATTTGATACCACTCCTCACCATCTTTATCGACACCGAGCACGCCAATGTTACCTACGTGATGGTGGCCGCAAGAGTTAATACAGCCTGAAATATTTAAACTGATATCACCTAGATCAAATAAGTAATCTAGATTATCAAAACGCTCTTGAATGGCTTTAGCAATTGGTAAAGACTTAGCATTTGCTAAGGAGCAGAAGTCGCCACCAGGACAAGCAATGATGTCAGTGAGTAGTCCAATATTGGGAAGGGCAACATGTTGTTGTTTAGCTGCTTGCCAAAGTGCCAATAGTTTGGATTGCTCCACATCCGCTAAGACTAAGTTTTGCTCATGCGTGACACGTAGCTCACCAAAGCTATATTGGTCTGAAAGATCAGCAATGGCATTCATTTGGGCAACCATAGCATCACCAGGCGCAACCGTGCCATGTGGCTTGAGAGATAAAATCACGCTTGCATAGCCTGGCACTTGATGCGGCTTAACATTGCGCTCGAGCCAGCGAGTAAAGGCGGAGCGCTCAGATTCTGGAGCGCCTGCAATGATTTGTTGTTGGCTTAAAGAACTCAGTTGCTTGTATGCGGGTTTAGTAAAGTGCTTTGCAACACGGTCCCATTCAGCTTGGGTAAAGTTGTCATCACCATTTTTGATGTGCGCCCATTCACCTTCAACTTGACGGGCAAACTCTTCTGGTCCTAAAGCCTTTACCAAAATCTTAATGCGTGCTTTGTAGAGATTGTCTCTGCGACCAAAGCGGTTGTATACGCGCAGCAGTGCTGTTAAGTAACTGGGAAGCAACTGCCATGACAAGTCTTGTTTAATCAGTTGACCTAGTATTGGCGTACGACCCATACCGCCGCCAGCATAGATATCAGCAACGAGTTCGCCTTTGGTATTTTTCTTAAGCTCAATACCTACGTCATGACAGAGCAGTACTGTGCGATCTTCTTTGGCACCATTGATCGCAAATTTAAACTTGCGCGGCAAGTGTGCAAATTCAGGGTGCAAGGTTGACCATTGACGCAGCAACTCACAAACCGGGCGGGGGTCAATGTATTCATCACCAGCAACACCAGCAAAGGCATCACTCGTAATGTTGCGAATGCAGTTGCCAGAGGTTTGAATGGCATGCATTTCAACCTT
>CAITHY010000058.1 GCA_903892315.1 uncultured beta proteobacterium | reverse complement strand
TAAATATAAAGCTATTATTGAGAGTGTTTACTAACTTATTTGGATTTTGGAGTGTCGTCATCCATCAAAATCGCCTCACCGGGACCGTCTAAATCGTCAAATTGACCACTTTTTATGGACCAGTTCAAAATCCAGACCAAAAGGCCAATTAAAACCAGAGAAATGGGAATGAGAAGAAATAAGCTTTCCATACCTATAGTCTAAGCTTTTCGCAAACGCCAGGCATTTAAAGTCACTGCCAACGAAGAAAGTGACATGCCAATTCCAGCAACCCAGGGATTTACCAAACCCATCATTGCAGCCGGAATAGCCAGCAAGTTGTAAGCCAAGGCCCACCATAAGTTTTCCTTAATGATTACCTGAGTTTTATCAGCCAACAATAAAGTTTTAGCTAAAGGCTCCAAAGAGCTAGCAGTGAGGATTGCATCTGCCCCAGCAGCAGCTAAGGGTGCACCTGCACCGACCGCAATAGAGATGTCTGCACGAGCAAGTAAAGGAGCATCGTTCACACCATCGCCGATGGCCCATACAAAACGACCTTCTTTTTGCAATCCTGCAATGTAGTCATACTTATCTTCCGGCGTGCAGCCGCCTTGATAGTGCTCGATGCCAACATGATGAGCCCACCATGTAACCGTAGCACGATCATCACCTGAAACTAAATGCACTGTAATCTTTCTGGACTTCACTACTTTTAAGAATTGCTCTAATCCCACTCTAGGTGTATCCAAAAATACAAAGCTGGCTATTAATCCCTGCGCATCCGCTAAATGTACTTGACCGTATTGACCTAATTGGGAACCCTGCTCTACCTCCAGCCATGTAGCGCTTCCCAGGCGATACTCACCCGAACTTAAACCTTTGCCCAACTGATTAATCACTGGCTCACTCAATGCGGGCAGGGATATGTTTTCGGAGGTGGCGGCCCGCATTAAAGAAAGGGCCAACGGATGTCTTTGCCCCGCTTCCAGTGCAGCAGCTAAAGCCAATGCATCTTCACGGCTATAGCCCGCACGCAAATGAATGATCTCTTGCAACTCTGGCTGACCCATCGTCAAGGTGCCTGTTTTGTCTAATACTAAATCGCTTGCTTTGACTAAACCTTCTATCACATGGCCCCGCACAATCAACAAGCCGAGTTTGGTTACCGCACCTTGAGCGGCTGCCATAGCAGTGGGCACCGCTAACGATAAAGCACATGGACAACTGGCAACCAAAACAGAAACTAAAACCGTCCATGCGCGACTAGGATCGAAGTAGAACCAGATAGCAGAAGAGGCAAATGCACTAAACAATAAGAAGGCGACAAAGTATGCAGTCCATTTTTCAGCAAGACTCACCATGACTGGTTTAGCCAGCAATGCTTGATCTAACAATGAGGCAATTCCAGCAATACGGGTTGATTGCCCCACCGCCTCAATGCGCATCAATAATGGATTGAGAATGTTGTGAGTACCAGCGTACACACAGTCACCAATTTTTTTCTCAACTGGCTTGGATTCACCCGTGAGCAATGACTCATCTAAGGCACTCGCATTTTCAATTAGTACGCCGTCTGCCGGCACCACCTCACCAGGAGAAACTCGCAATACTTCTCCAGGATTGCAATTGACAACCGGCACCACTTCAATCTCTTGGGATGCGGGGTAATTGAATGCACGCTCACAGGTTGCAGGCAATTGTTTAGCCAAAGCCTCTGCTCCACCCTGCGCATCTTGTCTTGCTAATAGCTCCACATATCTGGCCGCCAAGATAAATGCCACAAACATAGTGATGGAATCAAAATAACTATCTCCAACGCCAGTAATTAAATTAATGGTTCCTGCAACAAAAGCCAAAGCCAAAGCCAATGCAATAGGAACGTCCATCCCCAACATATGCGTTTGCTTAAAAGTCTGAACACTTCGCCAAGCCGACCGGAAGATCGGCCCCGCTGAATACACCATCACAGGGACAGTCAATAACCAACTCGTCCAACCTAAAAGAATCGTAAATTCTGGCGTGATATCAGCGCCGACATACGTAGGCCAGGCATACATCATGACCTGCATCATGCCCAGCATTGCAACGCCTAGTCGCAAGAGCAGATGGCGTCTTTCCGTTTTTGCCCGATCTAATGACTGAGAAGGCTCAAATGGCCAGGCCTCATAACCAATGCGCTCGATCTCAAAAAGTAATCTTGCTAAGCTCGTTTTATCTGGAGAAAAACGCACCATCACTTTTTGCGTGACGTAATTGATTTGCACATCCTGAACACCTGAATGACGACGTAAATGTTGTTCGCATAGCCAAACACAAGCTGCGCATCGGATTTTTTCTAAACGTAGAGTAGTTTCAAGATCGCCTTCGCCTCCAGATGGACGGGTGAAGCGACCGCGTAACGAAGGATCATCATAAGGCTTGAGTTTTTCGGGAATTTGATCACTTGCAAGATAGGCTGCTGGCTTATCACCGGACTGAGAGCGCCTAGCGTAAAAAACTTCTAAGCCTTCACTATGAATAGTTTGCGCGATTGCCATACAGCCCGGACAACAGAATGAACGGAGTTCACCCGCCAGTTCCGCCTCAATGAATTCGCCCGGGAGAATCTGGCTTGAACAGTGATAGCAAACCAAAGAATTCATTTCATTCATCTACTTATTTATCTGCTCAGTTATCTGCTCATTCATCTCATTACTCATGCGCGCACTGAACTACCCCAGCCTCTACGCCGTTCATAAATCACAAATAGAACGCCCCACATGACTACGGCAACGTACGCCCATACCCAGGCAACTTGTGAAGTACGAGAACCAGAGATATCCAAGACGAAACCAAAAATAGCAGGTCCCAATAAGCCGCCACCAAACCCCATTAACGAATGCAGGCCCATAGCTGCACCCTTGATATTTTCTTGTGCGCTGATCACTAAGCCCGCAGTGAGCGTTGAAGAATCTGCCATGATGAAAATAGCATGTCCAATAGCCAAAGCAACAATCAACCACCATGAATGACCTGTTGAGCAAGCGAATGCAATCCCTAATACCGCGCTAGTCAGCATCACAATACACACCCATTTTTGACGACCCACCCTTAAAGCAATTTCATTACCCAAGATAGAGGAAGGCACGCCAAAGAAATTAATCACCCCAGCTAAAGTAGTTGCAGTCAGAAAAAATTCTTCGCCAGAAGCAATTGCACAAAAAGCAAAGAAGGCAACAATCCAACTTCTCGATGCAAAGAGCTCAAGAGTGTGGGCGGTATACCCAAAAATAAAGCCTGATGCATTTTTGTCTTGCAAAACCAATTTCCATTTATCCGCCGGAAATATATCGTGCAGACGAATATTGATTGGCCCTTGCCATTTTTCATGCTGAAGCGCTGGAATTAGCAACAAGACAATCAGAAATGCACTCAGCGGGCCTAAGGCAATCAGGCTAAATACATAGTGCCAACCTAGCCCACTTAAAATCCAACCTGAACATAAATAGGAAAATCCAGTACCAATACCGAAGAAGGCGGTATAGAAGGCAATATGCCTCGTTAACTCTCCCGACTGGATGCGATCAGACAAAATCTTGAGGCCAGGCATATAGGTACCAGCAAGACCTGCACCATTCAAGGCCATAAAAAAGAGTGCTGTCCAAAAGTTAGAAGCCAATAGACCCATACCCAAAAGACCACAGCTTGCCGTAAGACCGCCTACTAGATAGACCTTACGCGCATCCACCCGATCTGTTAAAGCCGTAGCCAAAGGAACGGCAAGCATATAACCAAAGAAAAAAGCGCTGGCAATCAGGCCTGATTGCAAATTACTGAGATGCCACTCTTCTTGCAAAGTCGTTAACACGACGGCATAGCAAGCAAAACCCAATAAGGCACAGGTTTGTGCCAGAAGCATAAGGGGGGTATAGCCAGCTGAACGAAAGCGCATAAATAGTCAGTAGAAACGTAAACTCATTCTACTCGCCCAGAACCAAATAGACCCGCTACACTACCGGAAACAAGATGGAGACAGTATGAATAGCAAATCTTTGATAGTTCGTTTATTGCAGATCGGGGCGGGCCTCTTCATTGGCATTGCAAGCCCCATGGTAGCTGCTGACAGCTACCCCTCCAAACCCATTAAAGCGATTGTTCCCTTTGCCCCTGGAAGCACAACCGACCAAATTGGGCGTGCCTTTGCGGCAAAAATGTCTGAGTCATTAGGTCAACCCGTCGTTGTTGAAAATCGCCCTGGCGCAAATGGCCTCATTGGTGCAGATTTTGTAGCCAAGGCCCCCGCAGATGGCTATACGATTCTGTTCGGAACCAATAGCACTAATGCCGCCCTGAAGAGCTTGGTTAAAAATTTGCCCTATAACCAAGATACTGCCTTTACTCCTATTGGGTTTTTTGGATCTGCTCCACTCATTGTTGCCATCAATAATGATGTGCCCGCTAAATCACTGAATGGATTTGTCTCTCTAGCGAAAGCCAATCCAGGAAAAATGGCTTTTGCTTATGCGAGTACATCACAGCGAGTCTCATCAGAAATGCTTGCAAGTTTTGCTGATATCAAAATGATTGGGGTCTCCTACAAAAGTGGGCCCAATGCAATGACTGATTTAATTGGCGGCCAAGTAAATATGTTTACATCTGACTTTGGAGTTTCTTTGCCACAGGTGCAAGCAGGCAAAATCCGCGGCTTAGCCGTCACCTCTTTGAAGCGCTCGCCGGCTATTCCGGAATTACCTACAGTAAATGAAGCATTGGGTATCAAAGGATATGAACTCATCTCATTCTTTGCAGCATTTGGTCCAGCGGGCATGCCAAGAGACGCTGTTCTCAAGCTGAATCAAGCCATCAACAATGCAGCTAAATCAAAAGATTTGGCAGATCGACTTTCTGCAAATGGTTTTGAAACTCAGCCAGGAACGCCTGAAGCTCTAGGTCAAAAAATCAAACTAGAAACGGCTAAATGGGCCAAAGCGATTAAAGAAGCTGGCATGGAGCCAGAGTAATGCAAGGGGTTTTATTGCTGACTTCGACTCGGAGAATCTTGGAACCCATTAGAGCGGTACGTGAGAACTAGGGTATCTCGATAGCCATATTTTGCTAATGGTTGAATGGGTGTTGATTCATGAATCATGCGTTGATCATTCATTAACAATACAGACCAAGGTTGCGTGAGAGTGAAACGTAAACCTGCAGAGCCAGAGGCATCAAATATTCTGGTCTCGCCTCCCTTGATCCCCTCTCGATCAAGTAAGAAGACCGCTACAAAATCCACCCCATCCCGATGGGCGCCCTCAGGTGTTGGACGCCCAATACCATCAGTAGTATCAATCCGAAATTGATGTGCCTCAACAAACCACGTATTCACAGGCTTCAGGCCATTCAAAATATGCGCAAGCCCGAGCAAGACAGATTGCCAAGCAGTATTACTCACTAACTCACCCTGAATAGGCTCAAACCAGCGCTCAATTCCACCATGCAATGCGTTGTAATCCAGCGATTGCCAGTGTGCGCGATGGGGAACCAGGGTGAGCTCATCACCCTGAATCTCATAGCTAGCATGTCGACGAAAACGATAACGCCCACCATCCTTTAGATAAGGATCACGTGGCAGGTTTTCCCAATACTTCTTGAGGTCCTGAAGCTTAGACAGATCTACATTACTAAATTCAGCAACCGTCTCGGCAGAAACCACAGCAAAGCCGTCATCACGTAAAGCTTGATCAATCTGCTTTAGGGGGGTCAGTATAGGCGCAAGGCCAGTAATCGTCATGGGTCTATTTTAGGTCATGCAGTAAAAACGTGTTAATCCAACTGAGCTCCGGATGCTTTCACAATTTTCGCCCACTTAGCCAACTCGTCCTTGAGCAAAGAGCTCAACTTATTGGTGGAGACTGGCGCCAGATCTAGACCTTGTGCAGATAGCTTCTCACGCACTTCTGATTTCGACAAGATCTTCTCCATTGCTGACTGCACCTTCTTAACTACATCCGTACTGATACCAATAGGGGCAAAGATGGCGACCCAGACCTCACCAACACAATCAGGATAGGTTTCCGCAATCGTCGGAATTTCGGGGGCAGCACTCGAGCGCTTTGCAGAGCTAATCGCGATTGCCTGAAGTTTGCCTGCTTTAATGTAATTGAGTGCCGATGGCAAACTCGCAAATGCCAGCGGCACTTGCCCACCCAATACATCATTAATTGCTGGGGCCACTCCCTTATAAGGGATATGTTGCATTTCAATGCCAGCGCTTGCATTTAGCATGGCGCCCAATAAGTGGCTAATCGTGCCATTACCAGCTGAGGCATAGGACAATTCTCCAGGCTTCTTCTTAGCCGCAGCAACAACATCCGCTAATGTTTTATAAGGAGATCCTGGTGGGGATACCAATACATAGGGCGTCGCTCCAACGTAATACAAAGGTACAAAATCATTTACAGGATCAAAGCCAGGGTTTTTATATAGGGAAGGGTTGATGGCCTGCGCACTGTTGATAGTGAGCAGCAAGGTATAGCCGTCCTTAGCTGAGCGTGCAACACTTTGGGTGCCAATATTGCCACCCGCACCTGGTCTATTTTCAACCACAATAGACGCACCAATAGCCTCACCAAATGATGGTGCAATTAAGCGCGCAACAATGTCATTGGTGCCGCCTGCCGACTGAGGAACCACCATGGATATTGGTTTTCTTGGGTAGGTCTGAGCCTGCACGCCGATAGAAACAAGCAAGCCAAAAACTAAAATGACCTGTTGAATTAGCTTATTCATATTCACACCCCTTTTTAATGAACTAAATTTAGGCGGTGACGCACTTCACCCACATGCCCTTTGAGGTCATAAAGTTCTTTAGCATCCAACATGGATACCTTAATATTTCCAACGCGCCTCTCAATATCCTCAAGATCTTTAAAGTTCTTTTCTTTTAATGCTGGATTTTGAGCACTCCTTTCGATCGCCTTCAGTTCCTCATATACCTGAGCCAATTTCAAACGTAAGAAGAAATTTTTGGTAGTTGGAATGTAGGTAAATAATGGGATCAAAATTACTAGCAATGGAATAACAATTTTGACAAAACGTCCCGCCCATACTGCAGTCCAAAACGGCAAGTGGCGATGCAAGAATGAAGGGCCGTCCTTTAAATAAATCTCCGCATCTGCATGTAATGGGAAATCCAATCCAGAACCAGAGGGAAACTCGCCTGCCTTTTGTAATCGTGAATAGGATTTCAAAATATCGTAAGAAGCACTCAACAAGAGTGAAACCATTGCCGGACTTACATTGTCATGGGCTACCAAGGTAGCAGTAGCGGCTATTACCTGGATATCCTGACGAGGTAGATCATGCTCAATACTCAATAAACCTCTGGGCACGGTCACTTTGGATAAATATGCAAGATTTCGGGTGTAAGCATCCGCCTGGTCAAAATCCATCAAGCGAATACCTGGAATAGCGTAAAGCTTTTTCAGTATGGGTGCCTCTGCAGCTGCCACTATAAATACTGCATCTAATTCGCCATTATTTAACTTGACGATAGCTTCATCATGCTTTAATTTCTGCGCGCCAATTTCCTTGTCTGTGATACCGCTAGTCTGTAACAAATTCTGAGCAAGCGCTAAAGTACCGCTACCATCATTTCCGATGGAGACGCGCTTACCTTTTAGCTGACTTAAAATCTTGAGCTGGCCACCATCATTTTTAAATGCGCCTTCACGGTACCAAACCCAAATGGGCTCGTAAAACATTCCGGCTATCGAAACCAAATTTGGATATTCGGCAACATTAGCAACACCGCCCTGCACCATTGCAAAATCAACTCCAGACTTGGGATCATTCAAAAGCGCTAAGTTATCTAAAGTTCCACCAGTAGATCGCACCTTAAGATCAACGCCTTCTTTGGCTATTTCCGCTTTCAGGCGCTCACCAAACTGGTAATACAGTCCAGTAGGAAATCCTGTAGCCATCTCAATTGACTTTGGTGGTGGCGGGACTAAAACCCACAAAATACCGAAAAGGATGGTTAGCAGGATAAGAAAGGCTGCGGCTAGAGCCAGGGGGTTATAAATTTGCTTTTTGATGAAATTCATGGAAATCTCTCATGTTTTTTGCATTATGCCCCGAGCAAAGCATTCGGCAAAGGTTTCAAAGCAGGCTGAACAAATCACGATGCTATGAGGCTTTTAAGCAATCCTAAAGAACATGATGAAGGCGCAATCTCTGCACATGTACCGCGCCCAATATCAGCACCTGATACGGCAACCAAACATGCCATTTGTTGGCAGGGGCTAAATCATTATTGTCGAACTTGGTCGACTAGCAGGCGAACATTAGTTGTGCCAACTTTAATTGCCTGCACTGAAGAGATTAAATCTCCCGATTCAGGCTTAGCCATCCCCGTCCTCGAAATACGCACTTCAACACTTGCTTCAGATAGTTGAGAGAGAGGTGCACTAGGATTCATCGCCAAGGAGTCATTCAATGTAAAGCCCATTGGAAAATCAGCTGCGGGCACCTTCAAAATCGCCACGGGCATACGTTCACCCGGCTTACGTGCAATCACCATCACAATATCACCAGGCTTAATCTTAGATTGAAGGTCAGCAGACAATTCAATCTTCCCACTAATACCTTTTGCATTTGAAGTAACTGGCGCCGGAGTAGGCAGACCACCCTTAGAGCGCGCCTCAGCAATAGATCCCTGAATAGCGCGCGCCTCATCTGTATTAGGCGGGAGTTGTTGAGCGAGCCTTTCCCAAGATTGAACTGCTGCCTTGTAGTTTCCAGAACTATACGATGCAGTTCCAGAAAGCCAAAGCGCCATCAAGTTATTAGGATCTAGCTTTAAGGCTTGATTAATCAACTGCAAAGGTTTGCCAACAAAACTCCCATTGGCATTGCTAGCTAATACATCTGCATAGTCGGCCAATAATTGCGGATCAGTATCAATGAAGCTTCCAGCGCGCGCATATGCTTTAGCAGCATCCTGATCGCGACCCAGGATTCGATAGGAGCGAGCCAACATGGCCCAGCCCTTTAAGTTACCGGGATCTTTTTCCATTTTGATGGCAAATTCGGCCACCATTTTCTCAACACCTTCTTGAGTAACTGGTTTTTCGGAGTTGTTTTGAGCTATGCGGACAACATCCCCCAAAGAAAAATACAGCGCTGAAGATAGTAAGACAACAAAGATACACAACCCGATTGCAGTCTTCTTAGAAGATCCGGAAACTTCTCGGTCATCTTCCTCGATCGTGTCTTGAAAAAGTCTCTGACGCATTTCTATATGAGCAATCTCATAATCGGCTGAAGTGATTGCACCGGCCGTATATTCAGCCTCCAGCTTATCCAACTCTTCACGGTAGATGACGGCATTCATCTGACGACGCGATGTTGCCAAGCTCTTCGCAGGGAATATGAAGGGGCGCAGCAGCAATGCCAATACCAATACCAGGAGTAGAAAGGCGGGGATTAAAAAGCTAGTCACTGATTTCATCCCTCTTTCTTATCGCTTGCATTTAATAGTGCATCGATTTTTTGATTATCAGCATCTGTCAGCATGACATTAGGCACGCGACTATTTCTGCGTCTTAAATACATTAATAAGCCAGCAATACCCAAGCCCAAAATAACAAACGGACCTATCCACAACAACCATGTTACCGGCTTCACTGGCGGGCGATACAGTACGAAATCCCCATAGCGTTCGACCATAAACGAGCGGATTTGATCATCACTCTTGCCTTCTTTAATCAATATCCGGATTTCGCGGCGCAAATCATTAGCCAAATCCGAGCGCGAGCCAGCCAAAGACTCGTTCTGACAGACCAAGCAGCGCATTTCTTCAGAAATACTAATGAGGCGCTGCTCTGTTACGGGATCATCCGCAAGTGGAGCAGCATCTTTGGCAAACACGTTGCCCAAACTCAATACGCAAATAGCAAGCAAGAAAACTCGCCTCATGATTTTTTTAACTCATTCAGCAAGGGGTAAATTTTTTGATTCAGCAAATCCATTGTCAACGGACCAATATGTTTAAAGCGAATTACCCCGACCTGATCAATGATGTAAGTCTCAGGCACACCATACACGCCATAATCAATGCCAACTCGCCCATTACCATCAAAGGCGGAGAGTATATAAGGATTGCCTTGTTTTGCCAGCATCGCCAAAGCATCTTCACGCTTATCCTTATAGTCCAAACCAATCACCGGTGCCATTTGGGATTTGGCAAGCTGAACCAATACAGGATGTTCTTCGCGACAAGCTACACACCAAGACGCCCAAACATTCAGAATCCACACTTGACCCTTCATGCTTGTAGGTGAAAAAGTTTTAGTAGCATCAGCCAATTGAGAAAGCTCAAATGCGGGGGCAGACTTGTTAATTAATGGTGAAGGGACTTCATGTGGATCACGATTTAAGCCAACAGCTAAAAAGACTACCAAGCCTATAAACAAGATCAGAGGGATTAAGAATTTTGCTTTCATGTGAACTTGCTCTTTAACTTCAGTCGATAACGCTTATCCGACATAGCCAACACGCCACCCAAAGCCATCAACAAACAACCGCCCCAAATCCAATCCACAAATGGCTTGTAGTAAACGCGTACCGCCCAGGATTGATCACCTAACTCCTCACCTAGTGATATATAAATATCGCGGGTAAGCCCAGCATCAATCGCTGCTTCCGTCATTGGCATTGTTGATGAAAAGTAACTTCTCTTCTCAGGATAAAGACCGATCTGATCACTACCATTTTTGGATAGTAAGAATGTACCGCGCATTGCCTCGTAATTCGGACCGCGAGCAGCACTCACATCCTGCAGTTGGATTTGATATCCGCCAACACCAACCGTATCGCCAGCGGACATGCGCACATCTTTCTCTTCTTGATAAGCACCGACCATCGTGACGCCAATAACAAAAACTGCAATGCCTAAATGCGCCACCTGCATGCCGATAAAAGAACGAGTTGGTTTCCCGGCCTTGGCTTGGCGAACGATTTGCATGCAACCCGAAGCGATGACCCAAAAAGCCAACATAAAGCCTATGCTTGCAAGCCAAGTAAATTGACCCATGATGGAGGGAATTACAGCGCCTGCAATGAGAGCGACGGCGCCAGCAAGCCATAAACGTTTAATGATGCTGATTAAATTACTCTGCTTCCAGCTCGCCCACGGACCAATTCCCATCAATACCAACAAGGGCACCATAATCGGCACGAACACGCTATTGAAATAGGGAGGGCCTACAGAAATCTTACCCAGATGCAAGGCATCAATCAGTAAGGGATAAAGTGTTCCCAACAAAACGGATCCGGCAGAGACTACTAAGAAAACATTTCCTAACAAGATCAATGTCTCGCGTGAACTTAAGCTGAATTTACCACCCATTGAACTCTTGGGAGCACGCCAGGCGTAAAGCATCAGAGACGAACCCACTACCAGTGATAAGAAGATCAGAATAAAGATGCCGCGTCTTGGATCGGTTGCAAATGCATGAACCGAAGTCAGAACGCCTGAACGAACCAAGAAAGTTCCCAGTAGCGATAAAGAGAATGCGGTAATCGCCAAGAGAACAGTCCAACTCTTAAAGCCGCCACGCTTTTCAGTAACCGCTAAAGAATGCAATAAGGCAGTACCCACAAGCCAAGGAATAAAGGAGGCATTCTCCACAGGATCCCAGAACCACCAACCGCCCCAACCCAATTCGTAATAAGCCCACCATGAGCCTAGAGCAATACCGAGTGTTAGGAAAACCCAGGCAGCGGTTGTCCAAGGACGTGACCAACGAGCCCAAGCTGCATCCAATCTGCCAGACAATAAAGAGGCAATAGCAAATGCAAAGGCCACTGAAAAGCCAACATAACCCATGTACAACATGGGCGGATGAAATACTAAACCTGGATCTTGCAATAGTGGATTCAAGGAACGGCCATCTTGCGCCGCAGGCAATAGACGCTCAAACGGATTGGAGGTTGTTAAAACAAATAAGAGCAAGCCACTGCTGACCAAGCCCAAAACTCCAATCACTCGCGCCACCATAAAGTCATCTAATGCTTTAGAAAGCTGAGCAACCAAAATGGTCCAGGTAGCTAGCAGGAAGATCCATAGCAAGAGCGACCCTTCATGACCGCCCCATACTGCACCCAATCGATAAATCACCGGCAACTGTGAATTAGAGTGCTCGGCAACATACAGCACAGAAAAATCATTAGCATAAAAACTCCAAGCCAAGATTCCAAAAGCAATCGCCAGTAATAAGAAAACGGTTTGCGCGGCAGGTCTTGCCAGCACCAACCAATCACGGCGGCCATAGTGAGCGCCCAGTAATGGCAAAACCCCCTGAATGAAGGCAACACAGAGCGCCAGGACTAATGCGTAATGCCCAAACTCAGGAATCATTTATTGCTTCCATTTTTTTGCGCTTGCTCTAAAGCATGCTTAGCCTCAGGAGGCATATAGTTCTCATCATGCTTGGCCAGCACTTCGCTAGCAATAAATTCACCATTCGCATTCATGCGGCCTTGGATCACGGCGCCTTTACCCTCTTTAAATAAATCAGGAAGAATGCCGGTATAAGCCACGGGAATATCTTTTACGAGATCAGTAATCACAAAGTGCACAGTTAAGCCATCGCGCTTTAAGGAGCCATCTTTCACCATACCGCCAATCCGGAAAGCCTGGCCTTGAGGCGCTTTGCCTGCTGATACTTCACTTGGGGTGACATACAAAGCAATATTGCTATTGAGGGCATTCAAAATTAAGAGTACGGCTACACCGATCGCGATCAGGGCTGCAACAATCATCAATGCACGTTTATGTCTAGGCTTCACTTACCAATCTCTTTGTCAAACTGCTCTGCTAATTGCTCTTGCTTCAACCGACCTACGATTGCTCTAAAACGAGCACGCACCATTAGGGGCTCCAATATCAATACCAGCGCACAAACACCAAAACTACTCCACACATACAGTGCGTAGCCACCCATGGCAAAAAACTCAGAAGGGCTATTCCACATCAGATTTTTACCTCAATAGATTGTCTCACCCAATCAGCATGGGCTTCACGCTCCAAAATGATTACCCTCACTCGCATTAAGGTGACTGCAATGGTGTACATCCAAAGACATAAGGCCATTAATAACATTCCCCAAAGCATGGTGTGTGCCATTGCTGGAGCTTTTGTGACAGAAACGGAGGCGCCTTGATGTAGGGTATTCCACCATTTCACTGAGAAATAAATAATCGGTACGTTTACAACCCCTACCAAGGCCAAAATAGCACTCGCCTTGTCCGCACGTCGCGGGTCATCAATAGATGCCCGCAAAGCAATAAAGCCCAAATATAGAAATAAGAGAATCAGTTCTGAGGTGAGGCGTGCATCCCACACCCACCAGGCACCCCACATAGGCTTACCCCAAAATGCCCCAGTCCATAAAGACAGAAATGCCATCCAAGCACCTATGGGAGCAAGAGCCTGCGCCATCATGGCAGATAAACGGGTATTAAAAACCAGCCCTAGTCCTGCCCATGCAGCCATGACTAAATAAATGAACATCGACATCCAGGAAGCGGGCACATGAATAAAAATGATGCGGTAGCCCTGCCCTTGAACAGCGTCAACCGGTGCAACAAAGAAACTGACCCAAAGACCAGCGGCGCCGCACAGAAAAGCCAAGAGCCAGAAGAACGGAATGAGTTTACCCGCCACTGGATAAAAAGTGCTGGGGCTGGATAACTTAAACCAGTTAACTAAGCGGTGATTAGAAAAGTTATTTATCGAATTCATTCAATCGCAATCTTTACAGCTGCACTACTTACCCAAGGAACAAATGCTAAAGCCAAAATCAATAACGCGCCCAGCAAAGAAAAGTGGCCTGACGTATCCAAACCCACACTATTAGCATATACAGCTCCAGCACCAAAAATGAGAACCGGAATATATAAAGGCAGTATCAATAAGCTTAATAAGACGCTGCCACCTCTAATGCCCAAGGTCAACGCCGCACCTATTGAGCCCAGCAAGGATAGCACTGGAGTACCCAATAATAGAGTTCCCATTAGTACATACAGAGAGCTAGCATCTAGATCAAACTGAATGCCGATGATTGGAGCCAAGAGCACGAGGGGTAATCCGCTAACCAGCCAATGGGCAATAATTTTTCCGGTCACTAACAAGACCATGGGTTGAGGTGATAAGGCAAGCTGCTCTAAGGCGCCGTCTTGATAGTCTGCGGCAAACATGCGCTGCAATCCCAGCAAGGTCGATAGCAAGGCTGCAACCCAGAGAACCCCGGGCGCAATCTTACGCAGCAAAGCCGCATCTGCACCAATACCTAAGGGAAACAAACTCGTCACTACGACAAAAAAGAAAAGGGCTGTCAGCGCCTCGCTCTTGCGGCGCATGACCAAGAGCAAATCACGGCGAATGATCGCGAGCAGAGCCTTCATAGATCTAGCGTCCTCACCTGGGGAAGATTTACCGCTTGATGGCTAGTCAGCACTACCAAACCAGCCTGCTCTACATGTTCAGTGATCAGTCCTTGCAAATCTTGTACAGCGTGAAGATCCAGCGCATTAAAAGGCTCATCCAGAATCCACAACTTCGCTTGACGCGTCAACATACGCGCCATCAATATCCGACGTTTTTGTCCAGCCGATAAACAGCTCACCGGCAAGCTCTCACGCCCACGCAAACCAAAACGCCAGAGAGCTGCTAAGGCCTTATCGTCTGGCAATTGAATACCATCAAGCACTGCATACAGCTGTAGATTTTCTAACGCAGTGAGATCTCCTTTCAGAGCATCACGATGCCCCAGGAATAAAAGTTCACGATGATAAACAGAAGGGTTCTGAGAGATTGACTGTTGATTCCAGAGAAGCTCCCCCGCCTCTGGTTTAGCCAAACCCGTCAGGAGTCTTAGCAGGCTAGTTTTTCCAATCCCATTCTCGCCACGGACATGTAAGCACTCTCCAGCCATGACTGTGAGATTCAGATTCTGAAATAACTGTCGCTCCCCACGGATACAAGTCAGCGCACGGGCTTCGAGCATCAAATGCGGTTTATGGGAGGAGGAGTAAGTATCAACTGTCATGAGGGCTTGGGGCTTGAATCAACCACCCATCGCATTGTCCAAGAGCCCCTGGGAGCTGTCAAACCAGCAAAAGTGGAATTAAAGGAATAATCCCCTTTAATTCAATTACTTATGAAATTATAAACGGAGATGAGCGACAAAGAAAAAACCACCCGTAGGTGGTTTTTCAGATGGCATCAGCCCAATAAGAGGAATTACTCCTTTTTAGAACCCTCAATAGCAATCATGATGGTTACATCGTCACCGACATTCGGTGCGTATTTGCCCATATTGAATTCTGTGCGCTTAACTTTTGTTTCAGCATTTGCACCACAATAGTCAACACCAGACATTGGATGTTTTTTGCACTCAAAGTTAGTGATATTCAATGTAACTGGCTTACTTACACCCTTCAATGTCAACACTCCTTTTAAGGCAACTGGTTTGTCACCTTTAAAAATCATGTCGTTTGATTGAAAGCTAGCAGTGGGAAACTGTGTAGTTGACAGGAAGTCTTCGCTCTGAATATGGCCATTAAATAAAGTAGAGCCTGTATCTACTGATTTTGTATCAATCGTAATATCAGCACTTCCCTTTTTAGCAGCTTGATCAATTGTTACGGTTCCTGAAACAGCATTAAATCGACTAGTCTGCTTAGAGAATCCCAAATGGTTATATTCAAATTGAGCAAAAGTGTGGTTAGCATCAGTCGCATAAGTTGCCGGTGCTGCAAAAGCAGAGCTGAGGCCAATAGTTGCAAATAAAGCGATCAGTAATTTTGATTTCATGTAATTCTCCTGTTAAAAAATGGATTGAGTAAATTAATTTGTAAAACTATTTTTGATTTAAGACGAGGTGAACATTTACTGGCACCTCATTAGCAACTGCAGAAGTATCGGCCCAGTTTCCAGCGCCTAAGCCAAAATCCAATCTCAGTATCTGAAAGTTGGCATCAAATACCATCTGCTTGCCTTGTGGCTGGTACTTGACGGAAATCAATAGTGGAAGAGTCTTACCTTTCATCGTTAAAGTGCCATGGGCATCCAGACTATTGGGTCCAGTTACTTTTACAGAATCCGTTACAAAGTTAGCCGTCGGAAAGAGTTTGGTACTGAACCAATCTTTACCCTTTGCCTCTTCTTGTAACTCCTCGCCGCCAGCGTTAAAGCTAGCAATATCGATCACCAAATTGGCTTTCGCTTTTTCTGGCTCACCAGAATCGAAGGAGACTTTCCCAGAAAACTTTCCGAATCCTCCTGAAATTTTTGAGCCCATCAATTTACTAGTGAAAGTGATTTTGCTTTTTCCAGTATCTATTGATGAATACTCTGCCCCATGAGAAATGCTTGTAAGGCCAATGGCAACTATGAGCAATAGCGCTTTAACGAATATCCGAATGGGGTTAATGAAATTACTTCTCATGTGTCCTACCTCCAAAGGTCATTCGACCAATCAAACCATCCTTATCAATGAATTGGTGCTTAAGCACAGCCAAGATATGCAGTCCAACCAAAGCCATCAAGCCATTAGCCATAAGCTCATGCACCTCTTTCAATTGATTGCCAAACGCCTTATCTTTATCGACTAGATCGGGCAATTCAAATAAGCCAAAGTAATTGACGGTATAGCCCTTCGCGGAGCTCATTAACCAACCCACTACTGGTATTGCAAGCATCAGTAAATATAAGGCGGCATGAGTGAATTGCATTGCCCGCTCTTGCCATAAAGGCATTGCAAGTTTCAAGGCAGGTGCGGAATGGGTCATTCGCCACAATAAACGCAATATCACTAGAAAGAATATCGTCACCCCCAACCATTTATGCCAACTCAAGCCAGTGATTCTGGCTGGACTCAGAGGCAAATCAGCCACAGCAATCGCAATTGACCAAGCGGCAAAGATAAAGAGCGCCATCACCCAATGCAGGATGATGGCAATGGCGGTATATCTAACTTTAGTCATTAACCACGCAACTGCTTAGTAATTTTTGCAACACGCTCACCATAAAGCCTTGCTGTCTCAAGGTCACCTGCATTTACCTCGTCAGCACTTGCATCAGATGGTGTTTGCATCATCGCACCAGCAGATGAACCAACATAGTTAATATCATCACGCTTAGCAGCCTTAGAATTTGATGGCATCAAACCAGTACCAACCCACAAGCCTGAATGCTGCATTGCTAATGTAAAGAAATAGTGAAGGGTGGAGTGCTTATCGCCATTCATGGTTGCTGAGTTTGTAAACCCACCAAAAACTTTGTCTTTCCACTGTTGAGAGAACCATTGTTTTGAGCTCGCATCGGCAAACTTCTTAAACTGCCAACTCACAGATCCCATATAGGTTGGAGAGCCAAATACGATCGCGTCAGCCTCATTTAATGTAGCCCACTGCGCATCAGAAATATTACCCTCAGCATCAATCGCCACCAACGTGCCATTGGCGCCTTTAGCAATCGCCTCTGCCTGTTTTACGGTATGGCCATAGCCACTATGAAATATCACAGCTACCTTACTCATTGCCTTCTCCTTTTAATGTTGACCTTAAAGCTTGCTTTAATTAAAAAATATTTTTCAACAGCCCAAGTGATTCCTCAAGCTGCTTTAATTCATCTGATGATAATTTTTTAAATGCTGTATTCAAATACTCCAAATGCTCTGGAAAGACTTTCTGAAAAAGCGCTTGCCCCGAAATAGTTAAGCCGATCAACTGACTGCGGGCATCGTCAATATTTGCCTGGCGTTCAATCAATCCTTTTGCCTCTAAACGCTCTAGCACTCCAGTAAGAGTGCCCTTAGTTACCAAAGTTTTCTCGCCTAATTGCTTACAGCTCATGGGCGGTTGATTCCCTAAGGTAGCAATCACATCAAACTGCGTCATCGTCAGCCCCATATCTTTAATATGCGGCGCTGAATACCGTTCAAAGGCCTGATAGGCAGAAACGAGCTTGCGTAGGGTTGGCAGAAAATTCATTTGGTTGATATAAAGTACTAACTAGAACTAGTTTAGTACTAATGCGAACTAAATGCAATCCCCTGGCAATAAAAAACCCCGCAATGGTTGCGGGGTTAGAGCTGCAGACCGAAACTTCTTTAAAACTGGACGGTTTCGCCCTCGGTCATTGGAATGATCTTGATATTGCTACCCTTCATTGCAGCTTGGAATTCTGCCAATGTGCCCTTTGTCATCGGATTGGAGTTGTAGTGCATTGGGATGACCATCTTTGGCTTAATCCAAGTTTTTAGCGCATATGCGGCATCCTCTGGCGCCATCGTGAAATTACCACCAATCGGAACCATCACTAAATCAGGCTTGTAGTGTTCGCTAATGAATTTCATATCGCTAAATAAGCCGGTGTCTCCCATATGCCAAATCTTAAAACCATTCTCAAGCTCAATGATGTATCCCATAGGTTCACCAGCCGGATGCGATTCCATTTTCTCTGTGACTGGATTTTTCCAAACCAATAAGGAAGAGTGTTCAGCCTGCACAGCCGTCACTGTGATGCCGGGCGCAGGATTCACTCGTCCTGTTTTATTAAAGCGATGACCTAAATCTGCCGGCAAAATTCCCAAAGTAGTTAGTGGTGTCACCATATCGGCTGGGCCATATAGCTTGATGTTATTCATCTTCGCTACAGCCGGAGCATCGCCAAGGTGGTCAACGTGCGCGTGTGTTACTAGCAGCACATCAATCGGTCCAATAGCCGCTAAATCATTCTTGTATATCGGAGGCGTCTTAGGTCCACCAGTAATCCAGGGGTCAATCAAAATCATTTTTCCCTGGGGAGATTTGATGCGGAATCCCGCCTGCCCAAGCCACAGCGCCTCAGTCTTGCTTTGAGCACCTGCAGCGGAGGAATTCTGCGCACTAGCTAATGGGGCTGTTGAAACCAATATTGCAGAGAGCAATACACCCAAACCGCTTTTAGTTGAAAAGCATTTCATTAACACCCCTCCTAATGATTGTTGTAATCAGGGAACTATAGACCAAATTGATTGTTTAGGCTTATGATGCAATGCGTCAATTTTCTAGAGACTATTTCCAAAAAAGGGAAATCTTTTGTGGTGAGCTGGCCTTAATAGAAAGCATTCTCTTTTGGACTACCCCTTCGTAGGCTGCCTCAATCACATAGTCGCCAGACTCAAGATTAATTAGCATATACGGCCCATCTGCTTGAGCGTCAAAAATCATCTGATTTTTGGAACCCTTGATTTTAATGGTCGCCCCAAAGATCCAAACCCCCCTGCCGTTTTCTATTTGAGACATTTCTAATAGCAATGGCCATTGCTTTGCATCAGCCAAAATCGCAACGGCCTCTCCCTCGCCCACACCACCAGTAATATAAGAAATTCCCTGCGAATGCTGTGTTTCAGGAATTTGCGCTAGGGACCAAGGGCTCAAAAATATCAGTTGAGTGGCGAGCAGGATTTTGAGGAGTGTTTTCATACTTCCATCTTACGTCCGATTGATGCATAAAAAAAGCCCCGCATCCACGGGGCCTATGTACGCTAAGACACTTCAGCTTATGGCGTCATGACGATGGCGCCTGAAACTTTTCGTCCCTCAGCGGCACGGTGCGCATCAGCGGCTTGCTCTAAAGAAAACTGAGCGCCAATTTGTACCTTGACCTGCCCTTTGGCAATTGCATCAAATACTGCTTTAGCATTTTCTTTTAACAAGGCTGGAGTAGCATTGTGCGGAAATACAGAAGGTCTTGTTAAAAATAGGCAGCCCTTCTTATTTAAGATCTCTGGCTGAATTTCTGGAGCTGGCCCTGAAGCAGCGCCAAACAAAGCAACTGTTCCAAAGGGAGCAGTGCAATCCAAAGAGCCTAAGAAAGTAGTTTTAGCAACAGAGTCATAGACCACATTGGCTTTTTTGCCACCAGCGGCTTTAATCACTTCTTCAACCCAATTTGCTTGAGAGTAATCAACAACAGCATCGCAACCTGCTTCCTTAGCAGCCGCAAACTTTGCTGGAGAACCCACGGTACCAACAACAAATGCGCCCAAGGCTTTTGCCCAGCCAGCCAAAATTTGACCAACGCCGCCAGCAGCTGCATGCACCAGCACAACATCACCCGCTTTAACTTTATAGGTTTTCTGAACAAGGTATTGCGCAGTCATTGCTTTGAAGAAAACCGCTGCGGCCACTTCATCAGAAATATTGCTTGGCAGAAGAACCAATTTGTCGGCCGCAACATTACGTGCGCTTGCATAGGCGCCGATCCCGGCATTCATATAAACAACGCGGTCACCCACTTTTAAATCAGTGACGCCTTCGCCTAAAGCCTCAACCACACCCGTGGCCTCATGCCCAAGGCCCGTAGGCATCTCTAATGGATAAACGCCTGAGCGCTGATATACGTCTATGAAATTAAATCCAATAGCAGTTTGACGGAGTTGTACTTCACCTTTTGCAGGTGGCGGCAATTCTTTATCAATCAATTTGATTACGTCTGCACTACCTAGTTCAGTAAGACTAACGACTCGAGCTTTTGTCACAGGTCACCTAATTATTTTTTATAGAGAAAAACATCATACAGTAAGGGCGCCAGAAGAATCCTCTTCAATTACCGCCCAAGTACTGTCACCTAACTTCTTAACTGCCATCGAATAAGTCCAGCCGTCTGGAATACCGCAACTCCATTCTTTTGGGCCATTCTGAATTAATACATTAGTACTATTTCTACCGTCATAGTACAGATGGTAAATTTTTCCATGAATAGGATTAAAACCAAATTTAGCGCTATGCACCATCTCTGTAGCATCGAGTCTTGCTTGCAATGCTTTAGCCTGTTTCATCAGAACTTCAGCCTGCTCCATAATGCGGTCATACTCGAGCTTGGCATTCTGGCGGGCTACATTAACAGCCTTATCTTTTTCCTCAGTAACTTTGATGGGTGCAAATACGGGGGCGCCCACCTCCATTGGATATTCAATCCCAGCATGTCGCGCTGGATCGGTATCTTCGATTCTCATGAAATGCCCTGTACGTACTAATTGAATAAATAGCTGCGATTACTGAATCAAGCCACAGGCAATGCGTGGGCCAGAATTTCCAGCAGGCTGGGATTTGTAATCATCCGGATCTCTATGCACTACCACTGAGCGGCCAACGATTCCAGTTGGGCCTGCATTCACAGCGAATCCATGTAACTTAGCGATATAAGTTGCGTTGCCATTGGCATCAGACTTAATGTTGGGTAAATCTCCTGCATGATTCATGCCACTATTGGGCATACCATGGGATTTGGTTTCTGGATTGAAGTGACCACCCGCGCTGGTTGCATCTGGCGCCGAGCAATCCCCTTTTTCATGAACATGGAAGCCTTGCTCTGAGTTTGGTTTTAATCCAGAAAACTGACCATTGATGAGAACATCATCTCCTTGCCAGATAAATGCCACTTCACCCTTCGCCTGGGAGCCTGATCTTGAGTCAAGGCTTGCGCTGGCTTTTTGACCTGTGCCTTGCTCCATCGATTGGCATGCCACTAATGACAACATTCCCAGAACGGATAGAGCAATGGAAGCGTGCTGTAATTTCTGAATCATCTTGATCTCCTTGGATGAGGCGCATAAGAGCGACCTCCAGGAAAGTGTGACACAAATCCGGTGCTTTTGCTTAGCGCTTGTAGAAGCTTAAAGTCACCTCACCCAAATCAATCCCAAACTTACTCATCTTGGCCTTATTGAGCATTACTTTGGGGGTAATTAGGTACATCCAATCATTAAATTGCACGTTATAAATAGTCCCATCTACAGGTAAAGCGAGGGTGTAAGTCCAATTCAGCGCATTTCCAGCGAGCTGGCCCTGTGCATTACCCACCACATCATCAGCCCTACCAATGTAGTTACCTGGAGATTGCTCAGTGAGCGTCCAGATGCGTGTTTGCTTTGTGCCATCAGAATATTCAAAACGTTCATCTAAGGTTCCCACTTTCTTACCTTCAACTACCGTCCAATTTGCTTTGATCAGCACAGTAAAGCGCTTTTTCACTTCACCACTGCGGTCAGTAAAGATGCCATAGGCATCAATCGTTCCAGAAAAGTATTCACTCAGATCTAAAGCTGGTTTCTCAGCCGAATATTGAGAAACCTGAGGCGAGGAGCATGAGACTAAAAGCGTCCCACAAAATATTGCGAATGCAAGGCGTGTAAAAAAAGATTTCATAGCTTAACAAGCCTCATTAAAAAGTGGTGGTGGACAGGTTTGTCCTAATAACTCTGCTCTGAGTTTAGGGGCGCTTGTTTTTGGATCAAGCCAAATTCCAAAAAATGCTTTTGGAAACTCTGCCCCAGGTATTTGTGCGATTTGCTTGCCATCGTGATAGAAAATCGTCCCTTGCTTAGGTGAATAGATAGCCGTCAAAGTTTGCCCCGACTCCACATTAGGCAAGAAAGAGGCCAACTCCTTGCCCCAAAAAGTAGCCTGATCCTCTGGCACGCCAGTGCGCTTCATTTCCTCTACACTCCGATTGGCAATTGATTTACCAGAGAACGATTTTTGATAGCGCATATCCAATGCAAACTCAGAGGAAGACAGTGAGCCCACCCTATAAAAAGAGGCATCGTAAATATGTAGGCCCCACCACGTCAGTCGACCACTTCCTTGGAGTTTTGCAGTACTTAAGTGTGCCGGCACCTCCAAAGCATCGCGAGCAAAGCTCTGTGGTACCAAGCAAGTTAGCAGAGCGGCGATGAGCAGTGGGTAAACTTTCTTCATTGCGGCACCGACCTTGAGCGAGCTTTCACCAATCGTAATGCTGCCGGCCCAAGAAAGCTGGAAATAGCATGCCTATTCTTGGCAAAAAATAAGTAACCGAGCTTGAGGAATGGTTGAAGCGATTGTCTTGAAAAGAACCAAGCCATACCAGGTAAGTTTGCACGACGGTAGGCCTCCGGAAAAACGGAGACGCCTTGTATCAGTTTGCCACTCGCAAACTGACCATACATCGCTGCCAATGCGGCCTCACAGGAGACCCCTACCTTTTGAGGGTCATACTGCTCAGAATTAATGTCAACAAAGCTCAATAAATTGCCTTGGTTGCGCCCCGATAAAAAGAGGATCTCCGCCTGGCACAACGGGCAAGCGCCATCGTAAAACAAGGTGAGTTTTTCTAATTGGCTCATTGTTCTGCAAGTTTACGGCTTATTCAATAAACTGGCTGACACAGATATTGTTAAGGTTGCTATGCAAAAAGAAATTGCTCTGAATGTTTTTGGTGAACCCCTTATTCCCTGCTCTTTTGATCCTTTAACAGGGTTCTTTAGGGATGGATGCTGCAAAACCAATGAGGAGGATGTGGGTAGTCACCTAGTTTGCGCCGTTGTGACCAATGAGTTTTTGCAATTTAGCTTGCAAAAAGGCAATGATCTCATCACCCCTAGACCAGAATATCAATTTCAAGGATTAGTAGAGGGTGACCAATGGTGCTTATGCATTAACCGCTGGGTAGAGGCATTCAATGCGCAATGTGCGCCATCTATCAAACTGGAAAGTACTCACATCAAAGCCCTAGAGACTGTCCCTTTGAATGTCCTGAAAGAATACTCAAAAGAGATGTGAAAAAGCGTGAAAGCGTTTTATACCGACCACTTTGTACTACCGCTTCCAGAGGGCCATCGCTTCCCAATGGAAAAGTATTCGCGCTTACGTGATTTAGTGGGCACAGAAGAAAATATAGAACTGGTAGAGGCACCAGCAGCTACTGACACCCAAATTTTGTATGCGCACGACCCTAGTTATCTCATTAAAGTCATTGAGGGGAAGCTTTCCCCGCAAGAGCAAAGAGAAATTGGATTTCCGTGGAGTGAGTTGATGGTGGAGCGCTCGCGTCGTTCAGCAGGCGCCACAGTAGCTGCAGCGAAAACTGCTTTAAGAGAAGGTGTTGCCGCCAATCTTGCGGGCGGCACTCACCATGCTTATCGAGATGCTGGCAGTGGGTTTTGTGTTTTCAATGATTCAGCTATTGCTGCCCGTGCTTTACAAAAAGAAATCAACTCATCTTTAAAGATTGCAGTGATTGATTTAGATGTACATCAAGGTAATGGTACTGCATCGATCTTACAAAATGATAGTTCTATTTTTACCCTCTCCATTCATGGGGAAAATAATTTCCCTTTTAAAAAAGAGGTAAGCGATCTTGATTTAGGGTTGGTAGATGGCTGTGATGATGCAAGCTATTTACATGCCCTGAGCCAATCCCTGGATCAACTGGATTCACGTTTTAAGCCAGACTGCCTCCTATTCTTAGCTGGTGCAGACCCTCATGAAAGCGATCGTCTAGGAAGGCTGAATGTCAGCACAAAAGGAATGCGCTTACGGGATGAGATGGTATTTGAGTATGCATTTGGTAAGCAGCTACCTATCGCATTTTCAATGGCGGGCGGCTATGGTAAAGAAATTGAGTCCACTGTGGCTATTCACTTTCAAACCATCAAGACCGCCCTGCAATTTCAAAAGCAATATTAAATCTTTATCATTTCTTTTTTGAAGCGCTTTTTGGGCTAGCAAGATTACCGACATTCTCGACGCTCTTCTCAAAATTGGTAAATGAGTCTGCCATTGCAGCACGAATCAATTCAAAATTTTGTAGTGCGTTATTAAATGAGGTTTTAAACACAGAGACATAAGCCTCACTACCAAGCGGTGCATTATCTGTTGCATCATTTACAAAGTGAATTAAATCCGCCTTAGATTCTTGAATCATCGTTTCAGCAATATCGGCCAGCTCTTGATTACCACTTTTGAGCACCTGAAGTAATTGGTTGTGATATTAAGATATCTCTTTGGCTGCATCCTGCAGTACTTCAGCGTGAACAAATTCAAATGCAGATCGAGGATCCTGGGTTTTCATCAACTCAGATACCCTCTTCTGAATCATGCCGGCTAATTCCTGTGTGGCCTGCTGATTAATCTGTGCGATTGCCTGAGCACTTTCAATCGCTACACGCCCTGCTGCCTTAGTAGCATCAATAGCTCTTTGCTGTCCTGGCATTGCATTCATATCAAGTGATTTCTTACTCATATAAGCCTTTCAGATGGGTGATCTCAGATACCAATCTACTCTCGTTCAGGCCGGTTTCTATAGAGAAATACCAGTAGATCAGCCAGAGACGGGCAAAAGAAAAGCCCCAGAGATTGCTGGCTGGGGCTCTACAACTACTCAGAAATCAATAGACTTATTGCTTACTTGGTATCCGGCTTTTTCTTAGGAAGACTACTCAGAGTATCAGCGCTGTTGATCTGTTGATCTACTAAATAGAGCGTACCGCCATAGTTAGCCTGTAAATCGTATCCCGAGAGTCCCACTGTGTAGAAGGTTATCTCAGGGTTAAAGGAGCGAATCGTACCTCCGGAACCAGCAGAAAAATTGGCATCCACATCGATACCACCACGATGGCCATCAATCGAGGTCAACAAAAACTGATCGATAGCCCCCGGGGTCTTGAAGATTGCCACTTGGTATTGATCTTGATAGCCAGCCCCCAAACCTTCGCCCGTTTTGAGCGCTTGCATATAGATAGGCTCCCGACGTCGCTTATCAAACAAGACACCTTCGCCACGGGCCACTACCAGTAAAACGATATTGACATTAATAGTAGTAAAGACTGCATAGCCAGCAGCCTGATCTATTTCTTTTCGGACATCTGGCTTTTGCTTGATCAATGCATCAAGACCAACCTTGGACATTTTTAAGGTGGCGTCACGCTTCTGAATAATCTCTATAGGAGTGAGTGACTTACCATCCTGACCAGTAGATTGGCAGCCTGACAATAAAATCGATGCAAGCAAAGCTACGGCAGCAAATCTAGATGTATTTGTAAATGTCATGATGGCTATCAATTAACGGATATCGTGGCAAGAGGCTTATCCAACTTGATGTATTGAATTTCTTTACCGTTCAAATCCATTTTCTTTAAATCATAAGTATAGATATTTGTTGTTTCAAACATTTTGATGTTGTAAACCAAATTTTTATTATCAGCCACCGCACTCCATTCGGTCGTCTCTATACCACCAGCACCGCCACCATAGGCATTCGTAGCTGGCAAACTGATCGCTCCGGGAGGAATATCAAAGCTGCCTAAAATATGCCAAGCAGTATTGACTTGTTGAGTGGTTGGATATGTGGTGGGTACGGATTTTGTCAGAAACAATGCGCGAATAAAACGGCTGGGACTCAAGTAATCACCCGGCAGGCCATGCAAACCACTACCTGAGCTAGGCGGCACATAAGTAGCGCCATTAATCACGATTGGATTTTTCTCAACATTAGTGAGGTTTGCATAGTTACCAATATTATTGAGTTGATCTCTAAATGCTGGATCATTCGTCATCACGCCTGTTGGGTTATCGGTGATAACCAATTCGCCTTTTAGATACTCAATCACAATACTGTTGCCATTGGCGTCATGAAGTGTCATGCGAACTGGAGCGGATTGATTGTTATAGGCAGGAATTGTGGAGCGATTCACTTTAATTCTCTGAAATCCTGCCTTAACCTCCCCAACATTGGCAAAGTTGGTTAAGGCATATGCCAACATCTGCACTGAAGCTATGCTACTAGAAGAGTCAGCTGGGCTAACTACTTGATAAACAGCGGTATTTGGTGCATTTAGTAAGCCACCCACTAGACCCTTTTCATTCATACCATCCAAAAGTACTGGCATACCCAAACCATTCATGCCTGCCGCAGCATATTTGGTAGTCCAATTTAAACCCGTGCCCGGCTTACCATCAACACCAACACCAGGCATCGATAAATTTCTCGGAATGACTATTAACTGAGACTTCAGTGGTAAACCAAACTCCAAGGTGCGCCCATAAACAAAACCGCCATCACTACCTTTTAGCAAAAAGCTAGTGCAGGCGTTACTTACTAACGGGGCAAACGCTAAAGAAGCTGCCACTGAAGTAGCTACGATTCTTTGAATTATTTTCTTACTCATTATTTTTCCTTTGCAGCATTGATTCTTTAATAAAAACTTAACGCCTCTTGTTGCAAATAGGCTCTATCCACAAGCTACCCATTGTTTTGGTCGCTGGATTTGGATCCTACTTTCTAGGAAGGTAATGCCACCCTAGGGTGGCATTAATGACTGTTATCTATATAATGCTTTTGCAGATTACGGTGTTACAACATGCCAAACATTGTTGACGTTATCACCTGTCTTATCGCCAGGATTTGCATCCTTAACGAAGAAGTACAGTGGCTTACCTTTATAGGTCAACTGTTTCTGACCATCGTTACGACTGATATAAGAAAAGTCGCCGGAGAGCTGAATACCAGGCTCCACATAGACCGGAGGCCAGTTATTTGCACAAGTTGATACGCACTCAGACTTGCCTGAGCCGGCCTGATCTTTATCAAAGGTATAGATGGTCTTGCCATAACTGCTGGTCAAAATACCATTACTTACTTTTATAAAATCTGCTGAAGCTGTTTTAACGTCTGGCGTTGCCGAACACGCCGCCAGTGCCAATGCAATCGTTACCGCTGCGTAAAGTCTTACTAAATATTTCATTCTTGATCCTTTTATATAAGCTACGAATTAATTGCCTGGTCCAACCAAAGTCACTTCAATGCGACGATTCTGAGCACGACCTTCTGGAGTTGTATTTGAGGCAACTGGATTAGATTCACCCATCCCTTGCGCAGAAATAAGACTCTGACTTACGCCCTTACGAATCAGATAATCCACCACGTTATCTGCCCTCTTGGATGACAGATCCAGATTGGTAGTAATCCCTTGATTACGTAACTCAGCACCAATCGACACATTGTCCGTATATCCGCGAACCACTACCTTAGTATTTTTAAATCCTGAGAGTGTTGGCGCCATTTTTGCTAATACCTGCTCCGCTTTGGCATTCAAGCGATAACCGCCCTCAGGAAACAAAATCTTGTCGCGGATCGTAATGCGCAGCTCGCCCTGCAATTGACGAATTTCTACTTCGTCACCTTGGTAGGCCTGTTGAAGCTGGCTATATGCCTGGTCCAATTGGTTATATTTGCCTTCGGTGACGCAGGCACTTAACAGTGCAAGCGCTGCTATGGATAAAGCTATCAATCCTTGTTTCATGAAAGTCATGTCATATCTCCAAATTCGGTCAAAAAAATAGGCCTTACAGGCATTAAGACCACTATAGCCCAAAGGCTTTCCTAAACTCGTTAAATGCCTCCTATCAAAATGATAATTTGCATAAAAGATCTCTAAATACCCGGTTTTATGCACGCTACAGGCTCTTAAATCAATTATCTATAAATTCGATCATAAATATCAGATTTATTCATTAGACAAATAAACAAGTGAGGTTCAAAATTCGTCTAGTTGCAGTAGTTACTTAAGAGAAATTGATTAACCAACACTAGGAGCACAGTATGTCCATTATTAATACCGCAGTACAGCCATTTAAAACCGAAGCTTTCCATAATGGCAAGTTTGTCACTGTTACTGACGAATCCCTCAAGGGTCACTGGTCAGTTCTGATTTTCATGCCAGCAGCATTTACTTTTAACTGCCCAACAGAAATTGAAGATGCAGCCGAGAACTATGCTGAATTCCAGAAGATGGGTGCTGAGGTTTACATCGTTACAACCGATACGCATTTCTCACACAAGGTTTGGCACGAGACTTCTCCTGCTGTTGGTAAAGCAAAGTTCCCACTCGTTGGCGACCCAACACATACATTGACAAACGCTTTTGGTGTTCATATTCCTGAAGCTGGTTTGGCATTGCGTGGCACATTCATCATCAACCCAGAAGGCATCATCAAGACAGCCGAGATTCATTCAAATGAAATCGCTCGTGATGTTTCTGAAACATTGCGTAAGTTGAAGGCTGCTCAGTACACAGCCGCACACCCAGGCGAAGTTTGCCCAGCCAAGTGGAAAGAAGGCGCAGCAACATTGACTCCATCTTTAGACCTCGTAGGCAAGATCTAAGTTGAATCAGTAATCCATAGACTCTCTTCGGAGAGTCTATTGGAGAGGACAAGATCCTGCCCAATAGACTCACCTAAATAATACCCAAGGAAATCATCATGCTCGATACCAATATCAAATCCCAGTTAAAGGTATATTTTGAAAAGATTGTTAGCCCAATCGTTCTCGTGGCTAGCCTCGATGACAGCGATAGTTCCAAGCAGATGCTTGAACTCTTAAATGAAGTGGCTGAGCAGTCCGATAAGATCAGTCTGAAAACTGATGGTCAAGCTGAACATAAGCCTAGCTTTACCGTGAGCAAGGCTGATCAAGATGCTCGCATTACTTTTGCCGGCCTACCAATGGGTCACGAAATGACCTCTTTCATTTTAGCTATTTTGCAGGCTAGCGGCTACCCAGCTAAAGTCGAGCAAGAAGTGATTGATCGCATTACTAGATTAGAGGGCAAGCTCAGCTTCCAGACTTTCATCTCATTGTCGTGCCACAACTGCCCAGACGTTGTGCAGGCACTGAACTTAATGGCAGCCCTTAATCCCAATGTCACCCATGAGATGGTGGACGGCGCCCTTTACCAAGGTTTGGTAGATCAATACCAAATCATGGCTGTACCAACCGTCATTCTGAACGGTGAAGTATTTGGTCAAGGCCGCATGAGTGTTGAAGAGATTGTTGCCAAGCTAGATAGCTCAACCCCTAAAGAAGAGGCTGCAAAGCTTTCTGCCAAAGAACCCTTCGACGTTTTAGTGATTGGCGGCGGCCCTGCTGGCGCTGCTGCTGCAATCTATGCAGCACGCAAGGGTATCCGTACCGGTATTGTGGCCGAACGTTTTGGTGGCCAAGTCATGGACACCATGGGTATAGAAAACTTCATTTCCGTAAAAGAAACGGAAGGGCCTAAGTTGGTTCAAGCACTTGAGCAGCACGTGAAGAGCTATGAAGTTGACATCATGAACTTACAGCGCGCCAATGCTTTGCGTAAAACGAATCACGGCCTTGAAGTGGAATTGGCCAATGGCGCAGTCCTTAGTAGCAAGTCAGTCATCATTAGCACTGGCGCCCGCTGGAGAGAAATGAATGTTCCTGGTGAACAAGAATACCGCGGCAAAGGAGTGGCATATTGCCCTCACTGTGATGGCCCTTTGTTTAAAGGTAAGCGCGTAGCTGTGATTGGTGGCGGTAACTCTGGTGTTGAGGCTGCTATTGACTTGGCAGGCATTGTTAGCCATGTAACCCTCATCGAGTTTGATAGTAAATTGCGTGCGGACGCAGTGCTACAGAAGAAGATGGCTAGCATGCCAAACGTGACCGTCATCATGAGCGCGCTCACCAAAGAAGTATTGGGCGCCAATGGCAAGGTCAATGGCTTGCGCTACGAAGACCGCACCAACCATACTGAGCACACCATAGAGCTGGAAGGTATCTTTGTGCAAATCGGCTTGCTACCAAACACTGATTGGCTAAAAGGTAGCATTGATCTATCGAAGCACGGTGAGGTTATTGTCGATGCCAAAGGTGAAACTTCTGTCCCTGGTGTATTTGCTGCGGGTGACTGCACTACCGTTCCTTACAAGCAAATCATTATTGCGATGGGTGAAGGTGCCAAAGCATCACTGGGAGCATTTGATTACCTGATTCGCTCATCGGTTTCTGAGCCACAAGAAGCAATTGCTGCTTAAGCAGCAATCCATCGACAGCAAAGCAAAAGGGAGTCGTTCGACTCCCTTTTTAATTAAGCGACTAAATAATAGTTATTCTGACTGACCTGGTCTAGGTGCTTGCCATGGCCAGCGACCATCAATCTCTAAAGTCAGAGACCAGCTTAAGAAGCAACGAATCAAAACAATGGCACCCAATACCGCCACACTAGTCAACGTTGGGCTTATAGCTACAGTACGGATCACATCCCCCGCCACCAATACCTCAAGACCCAAAATGAGGGAGCGCACGATTTGTATACGAAAGGTTTTATAGGCAATATCGGCTGTCTGGGTGACCAGGCCTTTTGCAAAACAGAACAGGCCCCATAAAACACCGAGGGAAACCACGGCAACCCCTAGGGCATCCATCACATCACTGACATCCCGAATAATTTCAATTTGATTCATGTACCGGTCTTTTGAGATTGCATGCCTACATATTAGCTCGTTTAGCACTAGCTCCCGTTATAAATTACACTGTGCCATCTATTACTACACTTAATTCAAGGAAATTAGAATGAGCTTGATTGACAAACTACAGTGGCGCTATGCCACCAAGAAAATGGACTCCACAAAGTCCGTACCAGATGAAAAGGTAGAGCAAATACTAGAGGCCATTCGTCTGACTGCTAGCTCTAGCGGATTACAGCCTTATGAAGTACTTGTGGTTACTAATAAAGCCATTCGTGAAAAGATTAAAGCCATCTCTTGGGATCAAACCCAAGTAGTGGACTCTTCTCACTTGCTCGTTTTTGCTGCTTGGGATACCTATACAGCCGATCGCATCAATCAATCATTTGATATGACTGAGAAGCTACGTAACTTCAAAAGCGAAGCTGGTGATCTCTACCGCCAGAAACTACTCAGCGGTTATACCGCAAGAGATGCTGAAACTAATTACACCCATGCTGCAAAGCAAGCTTATATTGGACTTGGAACCGCCCTTATTGCAGCCGCATACGAACAAGTAGATTCCACACCCATGGAAGGTTTTGATGCTGCAGCTCTCGATGAAATCCTCGACCTCAAAGCCAAAGGTTTGCGCAGCGTTGTGATGCTGCCGCTAGGATACAGAAAGGCAGATGAGGACTGGTTGCTCAACTTGAAAAAAGTCAGAAAACCGATGGAAGACTTTGTTACTTGGATTAAGTAAGCATGTCAGCATAGCAAAAATAAAAGCCACCCAAAGGTGGCTTTTTTAACAACAAAACTAACTGTTCAGTTAATTAAGCAGCTTTACGGCTTTTAGCTGCTGGCTTAGCAACAGCGTATTGACCTTGAATGTTTGCCAAAGCAGCATCAACACTCTTCTCAAAGTTAGCAAATGCCTCAGTTGCAGATGCGCGAACTTGGTCAAACTGTTGGAGTGAAGAATCAAATGCAGTTTTGAATGCAGAAACAAAAGCCTCAGAACCAGCAGGAGCTGTTTTAGTAGCTTCTTTAACAAACTTAACCAAATCAGCACGTGCGTCATCAATAGAGGCATCAACTACTTGAGCCACTTCTTTGTTACCGTTACGAACTACTTGGTTTACCTTAGCTTGGTAAGCAGCGGCATATTTAGCAGCTTCTTGAGCAGCTTCTGGCTGAGCTAATTTAGCTAATTGCTGTGGATCCTTGATTGCCAGCAATTGTGAGCTTGTATCTTGAGCAGCAACTAAAGCATCTTTAGCGGCAGCTTGGTTGATTTCAGCTAATTCTTGTGCGCTTTCAACAGCAACCTGTGCCAAATGTTTAGCAGTTTCGATTGCTTTAGCTTGTGCAGATGCGAGTTGGTCGTTTAATTGAGTTTGGAACATGATTTATCCTTAATTGGTTAAATGGGTTTTTATATTGCGATGCACCATTCTAAGATCGCCATTTTCCAAAAGCAAGATATTTTTGTTGCAAAGCAACATATTTTTTAAAAACCTTCATTTTCAGGCTTTAAATAAGGTTTTTCAAAGACTTAACTCAGTCTTGAAATTGGGGAAATGGCTGAAAAATAGGCCAAATCCCTCTAAAAATGACTGAAATTACCCACCCATGAAAGCTACTTTACCCAGGTCGTAAAGTCCTCGGCACTGACTCTAGGGGTGTGAAAAGTGTTCACTAACGCGTTTTTGTCGGCATACCCCAGTGCCATACCACACACAAGCATCTCATTTTCTTTCGCACCAATGCATGGGAGGATGATCTTGGCATAGTCATTCCATGCCGCTTGTGGGCAAGTATCCAAGCCCTCACCTCTGGCTGCAACCATTACGTTCTGCAAGAACATTCCATAGTCAAGCATCGAACCCCTACCAAGCTCCTTATCGATAGTGAAGAAGATGCAAACTGGCGCACCAAATGCCTCAAAGTTTTTTCGATGCTGAGCATGCATCTTGTCTTTATCGCCTTTAGTAATTCCCAATAGACCATACAAGCCCCACCCATTTTCACGACGTCTGTCTATGTAGGGACTAAACCATTTGGTAGGGTAATAGTCATAAGCGGATTGATATTCTTTTGCCAACTCAGGATTAATCGCAATCCTGTCATAAGCAGCGCATACCTTTTTGCATAAATCTTCAAGGGCTTTGCCCTCTACAACATAGGCTTTCCAGGGTTGAGTATTCGTGCCTGAAGGCGCACGCGCAGATACATCAAGCAACTTGAGAATAATCTCTTTTGAGACAGCCTCTTTTGTATATGCTCTTACCGACATACGCGAGGTAATTGCCTCAGCAGCAGTGAATGTCTTCATGAAGATCCCTGGCTTTATTTAGGTTTAATGCTACTAGCTCTTGCCTTGTGTAGCTTCCGATAACTATCGATCAAACGATGATGCCTATCCAACCCCTCTAACTTCATACTGGTTGGCGTTAAACCATAGAAACGAACACTACCATCGATTGAGCCTAATACAGCATCCATCCTAGCGTTACCATACATCCGGCGGAAGTTGGATACATAGTCAGACATCCCTAGCTCATCATCTAGGTGAACTTCAAGGGCAGCATCTAGCGCTTGATAAAACAGCTTACGCTCTACTGTATTGTCGTTGTACTGAAGAAATGCACCCACCAATTCATGCGCTTCATCAAATTGTCTTAGCGCAAGATGAATCAACAGCTTTAACTCCAACACGGTAAGTTGACCCCAAACGGTATTCTCATCAAACTCAATGCCAATTAATGTAGCGATGTCGCCATACTCATCGAGCTCATTATTCTCCAAGCGATCCAGGAGTGCAGCTAAGCTAGCATCATCTAGCTGAGATAGATTGAGAACATCCTCGCGGAACAGTAAAGACCTATTGGTGTTGTCCCAAATTAGATCTTCAACTGGATAAACCTCAGAATATCCTGGTACTAATATTCGGCAAGCAATTGCGCCCAACTGATCATAGACAGCTACATAGGCCTCTTTGCCAATCTCTTTCAGAATGCCAAACAAAGTTTCGGCTTCTTTAGCGTTGGAATCCTCGCCCTTGCTAGAGAAATCCCACTCTACAAATTCATAATCTGATTTGGCGCTGAAGAAACGCCAAGATACGATGCCACTAGAATCAATGAAGTGTTCAACAAAGTTATTGGGCTCAGTCACGGCCTCGCTGGCAAAGGTGGGCGGTGGCAGATCATTCAAACCCTCTAAGCTGCGGCCTTGTAAGAGCTCAGTCAAACTTCTCTCTAAAGCAACCTCTAGACTTGGGTGAGCACCAAACGAGGCAAAGACACCACCTGTTCTGGGGTTCATTAAAGTAACGCACATTACTGGATAGACGCCACCGAGTGATGCATCTTTAACTAGAACTGGGAAGCCCTGCTCCTCCAAACTCTGAATGCCTGCCAGAATGCCGGGATATTTCGCAAGCACTTCCTGCGGCACATCTGGCAATGCAATTTCACCTTCCAGAATTTCACGCTTCACTGCTCGCTCAAAAATTTCCGACAAGCACTGCACCTGGGCTTCAGCCAAGGTATTGCCAGCACTCATCCCATTACTGACAAATAGATTTTCAATGAGGTTAGATGGGAAATACACCGTCTCACCATCAGATTGCCGTACGTAGGGCAACGAACAAATACCACGCTCCGTATTGCCAGAATTCGTATCTACCAAATGGGAGGCACGTAGCTCGCCATCTGGGTTATAAATATTCAGGCAGTATTTATCCAGAATTTCTGCAGGCAATGCGTCTTTCTTGCCAGGCTTGAACCAACGCTCATTGGGATAATGCACAAACTCTGCATTAGCCATATCCTCACCCCAGTAGGCGCCAGCATAGAAATGGTTATTACTCAAACGCTCGATGTACTCACCTAAGGCAGAAGCTAAAGCACCCTCTTTTGTTGCGCCTTTGCCGTTGGTAAAGCACATTGGCGAGTGGGCATCACGGATGTGCAATGACCACACATTGGGAATGAGATTACGCCAAGAAGCAATTTCAATTTTGATTCCCAGATTAGCTAACAGGCCTGACATATTGGCAATCGTTTGCTCTAGCGGCAGATCTTTTCCAAGAATATGAGTACTAGCACTAAGGTCAGGCTTTAAGGTCAATAAACTCTGCGCATCAGCATCAAGATTGGCCACTTGCTCAATAACAAACTCAGGGCCTTCCTGTACCACCTTCTTCACCGTGCAACGCTCAATAGAGCGCAAAATACCTTGTCGATCAGTTGCTGAAATATCGGCCGGTAGCTCAACTTGAATTTTAAAGATTTGTTTATAGCGATTTTCTGGATCAACAATATTGTTTTGTGAGAGGCGAATATTCTCAGTAGAAATATTTCGAGTTTCACAGTACAGCTTTACAAAGTAAGCGGCACATAAGGCAGATGAAGCTAAAAAGTAATCAAAAGGCCCAGGCGCAGAGCCATCACCCTTATAGCGGATCGGCTGATCAGCAATAACCGTGAAGTCATCAAACTTTGCTTCTAAACGAAGCTTATCGAGAAAGTTGACTTTAATTTCCATGGGGATGATTCCAAAATAACGTAAAAATGGTTGTATACGTCATTATCCATCCCAACACTTATCTAAAGAGTGACTATAAAACTGAATCTAGCCATATTCGGCGATATACGCCCTCTGGATCATGGTCATGAGTTTGCTTGGAGACATTAAAAGGTCTGCCTCCCCTGGGATCGGTGCCTTTACCGGCAATATACAACCAGTTTCCCTGATTACTGTAAACATCGTAGTCAATCAGTTGAGATTCAAACCAAGCAGCGCCTGCTTGCCAGTCACCCTTCATGTCATAAATCCAATAACTTGCCACCACTTGACGCAGGCGATTCGACAAGTAGCCAGTTCTTTGCAGTTCACGCATACCGGCATCGATGAGAGATTCACCAGTCTTACCAGACGACCATTGGATGAATTTTTTACTATCAAAAGGATTACTAGGTGTCTTACTTAAACCTTTAGAGTGATAGAGCTTTTTACCAAACTTCAAATGCAGAAAGCGGAAATAGTCTCTCCAGAGAAGCTCAAACCAAAGCCAATAAGTTCCGTCATTTGCTCCATAGCGAAGCTCATAGTCCGAGATCTGTTTTGCAATCGACCTTGCCGAGCAACTACCCAATGCCAGCCAAGGTGAGAATTTACTAGAGTAATCCATGCCCATCAGCTGATTGCGCGTTTGCTTGTAGGTGTCGGGCAAACGACGCTCAAAGTACTGCTGGATGTGAGTATGCGCACTCTGCTCTCCGCCTTGAAACATGCATTCCTGAGGCGAATGATTCACAGCCTTTTGTTCAATAGAAGGCCTCTCGATTGATCGGGGTGGCGGGATATTCTTGGGTACCCCTAAAGGCTTAGCGAATCGAAGCTGCTGCCTCTCGACCTGTTGGCGAAATTGAGTGAAGATGTCGGGCATTTCTTGTACAGCAAATGGCAAAGATTGGGGATCCAACATGCTAGATTGCCAAATAGAATTTACTCGAAAGCCAGCCTCTCTTAATAACGCTACTTGTTCTAGCTCTTCAGGCGCCTCTATCTGCTCACAATAAATAGTATCTACATCAATCTGCGCACGCAATCTCTCAAACACACTCAATTGATCACCAGTCAATTCAAATAGCTCCGACCCCAAGTCCTTCAGTTGAGCTCGCAATTCATACAAAGACTGCTCTAAAAATAGCCTACGATGCTCGCCCACTCTAGGAAATCCCCATGGGGTATTTTTTTCTAAACGAGGCTGATGGATATAGATAGGCAAAAGATATTCAGCGTCTTTACAGGCTTGTGACAATGCTGGGTTATCTTCCAGACGAAGATCATTTCTAAACCAATAGATGATTGTCTTCACTTAGTGCGCGCCAATCGAAATCACTTGGTTCTTGTAGGGCCCCAAGAGTGCTTTTTTGACGATCTTATAGATATCAAGATCAAACTCAGCCTCACCAGATTCGGCCAATTCATAGAGCTCATCTTGATTAATAGCTGTCCCCAGATAACACCACTTATCAAGCACAATCATTTCACCACCCTCTTTAATAGCAATGGCTCCCGAGTAAGGCCACACCTGAACTCTAAAGAGTTCCATTGCCGTTTTCAATTGCAAATTATGTAGTGCAATAGGTGCTAGATTGAGACATGCTCCACCGCATTGCTTGACCTGATATCCAAAGCAAGATTTACCTTCAATCCGCTTCTCTAGCCCAAGCAACGCTTCGCATAAGTGATATTTCTTCGCTATTGCCTTTAAGTATGAATGCGCTTCACGCTTGCTATAGAAAAGGCCGTATAAATTTTCTTGTAGCCCAGGCTGCAAATGATGATGAGTCACTAAAGTGGGGGCAAGGATACCGGTCGAATCCTCTAACAAACTCCATGCGCATAGATCCTTAGATCTACGTAACTTGATATTCATGGAAGGCATACGCTCTTTGATCAACCTTGACTCCAGTATTAGAGCGCCAAGCTCTCCACTCGTTTCGATCCAATCAATATCGCGTACCTGCAAAGAGAGTTTCATTTCTTTGCGTTGTGTTAATGCCCCCTGAAAATGCCCCATTACCCTACTACGCAAGGAAATACTTTTACCAATGTAGAGAGGGGTTTTATTCTCCCCATAAAAAATATAGCAACCCGGACTATCGGGTATGGAATCGATTAAATTCTGATCAATGTTTGCAGGAAGGCTAGCATTACCAATGAGCTGATTAATAGCTTCATTTAATTTTTCTTGCCCAAACTTTGACTCGCAAACCCGCCAAAATTGGAGCAATAAGTCAGCATCTCCCAATGCGCGATGTCTAGCGCTGACTTTTAGCCCATGAGTACTAATAATAGTGTCAAGGTTATGACGAGGCTGCTCTGGAAAGAGCAATCGAGATAGTTTTACGGTACATAAAACTTTTGGCTTAAAGTCAATTCCAACCCTCTTAAAAGAGGCTTTGATGAAACCATAATCAAAGCGAGCGTTATGAGCGACGAAAATTTTCCCCTCAAGCTCTTTTTTTAACTCAGTAGCAAGCTCAGAAAAACAAGGCTGTCCATTTACCATTGCCGGCGATATGCCAGTCAGTCTTTGAATATTCTGGGGGATAAAGATTTGCGGATCTATCAACCTTTCCCATACCTGCAGCTCATTGCCAGCTAAGGTCTTGATCCCAATCTCAGTAATACGATCGCGCTCAAAATGAGATCCTGTGGTTTCGATATCAACAAAAGCTAAATCTGGGTAAGGGCTAGGCTTATCTTTCATGCTAGAAGCATTAGATTGATTCAGTTTGCTGTTGAGCCTTTATTTAAGTAGTCCGCAAAGCTGAAAATAGAATTCGGACCACGCGGGACATCCTCAATCTTTTTAAAGGTTGTTTTGATGACCTTTTGAGATTCACCTTTTTTCTTTTTCTCTTCCTGAATAGCGGCTAATTTTTCTAGTGGCGGGTAAGGCCTTCTCTCTGGGGCAGTTTGTACATCACTAAAACGTGGAATGTAATCTTTGATTGCAGACGCTAGGGTTACATTAGAAATGCAGCTCATCATGTAAGCCTCAAGAGATTGATAAAGGTCTTTGGCAATATCTGAGACTTCCACCTTTCGCTTCTTGATTTTATTCATTGCGAGAACAATGTCTTTGATGGTGATAATACGAGGATCCATCGACAACTGATATCCACCTGCTCTCCCCTTCACCGCAACAACCAGGCCTGACTCTCTGAGTGGCTTGAGCAATAATTCAATACGACTGACCGATATATGCTGCCTTTTTGCAATCTCTGGGGCGGGGACGAGTTGTCCATTAGCTGAATGGCTTGCAATATCCACAAGAGTATTGAGAGCTACTCTGACTGCTTTAGTGACTTCCATAACGACTTTCAGCGTAAAAATGAGAATGCAGCTAGTATGAAACTGATTTCAGTAACGTGCTGCACTGCATTAATTAACCCTATTTAACTTATGGTTGAAACAACTAGACCCCAATATTCCCTATCCCATCGACTCCTCCGTTTTCTTGCCGGCATTTTGACTGGCGGCATGATTGCTCAACTCCTATGCTGCCTGACAGCCTATCTGCTGATCAATGATTCTCAAGCAGCTGGAATGGTCGGGCACTTAGTCATACAGCATCTTGCTTACTACTTTCTGGGATGCGCATTTGCAATCTTAAGTATTGCCAATATTCTGATTAAAAGAGGGGCAAATTCACTTAAAAACGTCCGCCTTCCTGCGCTAATTGTGATGATAGCGATTGCAGCGGTTAGCTTTCTACTCATACCACGCATGGATTACCTGAGAGAAACAGCGCTCATAGACGGCATGCCCGTCATGCTCTCTCCCTTTGCAGACTACTTTCAGATATTGAATGTACTGGCAATTCTCTTGCTAATAACCCAATTGATTTCTGGTGCCCTAGTGGCGTGGCGCTTGAGTGATTGCCAATTACCCGAGGTGGATGCGAACAGAGGCGATTAAGGGCAACTGTTGTTCGGGCCTCAAAAACTGACCGAGCTCAACCCGCTGATGAGATTGGCTGATGTGAAATACTTTTGAACCCTCCGACGGCAACTCAATCTTAGCCCACTGGGTATTAAATTCATAAACAAACTCCTTGTAGCCAATGAATTTTTTGACTACAAGACGTTTACCGTCGATCTCAATCGTCTCACAATCTAGAGCATGTCTACAGTAGATTAAAAAACCCAGCGTCACTGCACTGAGCTCTAAAGCCGTAAAAATAGGAATCACCCACACTCCTGCCAAGAAAAATCCGGCCCCCACTGTCACTAATAGGCATATCAGCACAATATAAAACTTGAGGAGCTGCTTGGGGGTCAATGCACAATTTCTGCGCATTTGCCAACGTTTCATATTTAAGCAAATGAAGAGAGGGTATTCAAATCACAATTGATTTTTACTGCGTGCTTGAGATTTCGCTATTTGATCGGCACTACGTTGTTGAAAATCAACCATAGTGTGATAACCCATTTGATAGCAAGGGCAATGCTTACCCAGAATCCAGCGGGCAAGTTTGATGCGAGGTTTTTGGATCATTATTTTCTCCTGGTAATGTTTTAATCTATTGATTTACTGTCCAATGAATTTGACTTTTCATTCAGTCCAGAATCTGCCTGTTTTAGCTTATTCAGATTTAAATTTGGGGCTGACATTTTTTCTCCATCCCAAGCTTGTCCGCACCAGCATTCGCCAGCATCGTTAATAATGCAAACACCGGAGCCACAGCAACGTTTATCTGGCGCTTTCATGCAGCTGTCCTTCTCAAGAAATTGAAATTAAGACTATTCTAGGGTTTTTACTCAATTAGTGCTTGATCCCCTCTACTCATAATGCAAAGCCCATTGTTTGATCCCGATCCTAAAGATTGCGTCTTGAATCTTTTGCCAAAGGATGGCGGCGCTCATTACCACCCTAAGGTCTTTGATGATCTGCACTCTGCCCAGCTTATGAGTCAGCTTCAAAGCTCTTTGACATGGGAGGCCGATCAACTCGTGATGTTTGGCAAGAAAATCACTACTCGGCGTAAGGTTGCCTGGGTTGCTGATCCGAACTGCGCCTACACGTATTCTGGCGTAGTAAAGCTACCGCAAGCCTGGACGCCCGATCTGCTTCTAATAAAAGATCGGCTAGAGGCACTTTCCCAATGTGAATTTAATGCATGCTTACTGAATTTTTATCACGATGGGGATGATGGCATGGGCTGGCACAGCGATGATGAAAAAGAACTTGATCCACATGCTTCCATTGCCTCACTGAGCCTTGGTGCGCAACGTAAATTCGCTTTTCGCCATAAAAAAGATAAAGAAACGATTTCTTTCTTTTTAGAGAATGGTAGCGTCTTGGTCATGGATGCGCCAACTCAAGATTTTTGGCATCATGCTCTTCTGAAAACTAAAACTGTATCCGAAGCACGTATTAATCTGACTTTTAGAAAAATAATCGCCCTTGAATAATCAATCTACCGCTAAAGTTACCGTCGGCATTATTGGCGCAGGTCTGGCCGGATTGAGCTGCGCAACCAGATTACAAGCTCTTGGCTTTAAAGTTTGTACCTATGAAAAGAGTCGTGGACCCAGCGGCAGAATGAGTACCCGTAACAGCGAAGGATGGAGCGCAGATCACGGCGCTCAATATTTCACAGCGAGAGACCCGCTATTTATTCAGGAAATTCATGCTTGGATCAAAGCCGGTGTAGCGGCCGATTGGCAGCCCCGTCTATTCGTATACGAAGGCGGTCAATGGCGAGAGAGTATTTCCAGTGAGCATCGCTATGTCGGGACTCCTGCTATGAACTCACCCGGGAAATATTTAGCTCAGAACCTCTCAATCCAGTTTAACCACACTATCGATAAAATTTTCAGACAAAATGGGAAGTGGCTTATTCACAGCTTAGAGGCCGGCGCTATTGATCAAGTATTTGACTATTTAGTACTGGCTATTCCTGCGCCTCAAGCGACCGCTCTTACCAAATCAACCGGTCTCCTCATCGAAGACTTCAACTCTGATGCCAATATGCTGGGCTGCTGGACAGTCATGGCTAGATTTACAGAGGGTCCTAACGTCCCTTTTGATGCAGCTTTCATCAATAGTGAAGTGATTAGTTGGATCTCTCGAAACCATTCCAAACCAGGACGAGCTGGCCTAGAAACTTGGACTATTCATGCAAACCCACAGTGGAGTCAGCAATGGATTGAGCTTGATAAAGAAGTTGCCAGCCAGCATATTTTGGGGTGCGCTAAGAAGCTGGGGCTTCATTGCGAGAATGCGGAAATCTCCATACATCGCTGGCGCTATGCAAGCGGTGCCATCAATTCAGGTCCAGGCTTTATTTTGAATCCAGCTATGAAGCTAGGCTTATGTGGTGATTGGCTAAATGGCGGGAGGGTTGAGGGTGCATGGCTTAGTGGGCAAAAATTGGCTAACGCTATTCATATCTAACAAATTATTTAATCAGCGAAGGTACGAAATATGTCTTGTACGGCATCTATCGAATTAAGGGATTTGAGTCTACAAACTCAAATCGGAACCTATCAAGACGGTGACACTATTCCTGATAAGCACTTGCTTGATCTCACGCTTTGGATTGATTCGAATTTAGTACTCATCACAAAAGATGAGATGAGCCGTGTCTTTGATTACGACCCACTCGTTCTGGAAATAGAGCGCCTGGCGATCGATGGCCATTATGAAACCCAAGAAAGGCTAATGACTAGAATCGTTCAAGCCTGTGCTGCATGCCCCCAAATTCAATCACTCGAAATTAGCCTGAAAAAATCACCGGTCCGAAATAACAGCGGCTCGCTTGGTGTGAGATTAAGAGTTGGCAAAGAGGATTTATCAAACATGAGAAATTGACATATGAATTTCTGGGATAGTTTTATATCAGTAATGCTTCTTTTTTAACCTCTTATCAATAGTAGGCAGCCTGCTTCCCGCCACCATCTTCCAACAGATGGCCGGTCTTGACAAAAATAGTGCAGCCCTCTTTGCTAAAGGGTTGGTGCAAACTCATATGAGGACTCCTTATCCATGTGCCAGCAGGATAACGTCCATGTTCATCTTCAAATACCCCCTCCACTACAAATATCTCTTCGCCACCGTAATGTTTATGCGGATTGAAATACGTTTGTGGCGCCCAACGGACTAAAGTTGAGCCGCTCCCCTGCTGCATCAGCGGCATGACATTGAGACCCGGAACCATACCCTGATACCAAGGGGCAGTTTTGATATCGATCACCTCTCGTACTACTTGATCAGACCCAAGGTGACGCAACTTGACAAAAAGTGTGCAGCCAGACTTACTAAATGGGGCATGAGAGGAGCCGGGGGGATTCATGATGTAAGTTCCAGCCGAATAATCTCCAGTCTCATCACTAAAGACCCCCTCTAAAACCAATATCTCTTCACCAAATTCATGATGATGGGTTTTAAATTGGGATCCCGGTGCATAGCGTACGATAGAAGTTGCCTTAGCTACCTCCTCACCTATGCGATCCAGCATGCGTCTTTCGACCCCAGGCTCAGGACTAGGGCTCCAAGGTAAGTCATGATGGTTAATGACAACCCGCTCAGTGTAATCAGCATTAATGTTCATTTATTACATTTCAGAAAATGGATGCCTAAGCATAACAAGCAAATGGAATGACTGCAAAAAGAGATCAATGCTATGCACGCTATTACCTGAACTGAGCTAAAGTCTCTTCAATATCCTGAAATACTGAACGCTTTTATAGGCATTTATGAACTTGCTACCAAAACCATTTAGCGCCCTGATTATTGGCTCATCAGGAACCATAGGGTCCCATTTTGTAAAACTACTGGAGAGTCACCCATCTTGCGCAAAAGTCATTGGCATTCATCGCAAGTCTGAACATGCAATTGACTACCATTATCCCGAGACTATTGAATCATCTGCAAGTAGTCTGGCCGAGTTAGGACCGTTTCAACTGATCATCAATACTATTGGCGTGTTGCATTCAGAACAATGGATGCCCGAGAAGAAGTCAGATGACCTGAACATATCTCAACTAACGGAGATGTTCAATACCAACACCATTGGTCCCGCTTTAACAATCAAGCACTTCTCTAAACTCTTAGATCCAAAACATGGGGTCATGGCAACACTCTCTGCCAAGGTGGGTAGCATTGAAGACAACCGCCTCGGGGGTTGGTACAGCTATCGAGCCTCCAAAGCGGCGCTCAACATGATCATCAAAACCGCCTCAATAGAATTTGCCAGAACAAAACCCAATACTGCATTGATTGCTCTTCATCCCGGCACCGTAAACTCCGACTTGTCGCAGCCGTTTCGTGGTCAACAAATCGGCAGAGATCCTCAAGATGCGGTGAGTGATATGTTGAAGATCCTTGCAAACGTAAAGAAGGAAGATTCAGGCAGCTTCCTCACCTACTCGGGGGAAAAGTTGCCTTGGTAAAAAACGACTTAGGAGTCAGTCCCTAAATCGCAATGTTTACACCACAGCTTCATGTTTCATTTTGGCTAAACAACAGCCATCTACCCTTTTAAGTTAATCCAAAAAAGTTCCTGATGCCCCAGCCTAGATATCCACACCAGGAGAGCCATTAACAAGCGCTAGACCTTGGCCTTGAAACTATAGAAGTCTCAGTCTAATTTATGTGGCTTTCCAAATTTTCCCTCGTCTGGATAGACGTACGTTGTCTTAACTGGTCCCATGCCAATAATTTGCACTTCAACTGGCTCTTTAAGGGACCCGTCAAAATGGACTACATTAGCCGGATGAAACATAATACTGCCTTCGGGCATAGCAATCGTAGTGCTTGGATCCCAGCTTGAATCGGTTCCCGAATTCCATGTCCCCTTAATAACAGTGACCCAGCGATCCTGATCATGAGCATGAGGAGTGCTCATCACCCCAGCAGGGAAAATATTTCGAACGATATACAGTCCAGGCTTGCTAGGATCCCCAAAGAGAACCACATTTTTCATGCCATTCTCGCCATCCTTCCAAACAATTTCACTGGGTGTCATTTTTACAAAGCCACTAGGAAGCGCTTTTTGAGCATGGGCAGAAAGACCAAATACACCAAGAAAACTAATAGCTAAAACGAAAAAATACCGTAATAATTTATTGATCAACATAGATACGTTTTCCTTTTCAAGTTATTTAATGAATTCAACCACTCTACACTAAGATATTGAGCGGATTTCGCAAGGACGAAGTTACCAACAAATAAGCTCCCCTCTAAAGGTCTATTGGTAATTTTTTTGCAGTATTTCACTGAAGCTACTTTGTGAAAATAATGCAATGCACAAAAAAACTACTGACTACTTTAACAGTTAACCTAGTAGTAACCCCAAAACCTTTAACCTGCGATATTGTGATAGCGAATACATAAAATATAAAAATTTAATTAAGAATCTATTGTGAATTATTAAAAAACTTAAAGGGAGACAGCATGAATAAGAAAATGATTTTTAGAAATTTGGCACTAGCAACGATTGGCCTAACGATGGCAACAAGCGCATATTGTGGAACCTATGCCTATATTTCGAATATTGACGATGCTGATATATCAGCCTATGAGCTCATAACAGGCCCAAGCCCACACTTAAATTTAGTAGGTCGTTATCCCGCTGGAAAATTTGTGATGCCGATGGCTATTTCACCTGATGGAAAAAATTTATACGCCTCTGTTCGTTCTAAGCCATTTTCCTTATACATGTATCAAATTGATCAAAGCACTGGCAAATTAAAGTGGACAGGAGCAATCCCATTGGCGGACAGCATGGTAAACGTTTCGATCGATAAAACTGGTAAGTGGCTCTTAGCAACCTCTTTTGGGGGTCACAATAATAGCGTTAACCAAATTCAGGCCAATGGCTTTATCAACCCCGTTCCAGCGGAGGCTTTTCCAAGCGGAGGTAAGAATCCTCACTCAATTGTCTTTGATGAATCTAATCAGTTTGTCTATGTACCCCAACTAGGTACAGATGAAATCAAAATCCACACCTTCAATGCATCTCAATCTAAACCTCTCTCTGAAACAGCAAGCTCGGTAGCCCTTCAAAAACAACAAGGTCCGAGACATATTGTGATCTCAGCAGATAATAAATTTGCCTACGTCATCACGGAGATGACTGGCGAAGTCATTGTCTTCTCTAGGGATCTCAAGTCAGGAGGCTTAACTCAACTTCAAGCCACTTCAAGCCTCCCAAGCGACTCCAAGCTAGTTCCCGGAAGGCCAAGACCTCCCACTGGATCGCCTGAAGCAACTGCTTTTGATGACTCCAACATGATTTTCAGTGCCGAAATTAAACTGACACCCAATGGTAAATTTCTCTACATATCAGAAAGAACCAAGAGCACATTAAGCGGCTTTGAAGTGGATCCACAAACGGGCAAAGTAAAGTATCTATTTACCGTCCCTACCGAGGAAATGCCTAGGGGATTCAATATTGATCCAAGCGGACAATTTTTGGTTGCCTCTGGTCAAAAATCAGACAAAGTTTCGCTTTACTCAATCAATCAATCCACTGGTGAACTCAATCTGATTGAGAGGGTTCCTGGGGGTCTAGGAGCAAACTGGGTCACTTTCATAAAAACAAAGTGACAGGATCATTTTCAAAATAAAAAGCCATCTTCAGATGGCTTTTTTTGAACTAGCGATTCATTACTCTAATTGAATTTTCAACCACTTGGGGTATGGCTGGCTTTGCAGCGACGTGATTTCATTCGCCGGTGATTTTCTTATCCGTGATTAATCGACCCCAGGTTGTTGATTCTTTGGCCATATATTTTGCAAGCTCGTCACGCGAAGTAGGCATTGGTGTAAGACCATGATCATTTAACTGCTTAACTACATCGGGAGATTTCAATACTTTCACGATCTCGATATTCCAACGATCCAATATTGGCACTGGCACTTTAGATGAAGCAACAAAGGCATACCAATTAGTCGCATTAAATCCAGGATAGCCAGACTCAGTAATGGTTGGTATTTTTGGGAGCGATTTAAGACGCTGAGGGCCCGTCACCGCCAAAGGAATAAGTTGTCCATTTTCAATATAGGCCTGAGACGTACTATAGGTCGAAAAATAGGCCGCAATACGACCACCTAGCAAATCTTGTAGCGCTGGCGCTCCCCCCTTGTATGGCACGTGAACAGTTTGAATACCCGCCATTTCATCCAATAATTCTCCAGCAAGATGGGAGGCTGAACCAGGGCCAGTAGAGGCATATTCTAATTTTTTAGGATTTTTCTTGGCGTAGGCAATGTACTCTGCAAACGTTTTAATGCCAGTACCCGCATTCACCACCAGAATGTTTGGGAAATTAACCCCCATCGTGATTGGCGAAAGATCCTTAAAGGGATCGTACGGCAGCTTCATCATATGGGGAGCAATGGTTAGCGGTCCAACTGAGCCAAAGAGAATAGTGCTGCCATCGGTAGGTCCATTAGCCGCATACTGATGTGCAATATTTCCACCTGCACCACCACGGTTATCGACAACCACATTTGCACCAATGTTCTCACCGAGTTTTCTTGAAATGATCCGAGCGGCTGTATCTGCAGCCCCACCCGCTGCAAATCCAACAACCATAGTGATCGTCTTTTTGGGTGGAAACTCTTGAGAATTTGCTGAGTAACTAAGCACGCTCAATGCAAGGCCCAGAAACACAGTAAAGAAATTTTTCTGATTCATATTCATCATAGTCGCTATTCTCCACTTAGGCCAAGCTTGTTAGGTTGGCGCTTCTCAATTGCGTTCTTTAGAAGCGCTGCAAGCCTATAGAACCCATGGGCAAATTTCCCATAGGGCATTGTTAAAAAGAAGCCCATTACAAAACCTAAATGGATGGCAAGCAATACGGGCATTGCAATAGTGTCGCGATAAGCTAATAGCGCCAAGCCTGAGGCGCTAATTAAAAAGAGTAGTGTAATAAATGCCCTATCCATTGGCTTTTGAGAAGCATCTCCATGCTCAGCATTGCGCTTGAAATTTAAATACAGTAAACCTGCGGGTCCAATGATTAGACCCATTCCGCCAAGCGTACCTAAAATAACGGGCAAACTATTCAGAGCATATGGAGCATGTAGATCTAGCAAGTAGTGATATAAAGTTGCTACGCTAGTAGCCGCAAAGCAAAGCATGAAACCGTAGAACGTGAAATGATGAAACCGTTTACGCCACAACGTAAATGCATCGTCTTCGTTATTACAGCCCTCTCCATGACCGCCGCCAAGATACTTTAAAGTTAATGCGCTATGTGTAGCTTCAGCTACTGCACCACCTGAGGTAGCACCTGGTGAAATGCCTCGCCAGAAATTCTGTAGCCCAATAAACAAGGCAAGAACAGAAAAACCAAAAACTGCACCAAACAGGATTGCCAAGGTATTGTGCGAGAAGATACTGTAAAAATTTCCCTCAAGCGGACCAGAAGTTAAGCTTCCGTTTACTACAAGTGTTAGGAGTAGAAATAAAATGAGCGAAAGCGATACCGCCAACGATACGGTCACACCATTTGATTTATATAAAGAGCCAAAAACTTTTGGCCATGCATAGGCAATATAGGTATCCTTGCGGACTTGTGCCATGACTTTCGGAATATTCACGGCAAATTCATGTGGTGGAGCATATTGGCAGGCATGCAAACAAGCCCCACAGTTATGGCAAAGATTTGCCATGAAATTCACGTCAGCAGGTAAAAATTCTATTCTTCTGGTCATAGCAGGAAATACTGCGCAAAATCCCTCGCAGTAGCGGCAAGAGTTGCAGATAGTCAGCATACGAGCCGCTTCTACTTCTGGCGCATTTGAGCCCAAAGCACTCGCTTCCATAATTAAGGAGTTAAGTTGCTGCATGAGAATGACCCTTTTGATGTAATGCTGCTTTTGCCGCTTCGCTTCCTGCTACTCGGCCAAATACTGTACCAATAGCCATACCTATTCCAGCTGCGTATCCTTTGCCTAGTACATTTCCAGCCATCATCTCTCCAGCTACAAATAAATTCTCGCTTGGTTGATTGTTAAAACGAACTGCTGCAGTCTCATCGGTTTTTAAACCTAAATAGGTAAATGTGACACCAGGGCGAACTGCATAGCCATAAAAGGGGCCTTTATCTATTGGTAAAGCCCAATGCGTTTTAGGCGGCTCTAGACCTTCGGTATGACAGTCGTCCATGATCGTATGATCAAATGTTCCCACTCTACACGCTGCGTTATAGTCACTCACTGTCTGCACTAAGGCGCTTTGATCTAATCCAAGCTTTTGTGCCAACTCCTCCAAGGTATTTGCTTTTTCACCTGGAAATACTGGTGGCATAAAACGACCCAATACTTTTGAATCGATGATCGAGTAACCAATTTGACCGGGCTGCTGAGCAACTAATCTTCCCCAGAATGCATACCGTTTAGGCCAAAAGTCTTCGCCCTCATCGGAAAAACGCTGTGCATTTTTATTCACCACAATTCCGAATGAAACTGCATCGATACGAGTACAAATACCGCCATCATATAAAGGCGCACGCGCATCTACTGCAACCATATGCGCCTGAGTTGGATCGCTTACAGAATCTGCGCCGAGCTCTATTAGCTGCTTCAGCAAAACACCCTTATTGTATTGAGTGCCTCGTATTAAAAAGTTATCGGCAGGGGATTCGCCATATTCATTAATACCCCAAGCCTCCTTGAGCCATTCGCGATTGGATTCAAAGCCCCCTGCTGCTAAGACGCAAGTCTTGGCCTCAATTCGTTCATCACCTATATAAGCTGCCAAGAATTTTCCATTTTGAATTTCTAATGAATCTACCGGTGAGTTGTATCGAATTTGTGCGCCCAATTTCTCTGCACTTCGGTAATACGCGTTTACTAAAGCCTTGCCACCACCCATAAAAAACGCATTGGTACGGGATAGATTGAGAGTCCCCGATAAGGGCGGCTGGAAATGCACTCCATGATGTGTCATCCATTTACGACATTGAGAGGTAGCGCGAATAACAAATCTTGCCAATTGTTCATCCGTCTTACCACTAGTTACTTTGAGTACATCTTGCCAGTATTCTGCTTCAGAATAGGATTCCAACATGACATCTTCTGGCTGGTCATGCATTGCACGGATATTACGGGTATGCGCTGAATTACCACCTCGCCATTCCTTTGGAGCAGCCTCTAAAACCAATACCGACGCTCCCGCCTCTCTCGCCATTAGAGCTGCGCAAAGAGCAGCATTACCGCCGCCAACGACCAATACATCGTATTTATTTTGTTTTGTCTTTATGCTCATTAATGCAGTGTCCACCATTTCTTGATATTAATAATACGTCTTATGGGCTTTGCTTTATATAAATTTGCCCTTGAATACCTGAATACGATATTCAATTTCAGCCTCGTTCATACAGATTCAATCAGCTTGAAAAATCAAAACCCCTGCTTCGTTTTATTTTTTTAGAGTCAATAAAAACTGTCTTATTGCGCTATTTTGAACATCATTTTCATTTGGCGTTGCCCCTGCTCCTGATAGATGGCCCATAGGCATCACCTCATTAATGGCAATATATTTAACGTGAGGGATATATTTTGCAGATTCTTTAGCATCAGATTCTGGATTTAATAAATCCCCAGTGCCCGCGAGAATAAGTGTCTTTGCTTTAATGGATTTGAGGGCTGCAATCGTATTGCCGTTGAAACCGTTTGTTTGCCCAATATCATGGCGGTCATAAGCGCGTGACTGCCAAATCCAATCGTTTGCATCCATACGCTTCCAAGAGGCATCCTGAAGTTGATTAATAAAGTGAATCTCCTCCTCAGGCGTTTTGAATTGCTGGTTCTGGTAAGCAGGCGTTCTGACAATCACCCCACTCAGCCATCCCGCCCATAAGCGCATCCCCTTCTCAACAGGCTTGTCATATTTTCCACTCTGGTAAGCAGGGTCAGTCATGATGCTTTGTCTGAGCATCTCAAGCACCCCTGTAGTCCAGGCATGTGTTTTTGCTAGCGGAATAATTGGAACAACTGACTGCATGGAATCAGGATAAGAAACTGCCCATTGCAAAGCCTGCATGCCACCCATAGAGGCACCCACCACTGTCACTAACTTGGTGATTCCAAAATGCTCCGTGACTAAGCGGTATTGACTATTGACCATATCGCGAATATTAAATTCTGGAAAATTCACATTTGCCTGAGTTTGACTATTGGAAGGGGAGCTTGTCAATCCATTACCAATGGCATCGGTGCAAATCACAAAATACCGATCAGTATCCAAAGCCTTGCCAGGGCCAATGAGGTAATCAATTCGATGATGATTACCACCAATCGCCGTCACCATCAAAATAGCATTTGATTTATCCGCATTCAAAATCCCCTGTGTTGTATAGGAGATCTTAAAATTCTCGATTATTGATCCGTTCTCCAGAGGAAAACTGCCCTCTGAGTAAGTTTGGTGAACTGGCTCCGCATCCTTATGAGCAAATACACTGATTGAGCAGAATGTCATCGCCAAACATATGCCAAGTAAATGCAATTTGATCTTCATAAGCCTCCTTTTGGTTATGGAAAGATCTTACAGGAGGGTCAAAATCTCTGCACACGCTAAGCATTCCCCCTCAAGCCAGTGCATCAGATTTTTCGAAGACGCTTGATTTCCAATATCATTGGCACTTATGACAAACATCCTTTCCATTTCTCATCTCAATAAGACGTATCAATCCGGCTTCGAGGCCCTAAAAGAGATTAATCTGGAGATATCCAAAGGTGAGATCTTTGCTCTGCTGGGACAAAATGGCGCAGGAAAAACCACTCTAATTAGCATCATTTGTGGGATCGTGAGCCCCAGCAATGGGCAGGTTTTAGTAGACGGCAAAAATATCATCGACGATTACCGTGAGGCAAGAGAACTCATTGGTCTAGTACCCCAAGAGCTTTCAACCGACTCTTTTGAGACTGTCTGGAATACCGTAACCTTTAGTCGGGGCTTGTATGGGAAAGCACCCAATCCAGCCTTCATTGAAAAAATTCTGAAAGACCTATCTTTGTGGGATAAGCGTCAGAACAAAATCATGACGCTATCTGGTGGTATGAAACGCAGAGTAATGATTGCAAAAGCACTTTCTCATGAGCCCAGCATCCTTTTTCTTGACGAGCCCACTGCAGGGGTTGATGTTAGCCTCAGAAAAGATATGTGGAATTTAGTCAAAATTCTGAAAGACAACGGCACCACCGTCATTCTCACAACGCACTATATCGAAGAAGCGGAAGAAATGGCGGACCGTATTGGCATTATTCGCAGCGGCGAACTGATCATGGTGGACAACAAATTAGCTCTTATGAACAAATTGGGTAAAAAGGAGCTAACCCTTCAACTACAAAACCCACTCCAGAGCCTTCCGAAGGAGTTGGATTTACCGAGCTTAAGTCTTTCGGAAGATCACTATGAGCTTACCTATCGCTTTGACTCCAAAGACGAAGACATCAATATTGCACAGCTACTACAAAAGATCACTAGTCTGGGTATTGTCTTTAAGGATCTCCACACAAAACAAAGCTCACTAGAAGAAATCTTTGTAAATCTTGTTAACTCAAAGGCAGATACCCATGAAGCTTAATTACTATGGTGTTCGTGCCATTTATAAATTTGAGATGGCAAGAACGCGACGCACCTTAATGCAGAGCATTATTGCTCCTGTGATATCGACTTCTTTGTACTTTATTGTTTTTGGATCTGCTATTGGTTCACGTATGACTCAGATGGAGGGGATCTCCTATGGAGCATTTATCGTGCCCGGCCTCATCATGCTTTCACTGCTCACACAAAGTATTTCTAATGCGTCATTTGGAATTTACTTTCCCAAATTTAGCGGAACCATTTATGAGATCCTCTCTGCGCCGATATCCCCATTAGAGATTGTGATGGGCTACGTTGGTGCTGCAGCAAGTAAATCGATTATTTTGGGCTTAATCATTCTGGCTACCGCTACCTTTTTTGTACCACTTCAAATAGATCATCCCTTATGGATGCTATTTTATTTGGTGATCACGTCAATAACTTTTAGCATGATTGGTTTCATCATCGGCATATGGGCGGATGGCTTTGAAAAGCTCCAAGTGATACCCCTGCTCATCATTACGCCGCTGACTTTCCTAGGTGGAAGCTTTTATTCAATCTCTGTTTTGCCGCCCTTCTGGCAAAAAGTAGCCTTACTCAACCCAGTTGTGTATCTCATTAGCGGCTTTCGCTGGAGCTTTTATGGCACTGAGGACGTGCCGCTTTGGGTAAGCTTAGGAATGACAATGTCTTTTTTAGGAATATCAATTGCCACTATCATTTGGATCTTTAGAACCGGTTACCGTCTTAAGAAATAATCTGGAAGAGATAAAACCCTCAACATGGCTGATGAGGGTTTGCTTTTCTGGTGGATTCACCGATACTTAAGGCAATCTAAGATAGAAACCCAGTTGAAATCCAGGGCACAAATGCAACAATCAACGTGCCAATCACTAAAGCAACCAGATAACCAATGATGGGCCTTACACCTTCATCGGGATTCACCTTCCCGATTGCACAGGCTGCGTAATAGCCAACCCCCAAAGGCGGCGCAAAGAGACCAATACCCATCGATAGAATTACCACCATGGAATAATGCACATCGTTAATGCCAAGCTGACGGGCTACCGGGAATAGAAGCGGTCCAAATAAAACAATTGCTGGAATGCCCTCGAGTACCGATCCCAGAATCACAAATACGATGATTGAAATAAACAGGAATAAATGAGGGCCGCCATTGAGGTCCGCCATGATCTGAGCCACCACTTGCGAGAAACCTGACTGAGTAAGGCCCCAAGCCATTCCAGTTGCGGCACCAATGATCAATAAAATAGCGCCAGATAAAGATGCCGTATCAATCAACATGGGTACGATACGCTTGATATCGAATTGGCGATAGATCAAGACGCCGCAAATCACGCCATAGACGATACCAATTGTTGATACCTCAGTTGCAGTCGCAACACCCTCCACTACTGCAGCACGAATCACAAACGGTAGCGCCAGCGCAGGGAATGCAACTAAACAGAGCCTGAATACTTCGGCGGGTTTTGGCCGGGCTACCTGCGCAATCTGCACGTGACGATTACGCCACCATACCAAGATACACAAAATAAATGCCAATATCAGTGCAGGCAGCATGCCGCCCGTAAATAAGGCAGCAATGGAAACACCAGTAACTGAACCAATCGTAATTAGCACCAAGCTTGGCGGGATTGTTTCTGTTTGCGCACCCGTAGCAGCCAATAAGGCAACCAACTCGCCAGGAGGCGTGGTCTTTTTCATTTCTGGAAATAGGGCCGGTGCAATCGCCGCCATATCCGCAGCCTTTGATCCAGAAATGCCAGAGACTAAATACATAGCGCCCACTAATACATAAGAAAGACCGCCACGAACATGTCCAAGCAATGATGCAAGAAAAGCAATCATGGCTCTTGCCATACCAGTCATTTCCATCAAAAGCCCAAGGAAGACAAAGAGTGGCACCGCCAATAAGACCATATGAGACATCGCTTCATCCATACGGCCAATCACTACAGATATTGGCATATGTGTGCTCAAACCTAAATACGCTACGGTACCCAGACCAAATGCAAAGGCAATTGGTACCCCCGCAAAAATACTAAAGCCTGCAACCCCCACAAAAAAGATCAGTAGGTTGTATTTACCGAGACCGGCAAATGCTGGTGAACAGATGTAGAAAATAGCAAAGGCAACTGACAAGGACGCAATACTTAAAAGCATCACTTTAAGAGTAGCGATTCTAGCGAGTCGAAATAAACAGAAGAACATCATCAGAATCACGCCGCTTGGCAGAGCGGCAGCCCGCCATAGATTTGAGATCTCCAAAGAAGGCGTAGTCACAATCAACTCATCAAGTGCAAAATGATATGCAGGTCGCAGGATGATTGCTAAATAGAGTAGACAAGCCAATAATCCAGTCGACTCAAAGTACATTTTTTTTTGATCACTCAGCTTACTAATCCAAGCTGTCATGCGCATGTGCTCACCACGCTTTAAGGCAATCACCGATCCAATCATGGCGAGCCATAGAAATAGAATAGAAGCTAGTTCATCAGACCAGACAAGTGGTGAGTTCAAAACATACCTACCCACTACCCCAGAAAATAGTATCCCAATACAAGCCAAGACTAAACAGGCTGCCACCCACTCAACTCCGGTGGCAACAATTGTTTCAAGCCATGAGGCACACTTACCGAAAGGCCCCTTAAAAGGGGCCTCGTTCATTAAAGCTGGTGAACTCACGCTAGTTTGCCCGTATATTTCTCAAGCAAGGACCAAGCCTCGTCACCAAACTTGGCTTTCCATTCAGAGTAGAAGCCAGCCTGTCTTAACTTCTCACGGAATGGATCCGGATTGGTGTCATTGACTGCCATTCCTTTTGCCTTCAGGTCAGCCTGTAAGCCATCATTCATCTTGCGTACGTCAGCTCTTTGCAAGATTGCTGATTCAGCAACGTTACGAGTAACAATGGCTTGCAAATCCGGTGGCAGCTGTTCAAACAATTTCTTATTGCCCATAAACCAGTAACCGTCCCACATATGGTTAGTCATAGAACAGTATTTTTGAACCTCATACAACTTTGCTGTATAGATGATTGCCAACGGATTTTCTTGGCCATCAACCACTTTAGATTGCAATGCTGAATACACTTCAGCAAAGTTCAATGGAGTTGGCGCCGCGCCCAGCGCTTTAAATAAAGACACCCACATTGGACCAGGAGGCGTACGCAACTTAATACCTTTTAAATCATCTGGCTTGTAGATTGGACGTACGCTATTGGTTACTTCACGATAACCGTTATCCCAAATTTTATCGAAAGCAAAAATAGTGCCCGTATTAGCAATTTGACGGCGAACATAAGCCCCTAATTCACCATCCATAGCAGCCCAAACTTGCTTATAGTCTTTAAATGCAAAGCCTACACCGTTAATCTGTGCCTGCGGGACTAATGAACCCAAGATCAATGGTGACAAAGTCATAAAGTCCAATGCACCTGAGCGCAATTGCGACAACATATCAGTGTCATTGCCTAATTGGTTGTATGGAAAAACCTGAATATCGACTCGTCCCTTAGTTTCTTGCTTAATTTTCGATGCCATCTTAAAGGCATGGATATTGAGCGGATGAGTGGCTGGTAAGTTACTGCCAAACTTCATATTAAATTCTGCACTTTGTGCAAAAGTATTGCCCGTCACTAAAGGAAGTGCCGCAATACCAGCATGCTTAATAAAGTCTCGTCTTGTAAACGTCATACTGTCTCCATTGGATGAATTTCAATTCTCTTTAGCAACAGCCCATGAATTGGGCTTTTTATTCTGGTGCTTAATATACCGCTAGATTTTAATAAAACCCCATGAATCAAGGGAAAACCAGCAGTCTATCAAAGCTTGGGGGGCTCATTATTGCGGCGCAGCGTCGGCAAACCAACGCCAGTCGCCTCAAATCCACCATCTACGGCAAGCACTTGACCATTAATGAAGGCTGCCTCATCGCTACATAAGAACCCAACGGTATTGGCCATCTCTTCAGGGGTGCCATAACGACCCAATGGGATCGTATCGTAGTAGTCCGAGCGAATCGCCACGCTATGAACTAACTTTGCCATTTCTGTATCGACTGGTCCCGGTGCAATCACATTCACGCGCACATTGGAGTTTCCTAGCTCGACTGCATATTGCTTGGTCAATTGAATCAAGGCAGCTTTACTGGTGCCATAGGCAACCCGCAGAGTGCTAGCCCTCAAACCAGAAATGGACGCAATATTCACAATCGCACCGCCACCTAGCTCAACAATCAATCGACCAAACACTTGCGAGCAAATGAAAGCACCATCTAAGTTGGTGCCGAGGACAGTGCGCCATTCTTCAAATGATGTTTCAAATACCGGCTTAAATACCGCTACCCCAGCGTTATTGACTAAGGCATTGACATGACCAAATGCGGCAATGACTTTCTCAGCAGCGCGGTCTACCTCATTCGGTTTAGATACGTCGCAATGAATGCCAATCACGTCAACAGATCCACCAAAGGCTTTCATCGTGGCATCCAGTGTTGCTTTATCGATATCTAGCAGTGCAATTTGATAACCATGATTTAAAAACCATTGTCCTATTGCCAGGCCAATACCACGTGCACCACCAGTAACAACTGCAACGCGATCCCGTTTTGAATGTATTGTGTTCATCGACTATTCATACTCCAATTTCATTTATAGAGCGACACACCTTAAGAGTGCTCTAGCATTTTTATTAAGGCGTAGATCGATTCGTTATATGGCACAGGAACACCATGCTTCTTGCCCAATTCCACGATATAGCCATTTAAAAAATCAATTTCAGTTTGCTTGCCTCTCGCTAAATCTTGTGCCGTTGAAGAACGCTGCGTGACCATCGTTGAGGCAATCAGAGCATTTGCTTCTAAAGCTTCTGCTTCGGAAATAAGAACCCCCTCTGCTGTAGCGATTGCTAAAAATTCTTCAGTGATATGTTGAATTTGCTGAAGGATCTCAGGAATACGCACCATCTCTCCATAGGTCATCTGACCAATTCCGGAAATAGCATTGTAAGAGCAATTCACTAAGAACTTTAACCACATGTCTTTCTTAATTTGTTGCGCTATAGAACAAGGAACATCTGCACTTTCAAATAGCGTCCAAATAGCCGCTAAATTTTCCTGATCTCGATCTTTGGCTGGCTGGAGTGAACCAATATAGAGTTCACCTCTACCGTGATGCTTCATAGTTCTTTGACCAACCATGCCCGTAGCGACATAGACTACCGCTGCATATACTGGATTTGAAATCCATTTTGTAGCGATATCCACATTAGCCACACCATTCTGTAAACTGAGAATCACTGCGTGGCTGGGCAATATCGATGCTATACCTTGAATGGTTTTTTCTGTATCTAACGATTTCACGCTTAGTAAAACTAGATCGGCATCCCTCATAACAGATAAATCATCAGAGGCCTGAATACTTACGACCTCTTGAAAGGATTTACAGTCCATTTCAAGACCTAACTCATTGATGGCCTGAGTCCGCTCTGACCTGCCAATCAATGTGACATCTTGTCCAGCACGTGCCAGCATGCCACCAAAGTAGCAGCCAACTGCGCCTGCACCTAATACGTAGATCTTTTGATATTTTGACAAGGGATTAAGGTCTATTGAAAATGTGGTCTATAGATCGAGAACCAATGTTCCTCTTTTGATATGCGAGATACAAGGCGTTAAATACTCCGCATGCTCAGCATCACTCAAGATACAGTCCCCATGCTCTACATCACCGCTGATATAGCGTGTTTTGCATGTGCCGCACAAACCCGACTGACAGGAGGTCGAAACCTCAACCCCTAATTTGGCTAAAACATCAATCAAAGACTCCGCTCGTGAGAGGGCTATTTTTTGACCAGTGCTCTGAATTTGAATAGCTAACTCGCCAGTATCCGACTCAAATCGAACTTCTCCTTCTTCTTTTTCCGGGGCTTTAAAGTGCTCAAAATGCACATGAAGATCGCCGCGCTCTTTTGCAGCTTGAGCACACGCCTTCATAAATCCTACTGGCCCACAGTAATACAGGTGCGCACCAGCCTCAAGCCCCTTAATCATTTCCGTAATATTTAAACCATTTCCGGGAACGCCTCCATCGAAATGGAATTGAACTTCGCCTGAATCGGATAAATTTTGAAGCTCTTGAGGAAAGGCAATATTTTCTTGAGCGCGTGCACAGTAATGCAATTCAAATGGGATACCTAAGGACTTCAGGCGATGCCCCATGGACTTTAGAGGGGTAATTCCAATACCTCCAGCCAATAAAATTACTTTTTTAGCGGACTCATCTAACTGAAAATGATTACGTGGATAACTTGTCAATAAGGAATCACCCACTCTGAGTGCCTGATGAACTTCTTTTGAGCCACCACGTCCTTGCTCATCAAGTAATACGCCCACTACATAGCGATTGGCTTCTACAGGATCATTGCTCAAGGAATATTGGCGGATGATGCCCGAAGGTAAATGCAAATCAATATGTGAACCTGCATCAAATGGCGGCAAGGTGTTTCCATCTTCAGAAACAAGTTCATATGAATGAATTCCACTAGCCTCTTGACGGATTTGTTTTATTTTTAATTGCAGCAATTTATTATCAACCACTTTTTTGTCTCACTCCATCAAAAAGAAAGGCTGAAAGTACAGCCTTTCTCCTTTAATACCTTTATTAATGCTTAAATTGGGCCTTAGCTGTCTGCTCAAGCTCTTCCATCTTGCTCTTTACAAACTCAATACGTTCTTTGCCTTTGAATTGTTCACTCTCGGTCAAAATAGCAATTACCCCCTTAGCAACAAAGCGTCTTTGTGCAATTTCTTCTTCAGTAGTTGCGCCAATCGGCAGCTCGAATACATTGCCAGAACAATAGCTATTAGGTGCCCCACCAACGTCTTTTAGCCACTCAGAAAATGCCTCTGCAGTAGCCGCCGGATTGGATCCACGAACGGCATCGCGCAACATTTTTCTAAAGAGATAAGGGCCTGCATCGAACTTTGTTGGATTCTCTAAAGCATGAACTGCAATGGGTCGCTGACTAATGATCGCCTCATAGTCACCAGGCGCATACTGAGCCATCTTGTAGTTAGATCTAGATCTGTGATCTGTGGGAATTTCTACAATATCGTTAATTGTGTGCTTACTAAAGCGCTCAGCTCTACGCAATGCAACTTGACCGTCCAAGAAGTCAATGGACTCATAACCAACAAGTTCCTTTTGACCAATCCCGCGAGTATCAATACCAGGACCCATTACCCGCCAACCAATCATCTTGCTATTAAAGTCATCGACTGGAACAGTCCAACGAATAATGTGGAAACGGCTAAACAATTTTTTATTGGATCCATCTTCAGATGTATAGGCATGTAGGCTTAAGTTAGGCAGTACTTGATGCTGCACGCGAATAAACAATTTATCGTTATTCACACGGCGTGCGCCTGAGCAAGCTAGACCTCGTCCACCATGAATCGGAACGAATTGCATATCAGGATGCACCTCCATGGTTGGCGCACCCACCTCATCAAAAGTAGTGCCCTGGTAATGCCCACCTACCACGTTCTTAGCGGCATGCAATTCGGCAGTGTGAAAATTATCAGCCGCATTATCTTGTACTTGCAACCAATTACAGTGCTGGAAATTGCTATAAGGAACTAACTCGTCACCTTCTGCAACAGTAAAGTCTGCTTCCCACTCTGGAAATGGCGGCTCTTGATCTGGTGGCCCCATATAAGCAAAGACCAAACCATTTTTTTCAAAAGCCTTGTAAGCACCTTGCTGAATTGAGCAAGCATATTTTTCAGCTTCAGCTTCCTCACCCTTAGGGAAAGGGGCATTCAGACAGGTACCGTCTACGTCAAATACCATACCGTGATAGCAACACTTAATCCCGTGTTCTTGAATCAAGCCATATTCCAGCGAGGCACCACGATGCACGCAATGCGCATGTAATACACCAACGCTACCGCTACCATCCCGAAATGCTACCAACTCTTCACCTAAGATTGTCAAAAAACGTGGCGTATCAGTCAGCTCAATTGACATGCAGACGGGATGCCAAAACCCACGCATGTACTCACCCATCGGAGTACCTGGGCCAACTTCCGTCAACTCAGGATCGTGGCCAGGGACCTTATTGGTGTAATACCCGCCAAATGGCACCAATTTCTTTGGGGTTGCTGGCGATCCAGCTGATGCACCAACCTTCTTTTCCGCTTGTTCTTGCTTTGTTGTCATTACTAGGGTCTCCTGTTTTTTGACTATTTTGCGTGTTCCGTATACTGTATACAGAGTATATAATGATTTTCCAAGAACTGCACTGTGTAAAACTCGCTTTTAATACCCTACAAACCCTAAATTCATGCTTTCTCAACTCAATAAACTTCCAGCAAGAACTGATTATGTCGAGGCAGTTTATAAAGCCCTCCTTGACGCCATTAGTGACGGCTCACTTCCTCCTGGCACCAGAATTACCCAGGAAGAAATTGCCGAGCAAATGAATGTGTCTCGTTTACCAGTCTTACAGGCTCTCCGCATGCTAAAAAATGATGGCTTTGTCGAAGACGCTCCAGGAAGGGGGGTTCAAGTTACTGCATTGAATATTGAATGGATTGACAAGCTATATGAAGTTCGAGGTGCGCTTGACTCGCTAGCAGCAAAACTAGCGGCGCAAAAGAAATGCGTCATTGATCCTGCCTTAATTCAGAATGGACGCGCTGTTTCAGAAAGAGGGGATGTTAGAGCATTAATCGATGCTGACATGGCCTTTCATAGCGCGATTTATGAAGCCTCTGAAAATCCCTTAATTGCTAAAAGCGCTCACTTACACTGGGTTCATCTGCGAAGAGTCATGGGTGCCGTTTTGCAGTCCACACAACGATCAGCTATCTGGGATGAACATCAAGCCATTGCTGATGCAATTAAAAATGGGGATGAGAAAAAAGCTGCCGACCTTTCAGAACTGCATGCAATGCGAGCTAGAAAAAATCTCATTCACCAGCTAAGTGTAGCCCTAACTAACCATTAAAAAATCCCAGCAGCACTGAGATTTTTTAATGGGCTAGGACGTCAATTTAATCAAACATATCCGGTTGATTTTCTTTTAAATAACCCCAGATTGGCTGGAAATGAAGCCAGCCAATATATTCACTGCCTACATGCTCACGGCTGTAACGAGCAACTTCGGGTGTCAGCATATTCGGCTTGATGCCCGTAGCTTCAACCATCATCTGCTGCTTGCAGCAACGCTCTAAAGCAATAAACCAAAACGCAGCAGCCTCAATACTATGACGACTGACCGTTAATAAGCCATGATTGCGGTGAATAATCGCCTTCACTTTCTTCAATGATCCAGCGACGTTGTAACCTGAGTTATCTTCAACTGCAACTTGACCTGCTTGCTCAGACAAGACCATGTGGTCCTCAAAAAAAGCTGCTGCATCCTGAGAGATCGGGTCCAATGGTTTACCAAGTGCAGCAAAAGCAGTTCCATAAACAGTGTGAGCATGGCACATCGCCACAATATCAGGATGCTTTTCATGTACTGCTGCATGCAACACAAAGCCTGCGCGATTTAATGCATGCTTACCTTCCAAGATATTTCCCTCGTGGTCGGCCAAAATAAGATTAGACACCTTGACTTGATCAAAATGTACTGCCATTGGATTGGTCCAATACAGATGTGGATGCTCTGGGTCACGCACAGTCAAGTGACCTGCAAATCCGTAGTCAAACTTTTCTAAGGCAAATGCACGACATGCGGCAACTAAACGCTCTTTGAGATGTTGACGCTCTTCTGCAAAGTTGTTGAATTTAGGCTGATAAGGAAAGACTAGATTTTTATCTTCTGGTTGATAAATTGACTCTCTTCCACCCAAGTCTAATTTACGTTCTTTTTCCATTACTTCAGCCATGACGATTCCCTCTTCGCGATAAACATTTATTTTGGGTGAACTGATCAGATCACTAATTCATGGTGATCATGGGCTGTTTTCATCATTTTGACAAACGATAACTATTCATAGATAGATGAATATCTTTCATGTATAGTATATTTACATGAGAAATATTCCCAATTATGTCCTATTGAGAGCTTTTGAGGCTGCGGCGCGGCTAGAAAGCTTTACGCTTGCGGCAAAAGAATTGCATCTGACGCAGTCTGCAATCAGTCATCAGATTCGTGAGCTTGAGGACTATTTTGGTAAATCATTATTTTTACGCCAGAACCGCAGAGTAGCGCCCACAGCAGAAGGTCGTCGATTACTGGATTCACTCTCAAGAGTTTTTGATGTTATCGAAGCAGCCTGCAATGAAGTCACTCTTGCGCCCAGCTCGCAAGTTCTTGCCTTGCACTGCTCACCCAGTTTTGCTGCAAAGTGGTTAAGCCCCAGACTCCCAGAGTTTATTAAAGACAATCCCGACATCACCATTCGATTAACTTCTGGGGCCGACCACATCGATTTATTGCGTAATCAAGAAATTGATATCGCCATCTCTTATCAATTTTCTCATGAGGGCCCTGGAATAACATCGCTTTCCTTGGGTGAAGAAAAAATTGCACCACTATGTTCGCCAGACCTGATGAATCCGAACATTCCCGTTGAAGAATTGATGAGCAAATTAACGCTCATCGAGTCTTCACTGAATCACCATAGCTGGGAACAATGGTTCGAAATCAATCGCCTCCAAAATCCCTCTCCTAGAAAAATCGCCTTCGATCGTGCAGCTCTTTCAATTTCTGCCGCTGTAGACGGTATCGGAGTTGTACTTGAAAGCATTCGCTTTGCTGAAAGAGAAATATCGCGTGGGGAGTTGGTAGAAATTGGAGTAGGAGCTTTTCTACCAACGATGGATAGAACCCATTTTCTCTCTTTTAGGTCTAATACCAAAAACAATCAAAAAATTAAACTCTTCAAAGAATGGATTTGTACTAAGGCGGGAGTATCTGCCGAGTGAATTCACCAATTTTCTTGTTTATCTTGAGTGGCATTTGTTTTTCTACCGTAGATGCCATAGCGAAGATTCTCGTTCAGGATACCAATCTCATTGCAGTGGTATGGTCTCGCTTTATTGGTCAATTACTACTAGCTGCTCCAATTGGATGGTATTTTTTAGGCAAAGATTTTTGGCGCACTCATCATTTAGGCTTACAGTTATTTCGATCTTGTTTGTTAGTCGCTACCGCCACGTTATTTTTTGCAGGGTTAAATTGGCTGCCATTAGCAGAGGCATCCTCAATTACATTCACTGCACCAATTTGGGTGGCAATACTATCAGGTCCTATCTTGGGTGAGCGGGTTGGTTTGAAAGAGTGGTTAGTGGCTGGGGTAGGGTTCTTGGGAATCCTCTTTATTGCCAGGCCAGGGTCTGCTATTTTTCATTTGGCCGCTTTGTTACTCGTCATGATGGCATTTTTAAATGCCATCTTTCAGCTATATACCCGCAAGCTCATCCAAGATTCGGCATACACCACCTTTTTTTATAGCGGTATCGTTGGCTTGATAGCCTCAACTGCTTTACTCCCATATGCGGATCCACTCCCTGTTTTGCCCGTCTACGAATATGCCTTATTTGGATTGCTGGGCTTGTTGGGTGGCTTTGCCCATTTACTGGTTGTGCTCGCCTTCTATCAAATGCGACCTTACAAACTTACCCCGCTGGTCTTCTTACAATTACTCTGGGCAGTTGGATATGGCTACCTCATTTTTGGACAACTTCCTGACAGCCTCAGTGTAGTCGGCATGATTCTCATTGCTGCCTCAGGTATTTGGCTTATCTGGAATCATCACTCTTCAGGCGCTGAGGATCCTAATCAAGTTTAATAAAAGAGGGGTTGGCTATTGCTTCAGCCAATCTATGATGAGTTTAGTGACCACCTCAGGTTGCTCACGATGCAAAAAATGACCTGCATTATCCACTTCCTGAAACGCATATTCATTCTTGAAATACTGCGCTTGTTCTAACATGAGCTCTACTCGCAAGTCCTCACTGCCACAAAGCGCTAACGTCGGTACCTCGATGAGGCGCGCCATTTTTTCTCTGACAGCAGCAAGATTGGGATCAGCCATAGCGGGATCAAACATCGCCCGGTAATACGCCAAGGTTGCGGGCAATACCCCCGGTTTTTGTAAAGTCTCTTTAACAGCCTTGATATGCTGCTCATCACGGTGACTTGGAATGGTCCAATAGGTCCAAAGATAATCAATAAATGCTTGATTGTTTGCGAGGATCGCTTTTTCTGGAAGATCAGCTAATTGAAAGAACCACCAATGAAACGATCGATGAATGTGTTTCGGATTCACTAAGCTTTCAGTTACTTGACCTGGATGGGGAACCGCCATGACCACTGCACGAGAAATCAACTCTGGGTAAGCAGCTAAAACAGCATAGGCAATGATGGCGCCCCAATCTTGACCCACAAGATAAGCTGGCCCTCCACCAGAAAGCCTCTTAATGAAAGCAGCAATATCTTCAACTAAAGTGGCTTTGTCATAAAAGCCATCTTTAGGAATTTCAGTGGGCGTGTAACCACGCAAATAAGGTGTTACTACTCGATAGCCTTGCGCAACTAGAGCGGGCACTTGATGACTCCAGGTGCGCGCAATATCAGGGAAACCATGCAGCAATACCACTAATGGTCCTTGGCCCTCTTCGTGGTATGCGAATTGGATACCGTTAGCCTCAATATATTGAATAGTCATAGCGTGGTCTGTTGGTAATTAAAAGTAAGACGCCGCTTCGAAGCGGCGTCTTGTAAAACGTTACATCAGTTTGAGTACATTACATCTTCTTAGTTTTTGCGTCTTCTGCATTGAGATATTGAACACGTCCATTTTCAATAACACCCATCACAATATCTTTGGCCTCAATTGCCTCGTGGTCTGTTGCACTGTAAGGTTTAACGTAAGTAGTAATAACACCTGGAACTGGATCTTTCAGATTTTGTAAGGCCGCCAATACTTTTGGCCCTTCCGTGCTGTTAGCTTGCTTGATAGCAGCCGCTAAGATATATACAGAATCGTATCCTTGTGCAGCAGAAACTGCTGAAGGCATTAACCCATTTTTTGGCTTGAACTCTTTGATGTAAGCATCAATAAAGGCCTGACGCTTAGGCGTGTTGCCAATCTGAATAAAGGTCTGAGGCATGACTGCACCATCACCGTTTTTACCAGCTGTATCGATAAAGCTAGACATAGACAGAGTCCAACTACCAATAATGGGTTTTTTCCAGCCTAACTTAGCCATACCATTAGCAATTTGAGCCAACTCGGGACCAATTCCATAAGTTAGGATAGCTTCTGCACCAGCATTCTTTGCTGAGAGCAATTGAGAAGTCATATCCACATCGCCAATATTGAACTTCTCGACTGCCACCGGAGTAACACCATAGACCTTCAGCGCTTTTTCCATATCTTCACGACCTAACTGGCCGTAATTAGTAGAGTCAGCCAGAATGGCTACCTTCTTGAAGCCGCGCTTTTCTACAGCTTCTTTAGCGATCATTGGAGCTTGGAGACTATCCCTAGCCGCTATGCGAAAAATATAATTTTCAGGAGCGTTAGGAAATTGTTGGGTTACCACTGAACCTGAAGGCATTCCAATCACAGGAATTTTTGCATCCTGATAAAAACGAGAAGAGGCCAAAACCACTCCAGTATTCACAAACCCTAAAACTCCCACAACCTTCGCATTATTAATAAATTCTTGTGCAATTTGAACGCCGCGCTCATTCTTTGCCTCGTCGTCCCTTTCCACTAGGACAATTTTCTTACCGATAACTCCACCAGCAGCATTAATTTCATTCACTGCAATTTTAATGCCGGCACGATTACTGACGCCCATTGAAGATGAGCCTCCTGTATAAGGGCCCTGCACTCCAAGAATAATATCTTCAGCGTAAGCAGTGGTTGCAAGCATTCCGATAACCGCTGCTGCATAGATGTGATGACGAATCTTCATACTATCTCCTTATTGAATGTTGTTATTAATACAACTATCTTTATTACTGTCATTAGTGCAAAAACATATTACAGGCAATACAAGAACAAAAAAACCTTCTTAAGCTAGGGATTACGCTAGCCCGAATGGCAAAATACACACACTATCTACTAAATACTCTTTCCATTTCTCGACGAAATGCAATTGCTTGCTTTGTGGCGTCGTAATCAACATCGCTCCAACAGACTGGTTTACCAGCAGGAATATCTCTATTCAGGACCATGTTATGTGCCAAACCAATAGGTAGAGCCCCCAACTTTAAAGAGTCCGCTGTTGTCATGAGCTTTCCATAAACGGTAAAACCGCCTTCACCATCCAATTTCTCACCCGCCTTCAGAGCTCGTTTAGCAGTGGCAACCACATCGCCTCTCCAGTCACCGGTAGCTCCAGTCGCCTCTCCGCGCACTGCAATACTCGCAACAGAAGTGCCTAACTCCAAACCAATTAAATGATAGGGCTTATACATTGCTGCATACTTACCAGTACTATCCGTCTTTAAGCCGTATTGTGAAAAACAATCCATTACATATTGACTAGGCGCCTCAAAGACGACATACACACCCCAACGTAGATCGCGAAATACTGGCCGACCATCCCTTTCTACAGAAGAAGTTACTTCAACTGTGCCCTTTTGCGTCAGAATGCCACCCTCAGATACTGGGCGGAAAATATGAGGTAGGTCATCCACGCCACAAGGAGGAAACTCTAAGCCGTTGCTGGGAGGATTGAGGTCGCAACCATTCGAAACTGCCGCCATTTCCAGCGCAGATTTAGTTCCGTCTAAAAATGAATTAAACATTTGCGCATTAAAGTCACCGCCCGCAACCTGTTCCTCTGAAAAACCATAGTGCCCCCATACCGTATCTGGAGTGGACTGATGATAGATAGGCAAATATTTAGTCCCCTTGCCTGCGCATACCACTTCCATACCAATCGTTCTAGCCCAATCGACCAGTTCAGCGATGAGCGCCGGTTGATCACCGGAGGCCATGGAATAAATAACACCAGCTTCAGCTGCTTTACGCGCTAACAAAGGGCCAGCCAACACATCCGCCTCTACATTCACCATGATGACGTGTTTACGATGCTCAAAGCAGAGCAATGCATGACGAATACCTGCTGCTGGACTACCTGTTGCATCAATCACGATGTCGATGAATTCGCTGGCAATCATCTTGTCCGCATCATCGGTGACAAAAGTCGCTCCTGACTTGGCCGCATCTTGCAATGAAGTTGCGCTATAACGAGGCGCATCCCAACCTACCCTGGCAAGAGATTCTTTTGCGCGGACAGGTGATAAGTCAGCAACAGCAACCAAATGAATGCCTGGAGTTCGTGGAGCCTGGGAGAGATACATTGAACCAAATTTGCCAGCACCAATGATGCCCACGCGCACGGGATGATGATTTTCTGCAAGTGCTTTGAGCTTTTGAATAAGGGACATCTAAAAATCTCCAGTTCTTTTTTGTAGTCAATATTTCAATGATTTTTTAAGGCTTCTTTCGCTACCTTGGCAATACTCTCTGCATTAACACCAAAGTATTCTCGTAATGCAGCTCGAGTATCACTCCTGCCAAAACCATCAGTACCGAGAGTAATATACCTTCTACCCTCAGGAATATAAGCCCGAATACTTTCTGGTAGCGCATGCACATAGTCTGTGGCAGCAATAATGGGGCCTCGCGCTTGAGCAAGTACCTGAGTAATAAACGGCAACTCAACACTCTTCTCGCCCGCGAGATTTGCTTGCTCTTTAGCCTTACCATCCCTGGACAGCTCGCTCCAGCTAGTCACACTAAAAATATCGACACGAATGCCCGCATTGGCCAATTCATCTGCCGCTTTCAATACTTCCGTCATGATGGCACCAGAACCCAATAAGCTTACACACTGCTTGCCATCATTCGTTTTAGCGTTAACCGTCTTCAATTTATAACAGCCACGAATCACACCTTCTGCTGCATGCGCAGGTAAATCGGGTTGCGCATAGTTTTCATTCATCAGGGTGATGTAGTAAAACAAATCTTTTTGATCTACCAACATGTCACGCATCCCCTGATCGACAATCACAGCCAACTCACCAGCAAAAGCTGGATCATAAGCTCTACAGTTTGGAATGGTGCCTGCAACTAGTTGACTACTGCCATCTTGATGTTGCAGACCTTCGCCACCTAGAGTAGTCCTACCGGATGTTGCACCTAATAAAAATCCCCGCGCACGTTGATCTGCTGCTGCCCAGATTGCATCGCCAATTCTTTGGAAACCGAACATCGAGTAATAGATATAAAACGGCAACATGGCTGTGCCATGGACGCTATAACTCGTAGCAGCTGCTGTCCAGCTAGCAATAGCACCCGCCTCACTAATACCCTCTTCTAGGATTTGACCATCTAATGCTTCGCGGTAGCTCAACACAGAACCAATATCTTCAGGCTCATAGCGTTGGCCTACGCTAGAGTAGATGCCAACCTGTTTAAATAAATTAGCCATACCAAAGGTACGCGCCTCATCTGCAACAATCGGTACAACCCGTGGACCCAGCTCTTTGTCTTTGAGTAAGTTACCCAGCATTCGCACAAATGCCATCGTAGTAGACATCTCCTTGTTTTCTGCCTTAATTGCAAAAGTTGCATAAGAATGAATATCTGGCACAGTTAACTTGTCACAAGTGGAATAGCGCTTTGGTAATTGACCGCCTAATTGCGTACGCTGTTGTTTGAGGTACTGCATTTCATGGCTATCCTCTTCAGGCTTGAAGAATGCCAAGCTCGTAGCCTGCTCATCAGTCAATGGCAAATTAAAGCGATTGCGATATTCAATTAAGGCTTCATCGTCGAGCTTCTTCTGACTATGGGTAGTCATCTTTCCTTGACCTGCGTTACCCATACCGTAACCCTTTTTGGTATGAGCCAAGATCACAGTAGGCTGGCCTACATGATTAGCTGCTGCATGATAGGCAGCATAGATCTTAACTAAGTCATGGCCGCCACGCTTGAGTCGATCGATCTGCTCATCGGTCATGCCCTGCGCTAGGCGGGCAAGCTCCTCATTCTGACCAAAGAAATTTTTACGGTTAAAACCACCATCTTTTGCAGCAAAGGTTTGCATTTGGCCATCAACGGTTTGTGCAAAGGCTTTGACTAAAGCACCGGTGGTATCTCTGGCAAATAAACCATCCCAATCGCTACCCCAAACTAACTTAATGACATTCCAACCTGAACCTCGGAAAAGCTTTTCGAGTTCATCGATGATTCGGCCATTACCGCGCACTGGTCCATCCAAACGTTGTAAGTTGCAATTAACAACCCATACCAAGTTATCCAGCTTTTCTCGTGAAGCTAAAGTGAGGGCACTCATACTTTCGGGTTCATCCATCTCGCCATCACCAAATACCCCCCATACTTTTCTGCTGGTGCAGTCCAATAACTTACGATCGGTGAGGTAACGCATAAAACGGGCGTGATAGATTGAACTTATGGGACCAATACCCATGGATCCTGTTGGAAACTGCCAAAAATCCGGCATGAGCCATGGATGGGGGTAGCTTGATAAACCTCTCGCACCAGAATCCGGTGCAGTGATCTCGCGTCTGTAATGGGCTAGATCATTTTCAGTCAGCCTACCTTCTAAATAGGCGCGCGCATATACACCCGGCGCACTATGGGGCTGAAAGAAAACTAAATCGCCATACTCTTTTGCATTCCCACTTTCTGTTCGAGCGCGGAAAAAGTGATTAAAGCCCACCTCAAATAAGTCTGCGGCACTTGCATAACTGGCAATATGTCCACCAAGTTCACCATAGGCTTCATTAGCCTTAGCCACCATGGCAAGAGCATTCCATCGCATCAATGATGCCAATTTTTCTTCTGTTGCTAAATCTCCAGGGAATTCTGGCTGTTCATCAACGGGGATGGAATTGATATAAGGGGTAACTAAATCAGGCACCCAATTAATCTGATTTTTATTGGCTAGCTTTACTAAATTATCTAAAATGAACTTGGCGCGCTCACTATCGCCAGAGGCTAGCAAATCCATAAACGCCGCATTCCACTCAGCAGTTTCGGCGGGATCCGTATCGATCTGCTCAAGGTTTAAGTACTTCTTCATGTCAGGCGCGTTCATAACAATTTCCTTTAGGCTGTCTTTGCTCTAGATTCACAAAACTACTTTACGAAAATCAGCCAATAATTGAGCAAGGTAGGTGGTGAAGTGGGTTGCTAATGCACCATCAATTACGCGATGATCTGCCGTCATCGATAAAGGGCATATAAGACGGGGTATAAATTGTTCGCCATTCCAAACTGGCTTCATAACAGACTTATTTACCGCCAGAATGGCTACTTCAGGGGCATTGATGATGGGTGCACAATAGGTGCCGCCGATACCTCCTAATGAAGAGATCGTGAAGCTTGCGCCCTGCATTTGATCTGGTTTTAACTTTCCTTCACGAGCTAGCTTTGCCAGAGCAGCCGTCTCTTCCGCAATTTCCAGTATCCCTTTTTGATCTACATTACGAATCACTGGTACGACTAAGCCAACATCGGTATCTACAGCAAAACCAATATGGAAATATTGTTTAAGGATAAGATCTTCACCGTCAAGGGAAGCGTTGAATGTGGGATATTTTTTTAGTGCAGCTACTGCAGATTTGATTAAGAATGCCAATAGCGTAATCTTGACTGTATCTTTTTTAGACTCTGCATTCAGGCGCGTACGAAATGCGTCTAAATCCGTAATATCAGCGTCATCGTGATACGTCACCGCCGGAATCATTACCCAGTTGCGGGCTAGATTGGCCGCAGATACCTTTTGAATACGGCTACGTGGCTGGCATTCAATCTCTCCAAACTTAGCAAAGTCCACTTTAGGCCACGGCAAAATATCAAAGCCGACAATCCCGGCGCTAGGGCGCTCAGACACCGAGCCAATAGACGACATCGCACTCTTGATGAATTGCTGAATATCTTCTCTGGTAATACGACCCTTTAAGCCAGTGCCGGAGACTTTTTTAATCTCAACTCCAAATTCACGCGCAAATTTTCGTGCGGAAGGGCTGGCCCAAGTTTGATGTCCTTCAGTATTTTGTTTTATATCTTGACTGGCGATAAGCTCTGACGACTCTATTACAGATACCTCAATGGCTTTTGCCTTATTGATAATCTCCAGGGTCGTCGATGCAATTTTCTGAATATCGTCCACTACATTAGCGTTTTCTTCAGCCTCCTCCAGAACGATTACTGGGCCCCCTTGGGAAAGTAGATCCCCTATCTTTACTTTGATTTCTTTAACGATGCCGGCATGAGAAGAAGGCACATCCATGGTGGCCTTATCAGACTCCAGCGTGAGAATCGACTGCTCCCTCTGAACTTGATCGCCTACTTGCACCAAGACCTCAATCACCGGAATATTTTGATAGTCCCCGATATCGGGAACAACAACCTCAATAGCCAAAGCCCCCTCCTATAAGTATCAAAAGTAAATATGGAGATTATTTTGGAATAATCCTACCAAAATAGGATGCTAATTATTGGCATTAAATCTTAATTTTCAGCATAATATGCCGAATAAATTCAATATTAAGGAATTTTATGAAACTAGATACCATAGACATCAGAATATTGAACGAACTACAAACCGACAGCTCTCACAGCAATGTAGAGCTGGCTAAGCGGGTTCATTTATCACCCTCCCCCTGTCTAATGCGGGTCAAGGCACTCAAAGATAAGGGGGTTATTAGGAACTATGTAGCCCTGGCAGACCCAAAAGCTCTAGGACTGGGTCTAAATGTTTTTATCTCCATCAGCCTAAAAGAGCAGTCCAAAGAGTCCTTGGCCGTATTTGAGAAACGCATCTCCGAACATGATGAGGTCATGGAGTGCTACCTCATGACCGGAGATAGCGACTATCTCATCCGCGTCGCAGTTGCGGATATGGATGCCCTTGAAAAATTTATTTTGGAACAACTGACACCTATTGCCGGTATTGAAAAAATTCGTTCAAGCTTTGCCCTGAAACAAGTGCGGTATAAAACTGCCTTACCACTACCCAAGTAGGATGAGTTCAACCCTCGTCACACCATTTAGCGTAGACTTGTAAAACATCATTTAGAGAAATAAAAAAATATTTCGAGACAAAAATTAGAAAGCGAACTATGAGCCAAAACAATAAAGTAGCCCTCGTTACTGGAGCCGGCGTAGGAATCGGAAGAGCAGCAGCTAAAGCCCTGCTGCAGGGTGGCTATCAAGTGGTCCTTACGGGACGAAATCTAGAAAAGCTCCAAAAAGCCATTACTGATATTGGCGGCACGGCTGATAACTGCTTAGCAGTTGCCTGTGATGTTGGTAAACCAGATCAAGTCAAAAAACTGTTCGCTGCTATTAAAGAAAAATTTGGGCGCATTGATGTGCTTTTTAATAATGCCGGTATTGGTGCTCCCGCAATTCCAATGGAAGATCTCACCTACGAGCAATGGATGGATGTTGTTAATGCCAATCTATGTGGTGCATTCTTATGCTCACAAGAAGCCATTCGAATGATGAAGACACAATCTCCGCAGGGCGGCAGAATTATTAACAATGGCTCCATTTCTGCTCACGCACCACGACCAATGTCAGCCCCTTATACGGCAACTAAACATGCTATCAGTGGCCTCACCAAAACTATCTCTCTAGACGGCCGTCCATTCAAAATTGCTTGTGGCCAAATCGATATTGGCAATGCGGCTACTGAAATGACAGAACGGATGGCCGCTGGCATTATGCAAGCTGATCAGTCCATTAAGGTTGAGCCTCGCATGGATGTGGACCATGTTGGCCAAGCAGTGCTTCACATGGCCCAGCTACCTCTAGAGAGCAATATTCTCAATATGACCATCATGGCAACCAATATGCCCTTTGTTGGTCGAGGTTAATCAAATACTCTTGTAAATTATTGATTTAATTGGTGGATCCAAAGTATTTTTTAGGGAGCCAAGCAATACTTAAAGTAACGCTCGTTTAACTTTGATTTCATTATTAATCTGCCCCTGAAGAATAAAGTCCATGAAGCCAACGATAAAAATAGACTATGTATCTGATGTAGCTTGCCCCTGGTGTGCTGTAGGCTTGGGTAATCTCAATCAGGCTATGGCTGAGTTAAGCGACAAAGCAAACTTTGAAGTACATTTTCGCCCTTTTGAGCTCAATCGAAATATGCCTATGGGTGGACAAGATGCAACTGAACATCTCACAGAAAAGTATGGCTTAACTGCAGAGCAAGTGAAAGCCAATCAAGCCAATATCAGGGCAAAAGCATTGGAGGCTGGATTTGCATTTCATCCAGAAGGTAGAAAAAGGGTATACAACACCTTTGATTGCCACCGTCTTTTGTATTGGGCTGCCAAAGAATATGACCTGCAAAAGCAAGCTGCCCTTAAAAAAGAATTGCTCAATACTTACTTTTGCTTAGCAGTCAATTTAGATGACCAAGAAAATTTACTAGATGCGGTCATCCGTGCTGGGCTAGAAAAAGAGCGAGCTCAAGAGATACTCCAGGGTGAAGAATTTGCTAGCGAAGTGCGTGAAGAAGAGGCCACCTATACTGATGCAGGCATCAACTCTGTTCCTGCGATCATTCTTGATAATCAGTATCTTTTACAAGGGGCCCAACCTCCTCAGTCGTTCGTGAATGCATTTGAACAGCTGATTCAAAAGAGCTGAAAGCCCCCCAACATTGCTAGTGGAGGTTTACTTTTCTAGTGGATCCACTAGGATTTGAATCTGAGCCCAAAGAATTAGGGCATTGTTACGGCGCTCAATGACTATTTCACCATTTTGAATGTGAGTGGTTAATAGATAAATAATTAGTGACCGCCGCCGCCTCCACCAAATGGTGGCTTGGCAAACCAAATAACCGGAACTAGGGAAACCATAATCATTCCGGAGAGTATTAGTAGATGATTTGTTGAAAGTACGTAGGCTTGAGCATTTACAAGAACATCAAAATATTGATTCATTTGCATGTCGGACATTCCTCGCGCAGATAACAAAGCTAAAAACTGGTTATATCCGGGGTTGGCAGGATTAACATACTCCACTAAATTTGCATGGTAGGTAGATGCCTGATTTTGCCAAATTGTTACTCCAATAGCAGTCCCTACACTTCCACCCATATTTCTCAAAAAGTTAGTTAAACCTGTCGCAGCACTGATTTGCTGAGGATTGATTTGAGACAGGGAAATTGCAGTCATAGGCACAAAAAAACCTGCAATGCCGATACCTGCTAATAAGCGCACCAACTGAAGATGCTCAAATGAAACATCTGATGTGATGGACCCACTCATCCAAGCAGCTATACCAAAAGCAGTAAACCCTATAGTGGCGACCTGTCGCGCACCAAATCGATCGAGATTAATACCAAAAAAAGGTCCAAAGAAAATAGATAAACATCCTACAACGGCCATGACTTCACCTGCTAAGGTGGGCGTGTATCCCAATTGAGTTTGCATCCATAAAGGACCAATAATTACAAAAATATAAAAAGCATAACTACCAATTCCTAGGCAACTTGCAGCGATTAAGAAATTACGATTTCCAAAGAGCCTTAAATTGACAATAGGATATTCCTCACCTAGCTCCCAAATCACCAGCGAAATCAATGTAATCACTGAAACAAGTGCTAGAACGCATATGGTGGTGGAGCCAAACCAATTGAGTTCATTGCCTTTATCTAACAGTATTTGCAAGCTACCTATACCAATTGTTAGTAAAGCTAAGCCAACTTTATCAATTGGGGTAATTACTTTCGGTGACTCACGACCCTTCATCAACTTCGTGACCGCAAAGGCACACAATAGACCAAAGGGAATATTGATGAAAAAAACGAATCTCCACACATAATTATCGGTAAGCCATCCCCCTACAACAGGACCAAGAACAGGCGCAATAATGAGCGTAAGCGACCAAATCCCTAAGGCCGCACCCCTCTTATTGGCAGGAAATATCTTGATAATGAGTGATTGCGATAAAGGAATCATAGAGGCACCAACGACTCCCTGCAGCACCCTTGAAACCAATAACATCTCAAATGATTGAGAAGCTCCACATAGTAAGGAAGCCAAAGTAAACAAGAGGGTTGCTATCGTGAACTGACGTACATCCCCAAATCTGCCCGCTAACCACCCAGTGAGAGGCAGCATAATTGCCTCACTTACAGCATAGGAGGTGATGACCCAAGTTCCCTGTGCCGGGCTTACAGCAAAGTCGCCAGCTATTGATGGAAGCGATACGTTTGCGATCGATATATCCAGCACATTCATGAAGGATCCCAAGCCCAAAGCTATGGTAGCCAATACTAGCTTGAGGCCTACCAGCTGGGGAGGGGATTCTTTTAGCGTCATTATTAAAAATAGACTGCTATTTACTTATGCAAAATTGACTTGATGTGGCTTTCAGCAAGCTCATACTGTTTACGATAAATGTTTGTATCGAGTGGAGGGCCGTCACTCATCGCTTGTAGTGGCACACCCTCGTGATTACTGGTATCAACTTTGGCGTTCATTGACAAGCCAATACGCAAAGGGAAATCCTTAAGTTGAGCATCATCCAATGCAATGCGCACTGGTAAGCGTTGCACTACTTTCACCCAATTACCAGTGGCATTTTGAGCAGGTAATAACGCTAATGTCGATCCAGTACCAGGAGCAAATCCCACCACCTTACCGTGATACTCAATCTTGCCACCATAGATATCTGACTCCAACTTTACAGGTTGGCCAACGCGAATATTACGCAGCTGGTCCTCCTTGAAGTTCGCATCCACCCAAATTTCATCTTTCGCGACCAATAAGCCAAGAACCACTCCTGGTGCAACTCGTTGCCCGACTTGGGCATAACGTTTAGCTAAGATGGCACTAGTTGGGCTTTGGACTTCTGCACGTAACAAATTAATATACGCCTGACGAGCATTTTCGCTTGCCTTGCGAAAGCTGAGGTATGAATGCTCTAACTCTTCTTTTGAAACCGAGGCATCCCCCTGCAAAGCACTTCGTCTTTCGTAATCCGCATAAGCATTGAGTAGGTCTATGTCTGCTTTTTCTGCGGCAATTTTGGCTTCAGTGGGATCAATTTTAAATAGAATTTGCCCCTCTTTAACAGCCTGAGTTTCTGATACATTTACCGCTGCTATGGCACCCTCAATTTGAGCAACAATTTGAACCTGTGAACCAGCAACGTATGCATCATCAGTCGATTCAGAATTGCGGCCAAAGATAAGCCAATAGACTAGTGCCAATAAAAATAGGATGGCCAGTACAGCTCCAAAAATCTTAAAAGCTTTTGGTCTATCAAATTGCTTATTCTCAGTTAGCGTTTCCATAATTTAAATCTTCTTGTTCATGTTTAATGGGTTTTGGCCGGATCCTGCCAATAGGCACCGCCCAAGGCTTGGACCAATACTATGTTTGCAGTTAGCATTTTTCGTTTCGCATCCGCAAAATTTTGGCCCTGTGCAATATAGGCCTGCTCTATGGTCAAAACAGATTCCTTAGAACTAATCCCAGCCTCACTTCTACGTCGGGTACTCTCATAATTTGTCTTGGCGTTTTGGTAGGCATTGCTATAACTACTATAGTTTGATTGCGAACTCTTCATGGAGCCAATACCATCGGATACCTCACGCAAGGCTTGCACCAATTGCTCTTGGTAATTGGCGATCGCCTGGTTTCGATTTGCTTCCTTACCTGTAATATTGGCATTAATTAGTCCGCCATCAAAAATAGGTAGACTGATTGCGGGGCCGATACTAAATTGCTGACTCTTGCTGGCGAAGAGCTGAGATAAACCAAAGGACTGAACCCCAACAAATCCCGCTAGGTTGATATCAGGCAAATACTCTAATTTGGCCCCTTCTAACTGCAATCTTGCAACGTCAATTTGGCTAAGTAATGCTTGCAAATCTGGCCTACGCTCCAATAGGTTTGAAGGAATTGTTTCTGGAAGGTTGAGGCCAAGCAATTGAATAGAGGGTGGCTGCAGCCCTTCGCCCCATGAAGGCCCCTCCTGAACAAGAGCTGCAAGCTGATGTTGGGCCATTTTTTTACTCAGATTTGCCTGAGTCAAATTAGCTTGAGCAGCTTCATAGTCAATCTTGCGCTGATTGACCACTAACTCATCAACTAAGCCAGCTCTTTTTCTATCCTGAGCAATTTGATATAAATTCTTTTTTACCTCAGCGTCACGAGCAAATAGCAGTTGTGCTTGAACAATGCGGTCATAATCAAAATAGACGCGCACAATTGTTGTAGACAACAACAGAACCGAAGCATGGTGGCTTGCTTGCGCCGCCTTCACTTGATTTTTAGCAGCGTCATAATATTTCTTTTGCTTACCCCAAATATCAAGAGACCAATTTAAAGACGCATTGACAAGCCCATATCCTGTATAAATAGGCATCCCAGGTACAAAAATATAATTTTGCGAAAGTTGCTGACGATCTACTTGCCCACCTACACCAACTTGCGGAAGAAATGCAGCTTTCTCGGTCTCAAGTATCGCCTGTGCCGACACAATTCTTGCGCCAGAAATTTCTAAATTAGGAGAATGGCGCAGACCTAAATCAACCAATTGGTTTAACTGTGGGTCTCCAAAAACAGTCCACCACTGATCCCGTATGGTTGGCAGACCCTGAGTGAGACTAGGCTCAAGCGCCTCCAAGGGTTTGGCACTTTGCTCTGGCAAACTTTCCCTTGAAAATAAGGCGCAAGATGACAATGCCAGACTTGCGGGTATCAACATTAGTAAGGTCAGACTTTTAATGAGATGCTTCATTGCGCTTCCTTTAGCTGCCGCAAGTTATTCGCTTCAATTCGCAGTAAAAAACTTTTTAGCTGCTCAAATTCTTTCAATGTGAAACCCATTAAAGAATGATTTAATAAATCACATAAACGATCTGGGATGAGCTTAATGAGACTCTTTCCGGTTGTAGTTAATGACAAATGGGTTACTCGACCATCTTTATTGGAGGGGAGTTTTTTGATCAACTGCATTGCTTCAAGTTTTTGAACCATTCGGACAGTAGCTGCAGCATTGATGCCCCATAATTGAGAAATTGAAGATATTGTGGCTTTTTCACCATGCCCAATCATCATCAGAATACTCATTTGTGAAGCTGTGATTTTCAAATCAGCAAGCCTCATATCGGCCAAACGCTGATAAATAGATTTATTTCGAACCATTAGATATACCAAGCTTCCCTTAGGGGTATAAGCCTTTGGCGTATAGAACGGAGTGGGAGGCAAGGCGGTCTTTTTCATGGAATTGGTTGACTAGTCAACCAATTCTAAAGGATCAGTCATTACTTTGCTGAGGCTGTCAAGATTAATGCAGTCACGGGACCAGAAAGGCAAAACCCCCACCATTGCTGATGAGGGTTTATTTCTGGTGAAAGCACCAGGACTTGAACCTGGGACCAAAGGATTATGAGAGCAGACAT
>CAITHY010000057.1 GCA_903892315.1 uncultured beta proteobacterium | reverse complement strand
AGGGATTGAAATACAAGGATGAATCTGACACGCCGAGTGTGACGGCGTGAAGGATAACTTGATGGTGTACGCTGAGCGCGTATTAAGGCGCGTCATGCGTTCAGCAGGTTTAGATGTCTAAGAAGCCTTGCCTTGATTGTGGAGTAGTTACAGAGAACTCACGGTGTCCAACCCATACAGCCATTTCAGCGGCTAAGTATGAGCGTATTCGTGGCGCACCAACTGAGCGTGGTTATGACAATGAGTGGCGTAAGGTCAGGCTAGAAATACTTAAGCGTGATAGATGGACTTGCTACCTATGTGGGAAGCAGCCACTAGAAGGTGCTGATGCAACTGTTGATCATGTTGTGCCATTGAGCGTATTAAAAAACGAGGCTAGAAAATTGAGGCATGACCCCTCGTTGCTGAGAGCGTGTTGCAGAAAGTGCAACAGTTCCAAGGGGAATAAGTGAGAAAAGGGCAGATTGCAAAAGCTGTTTTTTCTAAATTTTTATTTGGTTACCCGTCCCCCCGTATAACGCGCAAAGTCTCAAAATGGGCGATTTGGACATTTATTGAAAGGTTTTGAGAAATGGGCGGAAGGCCTCCAAAACCAGTCGAATTAAAGCGCGCCGCTGGTCGCACATCAAAGACAGATTCCGGCGGAAGAAAACTTCCAGACTTAAAAATTATCACCATGCTTCCCCAGACTTTAGAAATACCAGAAGCTCCGCTTTCACTAGGGATTGATGGTCAAAGGTTTTGGGAACGGGCATGGTCAGAGGCGATAACTTGGATTTCCAAGAGTGCCGATCGTGAAGCAATCGAGAACACTGCGCTTCTTGCCGATGCTGTTAGTGCGGCTCGCAAAAAGTACCTAGCCACATTAGAAGCCACAGATGCCAGAGCGTTTGTATCCATTAACGATGCTTTCACAAAGGCTTTAGCCGCGCTGGGATTTGACCCAGTTTCGCGATCACGACTAGGGGTAGCCGAGGTAAAAATTGTCAGCAAACTTGAACAACTTGCCAAGGACAGAAACAGAACCAAAACGCGCTAAATGCGGTACAACTGCTGGCTATCTGAGGCATCGCCATCAGAAAGAACCTTATTGCGAACCATGCAAAGTCATTAATGCCATCTACATGAAGGCGTATCGCGAACGCAAGGGTGAAGAATTACTAGCCAAAAAGCGTGCTTACCAGCAAGCTAATAAGGCCAAAGAAAATGCTCGTAGCGCAGCTTGGCGTATGGCAAATCCTGAACGCGCCAAACTAGGCGTATCTACTTGGGTGCAAAAGTATCCTCAGCGTAAAGCCGAGGCAGACCGCATTTATCGTAGAAATAATGCTGCCAAGTTGCGCTGCCAAGATTTAGAAAAAGGTCGCCGTAGGCGTGCATGGAAACTTGGCAACGGTTATGAAATCTATACGGATGTTCAAGTTCTTGAAACTTACGGGTCAAGTTGCCACATCTGTAAGTTGCCTATTGACCTAACACTTCCACGCAGTTGCAAAGTAAAGGGTTGGGAATTTGGTTTACAGATTGACCATGTGACACCGATTTCACTTGGTGGTGCTGACACCTTAGAAAATGTCAGACCCTCACACGGTATCTGCAACATTAAAAAAGGGGCGAAGATTGGCTACAAAGCCTCGTAAGGCCAAGGCAATACCAGGTTGGCCACCTCAACATTTAACTCCCGTTCCAAAAGAAGATTTGGCGCGATCGCGCGGCGGTGGAGTTGTTGATTTTGGTGAAGCACTTTGCCGCATCGTAAAAGATTCTGTCGCTGGCTCTGCCGGTGACCCAATGGTTTTTAGAGATTGGCAGAAAGAACTTCTACGCCATGTCTTTGCTGTAACTGCCGATGGAAAATTACGCCATCGTCGTGCTTTGATTTTACTTCCTCGCAAGCAAGGAAAGTCTGCCGTTCTATCTGCGGTGGCACTCGATCAACTTGTCTTTGGAGTTGATGGTGGAGAAATCTATTCTTGCGCCGCCGACCGCGAACAGGCACGAATCGTATTCGGAACCGCAAAGCGCATGGTTGAAATGGAACCTGAACTTTCTAATACCCTCAAAGTCTTTAGAGATTCTATTTACAACCCGCTTACTGGCTCCGTCTATAAAGTTTTGTCATCCGAAGCGGCAACAAAAGAGGGATATAGTCCCAGTTTTACGGCTTTTGATGAGCTCCATGCCCAGCCTAACCCTGACCTTTGGTCGGTTATGTCACTTGGTATGGGCGCAAGAAATGAACCGATGCTCTTTGCTATCTCTACGGCTGGCGTAAAAACTGACAGCACGGGTAAAGATTCAATCTGTTACAGCCTTTATCAGTATGGAAAAAAGGTTGCTTCCGGCGAAATTGATGACCCAACTTTCTTTATGGCGGCTTGGGAAGCACCAGCCGACCTTGATTACATGAGTGAAGATACTTGGAAAATCGCTAACCCAGGTTACGACGACATCCTTTCCGCAGATGACATGAAATCTGCCGCTAAATCAACTCCAGAGTCTGAGTTCAAAACCAAGCGACTTAACATCTGGACTAGCACCTCAGACACTTGGTTACCTCATGGCACATGGGATTTATGCGAAGTTCCACGATCAATTCCGGATGGTGCAGATGTAGTCCTCGGCTTTGACGGCAGTTTCAACGGCGACTGCACAGTAATTGTGGCAGTTGAGGTAGGCGAAGAGGGCACGATTCCCCATGTTATACCTGTTCAGGTATGGGAGAAGCCTGAGGATGCTGACCCTGATTGGTCTATCCCAATCCTCGATGTAGAGGAAGCAATCCGCGAAGCCTGCAAGAGATGGCAAGTATTAGAAATCGCTTGCGACCCTTATCGCTGGGCTAGGACGATGGCAATTCTTGAAGATGAAGGTTTACCGATTGTCGAGTTCCCACAATCAGCCTCTCGCATGACACCAGCTACAACAAGGTTTTACGAAGCAGTTATTAACAAAGCCCTGACCCACGATGGTGATAAGGCGATGGCTCGCCATGTATCCAACGCAACCCTTCGCACCGACTCTCGCGGTTCACGCCTTGCCAAAGAGAAGCCTGGTAGCACCCGCCGCATTGACTTAGCAGTAGCCGCAGTCATGGCGCACGAACGCGCAGTCTTTTACCAAGGTCAAGGTGGCTTACTTCCATCCGTTTATCTCATCTGAAAAGAGGACTAACCATGCTTGAAGTTCTCACAACAGTTGCCGAGATTGCAGGGGCACTT
>CAITHY010000056.1 GCA_903892315.1 uncultured beta proteobacterium | reverse complement strand
TATCAAAGGATCATCCCCTCGGAACGGAAATCACCGGAATGTATTCCATGACTACATTTTGGGTTTAGGTTTTGAATGGGTGCCCACCATGAAAGTGGGGGCGGGCTGTCAGGTTCACCTCCGACCGGAAGAATTGCCCAAAGAAATACTGATTGTTAAGGTTTCTAGACATCTCACCGCCATCATTAATGGTGTGATTCACGATACCCATAACCCATCCAGAGGTGGGAATCGTTGTGTCTATGGGTACTATATTAAGAAGCGGTAGGGTCTTTTTGGTGGTGCTTAAGGTTCCAGGCGATTTTATAAGAATTAGTCATGCTGATCATGGTAGATGTAGTCCATGCGATTGAGAATAATCCAGTAAAGGATACAAAGAATGCAAGACTCTTCCAGCCCATTGGCAGAATGTCTCCAACGAAACCTACTGTGGTGTAGCTGCTCCCTACAAAGAGAAGTGTCTGAATTCCATCATCCATTAAACCCAATGCCAGGATGAAAACAGACCAAATAACAATTTCAGTGATATGAATTAGGGCGATAAAGAAAAAAGCCGAATAAAAATGAAAAAATACGCGATTGTATTGCCTGGCTTTCAGGTTTTGATTGGTTAATTTCTCAAAGCGCATCATGACAAAATTGATCGTACTGCCATGAAAGAGCAGGATTAGGAGGAGGCCGAATGTGCCGAAAAGCACATCTCTGATCAGCGGAAGAAGGGGTATGCCTGCTAGAGTTGTTTGAGTAATAGCGTCTGGAGTAAGCGGCATAAATATAGTAAATTTCAATCGGTTGTAAGTAAGCAAATTTTCTTATCAGGGTTGATAATGGCATATCAACCAATCCAAGTAAAGTAGCCCTTGATTAACGCCCCTCACACAACCGAAATGAAGAAGCAAGAACGCTTCTTTTTGTTTGCATTGGCGGGTATTCAGTTCACCCACATCTTGGATTTTATGATCATGATGCCTTTGGGGCCTCAGTTCATTACAGCGCTTTCCATTAATACACATCAATTTGGATTACTGCTATCTTCTTATACGTTTTCTGCTGCGATCGCAGGTGTATTTGCCACCTATTACATTGATCGATTTGAGCGGAGACAATTACTCTTGCGTTTGTATGGTTGCTTCATTATTGCAACGATAGCTTGTGGATTTGCTTCGAACTACCACATGCTATTTATTGCTCGTGCATGCGCAGGTGCCTTTGGCGGCATTCTAGGATCTTTGGTGCAGACGATTGTGGCCGATTCCATTCCTTTCGAACGGAGAGGTAAGGCGCTAGGTACGGTGATGGCTGCTTTCTCTGTTTCAACTGTTGCTGGGGTGCCTCTAAGTTTGTTCTTGGCAAACCATATCAGCTTTCTGGGCTGGCGTGCTCCTTTCATGTTTATTGGGCTCATCTCTATATTGATTCTATTTATCGGATATCGCTATATCCCTAAAATTTCTGGACACTTGCACCATATTCAAGAGGGCAGTCGCTTTAAGCAAATCTATGAGGTTTTGATTGCTCATCGGCATTTGCGCGCCTTCTTATTTATTGGTCTAGTAATGATCACAGGCTTCTCCGTGATTCCTTATATTGCCTTGTATCTCACTGCAAACGTGGGTGTCGCCAATGCCTATATTTCTCTCATTTATCTTTGCGGTGGTATCGCTACCTTAATGAGCTCCAGATATATTGGGCATCTAGCAGATAAGTATGGCAAGGTTAAAGTCTTCCGGATGTTAGCTATCGTGAGCTTGTTTCCGATCCTTGTTACTACTAATTTGATGCCAGTTCCCTTGTGGATTGTTTTACTTAACCAAACCGCCTTCTTTATTTTGATCTCTGGCCGCATGATTCCAACGATGGCTATTGTTAGTCAAATGGTTGAACCAAAGATTAGAGGGACTTTCATGAGTTTGGTTGGCTCAATCCAGATGCTTGCATCTGGCATTGCCTCCGTGGTCGCTGGAATGGTTGTTACTATTACAGCCGATGGCAAGATGGAGCATTACAACCTTGTTGGCTATGGGGCAGCAGTCTGTGGATTGCTCACATTCTGGCTGGTAGGATATATACATTCAGATAAAAAAGATATTGCAATTAAAAGGAGTAAAGATGATTCAGTTCAAGCGGCCTGATGGTCAGTTGGTAGATGGCTATTTAGTTGAACCAACTGATAAAGCAAATGCCCCCGGGGTGGTAGTTATTCAAGAGTGGTGGGGCCTGGATGATGAAGTAAAGGCTGTGGCGGAGCGTCTAGCAAAAGCTGGTTATCGTGCCTTAGTGCCTGATCTCTATCGCGGCAAATTGGCCTTAGAGGCAAAAGAGGCTGAGCACCTCATGGGCGACTTGAACTTTGGTGATGCTGCTAGTCAAGATATTCGTGGTGCTGTTCAGTACCTTAAGGCTGCCGGCAGTAAGAAAGTGGCAGTGACTGGCTTTTGTATGGGCGGTGCATTAACGGTTCTATCGGCCTGCAATGTTCCGGAATTAGATGGCACGGTGGTGTGGTATGGCTACCCTCCATTGGAGTATGTGGATGCCAAAGCAGTTACCAAGCCGATGATGGCCCACTGGGCTACGCATGATGATTTCTTCGCTCTGTCTGGAGTTGACCAATTGGATTCTAAGTTAACAGAAGCAGGGGTCCAGCATGAGTTTTATCGCTATGACGCGAAGCATGCTTTTGCTAATCCTAAATCAGACTCTCGCGGTCTTCCGCCATTGCAATATAACGAAATTGCAGCAAAACTTGCTTGGGATAGAACAATGGAGTTCTTGAAAAAGAATTTAACCTAACCAAAAGACGTAAGTGAATTCGTAATGCACCTTTTTTCTGAAAGCCTTGCTGTAGAAATTGCTACCTATTATCATAACCTCGTCTTAGGTTATGGTGCCACCCCTAAGGTGTTTACTTTAGTCAATGCTGATGGTGATCAATACCTCTTTTTTGTCGATGATTTACAGATGGAGAGGGTAGATGAAGATCAATTTCTGGCTTATATCGTTCAGCAGTATGATGCAGTCACATATGCTCGGGGCACTCTTGTGATCATAGATAAAGCTCAGCAGTTCATTGAGTTTGCCGTGGTCGATCAAGATGATGGGCAGGCTATTGTTTGCTCTGCAGAGCTTACGCGTGATCTGGAAGATAAGCCGATCGGTTTAACGGAGTTCGAAAAGACTTTGGTTAATAGAGAGTCGATTGTGTTTGGCCATCTTTACGACCTAATTAAACTATCAGAAGAAAATACAGAAGACTTTGCAAGTCTATGGGAAGAGATGAAACCCAAGATTTTGCATCGAAATATGGGTATTTAATTCGCCTGCATGAATTCCCGTCAACAAAAGTACTTTGTAGATGGTTTTAAGGAGATGTCGCGCTCTGGCGTGACAATCTTCACCTGGGGTTTTGTCACTGGTATTGCGATGGCTAAGTCGAGCTTAACCCTGCATCAAGCCTTAGCCATGAGCCTCTTAGTTTTTGCAGGTTCATCACAGCTGGCAGCACTGCCTTTGATTGCCGCAGGCCTGCCGATTTGGGTGATATTGATCACCTCATTTATGGTGAACTTGCGGTTTGTTATTTTTAGCCTTGGACTTCAAGCCCATTTTTCCTATTTATCTACTTGGCGTAGAATCTTTTTGGGTTATTTCACGGCTGACTTTAGTTATCTTTTTTATATCAGGCGCTACCCTAAGCCGGAGTCTCTTGAAGAGCGACATTCTGATAATGAACAACTACGCTTGTGTTGGTTGATGGGTATGCAGTTCTCGAACTGGGCCCTTTGGCAAGTGGGTTCGATTGCAGGCATCATGCTGGCTAGTCAAATTCCCAATAGTTGGGGTCTAGAGTTTGCCGGTGCAATTGCATTGCTAGTCATTATTGTGCCCATGCTGGACCGTGCTGCCGCACGCTGGGCTGCAGTAACTGCGGCTGTAGTAGCAGTGGGGACCTACGGGCTTCCATTTAGACTCAATATTATCTTTGCCATCGTGGCAGCCTTAGTCGTGGGCATGATGACCGATAAATCTCCCAAAGGAAATACACCTTAATGCAAATTGATTGGAATATTTCTCTATTGCTAATTGGTATGGCATTTGTAACGGCCTGGTCACGTAGTTTCTTTCTGATTCTTGGGGAGCGTGTAAAGGTTTCAGGTTGGGTATTGGAGGCCATTCGCTTTGCTCCATTAGCAGCGATGGTCGCTATTTTGGCGCCCGAAATTTTTCTACCAGCAAATGCTACTAGCGTGACTCAATTCGATCTCAAATTACCGAATATCTGGGGTGGATTGGCCGCTATTATTTCTTTCTATCTCACCCGAAAAATGATTGTCACTTTAGTGGTGAGTATGGCTGTGTTTACCGCAGTCAGATTCTGGTTTCTTTAGGATTAAGGTGCACAACCTCATCTATAAAACAAAGATTTGTAAAAACGATTAAGCTAGCAATAATAAAAATAGATTCATTAATTGGAGATAGATATGGCTTTGAAGCTATCTGTGAATAATCAAGTAATCAGCGTAGATGTGAACCCTGAAACCCCTTTGTTATATGTGTTACGCAATGATGCCGCCATTAATTCGGCAAAGTATGGCTGTGGTTTGGGGCAATGCGGAGCTTGTGCAGTTCTGTTGAACGGCGAGGTTATTCTATCCTGCTCCTATCCCGTTGGTAGTGTGAAAGGTAATATCACCACACTTGAGTCTTACGAAAGCGATGTTACCCTAAAGGCTTTGAACAAAGCCTTTATTGCGGAGCAGGCTGTTCAGTGCGGTTACTGTATCTCTGGAATGATGATTCGTGCAAAAAAAATTCTAGAGAAGAATCAGCATCCCAATCTGACGCAAATTAAAGAGGGGCTACAGGGGCATTTATGTCGGTGCGGCACCCATACCAGAATTATTAAAGCAATTCAGCGTGCTGGCAAGGAGATGTCAGCATGATCAATACTTCTGATATTGCACGTAGACACTTCCTTAAGAGCGGTCTCGGTCTGGCCATTGGCTTTGCATGGACGCCAGAACTTTTTTCTCAATCTGCAGTTGATGCCCTACCTGGTAGTTTGAATGCTAATCGAATGCTAGATAGTTGGCTCCATATTCAGCCTGACGGGAAGGTGATTGTGTTTGCCGGTAAGGTTGAGTTTGGGCAGGGCATTACCACGGCTTTGATGCAGATAGTGGCTGATGAACTTGAAATAGAGATGTCGAGAATCGTGATGATCCCGACAACAACTGGTATTTCTCCTAACGAAGGGGTTACATCCGGTAGTCAGTCTATCGAGTATGGTGGGCTTGCTTTGCGCTATGCTGCTGCTGATGCCAGAGAAATCCTGCTTGAACGTGCTGCATTACGAATGGGTATCGTTGCTGCTGATTTACGGATCAACAACGGTGAAATTACTTCACCCACAGGACGGTCTACTAGCTATTGGGCTTTAGCCAATAGAGAGCTTTTTCAAAAGCAAGTTTCCACTAAGACTGCTCTCAAAAAATCACACACCACAATAGGTCAACCAATACGTCGAGTAGATATTCCAGCCAAGGTTTCTGGAGGTATCGCATACGTTCAGGACATAAAAATGCCTGGCATGCTGCATGCAAGAGTCATCAGGCCGCCCGCACCCCGCGCAACTATCTTAAAGTCAGATGCTGGTCAAGTAGAAAAAATGCCTGGCGTAGTTGCTGTGATTCAAAACGGTAGCTTTGTAGCAGTTGTAGCGCAGCGTGAAGAGCAGGCAATTCAGGCTAGAGAGGTATTAAAGAAAAATATTTCTTGGAAACTGGCAGAGGACCTACCGCCATCTCTTTCATCTTGGTTTAAGGGGATGAAGCAAAAGTCCAGTACTGACACAGTCATTGGGGTGAAGCAGGGCTCCTCGGTGGAAAGAACTAAGGTATTGAGTGCCCAATTTACAAAACCCTTTATCGCCCATGCATCGATTGGCCCTTCTTGCGCAGTTGCCCTGATGAAAGATGATGCGCTTACAGTCTGGACTCATAGTCAGGGGATGTATCCATTACGCACGGATCTAGTTAAAACACTTGGCCTTCCTCCTGAAAAGATTATTTGTGTTCATAAAGAAGGTTCCGGCATGTATGGCCAAAGTGGCGCTGATGATGTTGCCTTGGATGCAATGTTGATTGCAAAAGCTCTTCCTAACCAGCCAATTCGGGTTCAATGGATGAGGGATGACGAGTTTAAGTGGGAGCCTTATGGTTCAGCAATGATCGTCAATATAGATGCTGCGCTAGATCGCGATGGCAATATCGTCGACTGGAAGCATGAATTATGGAGTAATACCCATAGTACGCGACCTGGCGAACCAACCGGCGACAATCTTCTTGCTAGCTGGTATTTGGAGACACCTTTTAGGCCAAGTCCTGTGAAAAATATTCCACAGCCTGCCGGTGGATCTGATCGAAATGCGATTCCACTATATGTTTTTCCAAATCAAAAGGTAGTTAACCACCTTTTGGAGGACATGCCTGTGCGTGTATCAGCATTACGCACCTTGGGTGCATATGCAAATATATTTGCGATTGAATCTATGATGGATGATCTTGCGAAGTCCGCAAATCAGGATCCCGCTCAATTTAGAATCAAGCATCTCCAAGACTCACGTGCTGTTGATGTGATTACCCAGGTTTCAAAGATGGCGGCTTGGCATAAAACGCCAATGAGTTATAAGAAGAGCGGTAAGCTATATGGTCGAGGCTTGGCCTTCGCAAAATATAAAAATCTTTCTGTCTATGTCGCTTGTATTGCAGACGTTATAGTAGATCCCAAAACTGGAAAAATTTCTGTAACAGATTTATATGCTGCGGCAGATGGAGGATTGACTATTAATCCCGATGGCTTTAAGAATCAAATTGAGGGTGGGTTGGTTCAAACCACTAGCTGGACTTTGTATGAGTCAGTTCCATTTAATCAAGCCGGCATTGAGGTTAGCAGTTGGTCGGAGTATCCAGTTTTGCGCTTTTCGGATGTGCCCAATGTCCATGTGGAAATCATCCATCGAGAGAATGAGAAGTCATTAGGTGTTGGAGAGGGCTCGCAAGGACCTGGTTGCGCTGCTATTGCAAATGCGGTTGCCAATGCGCTTGGCCAAAGAATTTTTGATCTGCCACTAACGTCTGAGAGGGTGAGGACAGCATTAGCATCAAGAACTTATTAATCGCGCTGATAGTTTTCGTGTCAGGTGTTGCATCTTCTAGATAACCCCTCAAGCGCAAAGGAGCCAAAGAGTGCGCAAGCTAGCGCGACTGCACTATTAGGCGCAGTCTCAATGACGTTGATAAATAGCGTAATAAACAAGCCTAGATTGACAATGATTGCAGTCCACAAAGGCCATAATTTTGCACCAGTTTTTTTGCGAACTTTTAAATGTCCATAGGTAATGGCGGCATATACAAGTAAGAATGCCAGACTTGCCATTTTTCCAACAACATCCAGTGGAAATGCTAATACCAAAGCAATCACCATGACTGCAGACACTGACAATGATCGAGATTGTGTTTTTAAGACTGTGGCACTTAAGGCTTTTGAGATGGAGCTGGTGGTTGCCATATCTGCTGCAATATTAGAAGCGGCGAAAATAGTAGCGTTGAGTGCTGCAGCGCAAGCAAGTAAAGCTGAGGAGGCGATTGCGATGAAACCAATTCTGCCGTAAACCAGTTGCGCTGCATCGGCTAGCACATGGCCGTTGTATTCTTGAATTTTGTCTGGCGTCAGCAAAAAAACAACGGCAGTACTCACGAGCACATACGCAATCGTTACAAGCGCGAGAGCAGAGAACATCGCTAGAGGAAGTTCTTTCTGGGGCTCGTACATTGCATTAGAAGAATTTGTTACAACTCCGAAACCTTGGTAGTTGATATACAGAATGCCTGCGGCTATAGCGATACCATTGAGAGAACCGCCAGACATTTCAAAGTTGTGAACTTTGGCCATGTGGATACCTCCTGCAGAGAATAAGAGAAGGGCTATTGTTACAAAGCCAATTGCTAGAGTTTCTGCACGCCCAACAATTTGCGTGCCGAGCAAATTGACTCCAGCACAAATGGCTACAATCAGGGTGCCGATCATCTTGACCTCTAATGGGGAAAGATTTCCACCTAGCATCGTATTGGCATATTCGGAAAATCCTGCAGCGTAAAGAGCGGCAGCGATCAGGTAAGCAATATATTGAAAGACATTAAGACCTCCTGAAATCACTCCAGGCCCAAAACTCATGACGGTGAAGGTGGCTGCTCCGCCACTACTCGGAAAAGTGGCGCCCAATTTGGCATAGGAGTAGACCGAGAAGGAGGCTGCGAAGGCGCCTATTAAGAAAGCTGAGGGAATATGGGTTCCAGCATGAGCGCTGGCAGTTCCCAGTAAAGAAAAAAGACCGGCGCCCATCATGCCGCCAATACCAAGGGCGGTAGCTGAAAAGAGGCTAATTTCTTTACCGTTATCACCTGCTTTCTTTAATAGCCCTGATTTCACTTGGTTTTCTAACTATTGAAGGGTTGTATTCGCTTCATTTGACCCCATATGAGGTCTATTGAAAGTGTTTGGTGCCCAGGAAGGGACTCGAACCCCCACAACCTTACGATCGCCAGCACCTGAAGCTGGTGCGTCTACCAATTTCGCCACCTGGGCATGCCTTTATTATAGGGGGATAGGCATTTCTTGGCCATTTCTGGCCCCATTCGGCTTTTTCCCTTCAGACTTGGTGGTTTGATACAGTAGCCTTATTCATAACAAAAATAGATATCAGTAGATATATAGACAGGCATGTATTGCCGAAGGAATTAAATGCGTAAAGCAAAAGACTTGATGCCGCGTGAGGCTGACCGTTTAGGAACAGTTCAGGGGCATCGAGATGGATTTGGATTTGTCATACCCGATGATGGTGGCGAAGATATTTTTCTGTCAGAAAGAGAAATGTCGCGCGTCATGCACGGCGACAGAGTTAATGTCAGAGTATTAGGAACAGATCGACGTGGTCGTCCAGAGGGGCAAATTGTTGAGGTAGTTCTGCACGCGAACAAAGTGGTGATCGGTCGCCTCTTAAATGAAAACGGTGTTTTGATTGTTGCGCCAGAAGATAAGCGCATTGGGCATGACATTTTGATTCCACCAAAGGGCCAAGGACAAGCGAAGCTGGGCCAGGTTGTTAGTGTTGAGATTATTGATTA